>JANOBY010000195.1:0-13158 GCA_031411935.1 Planctomycetales bacterium | reverse complement strand
GTCCTCGGCGAGGCGAGACGCATCATGAGACGACCTTCGTGTGGATGCCTGGTCAGTGTCCTTGCGGCGTGGTACGCCGGCGGCATGCCCGTTGGGGTCGCTCAGGATCAGATCCGCGACTTCACGAGGCCGTTCGTGGCGCTCGAGACCGGCGGCCACAGCGCCCCGATACGGAGCCTGGTCTTCTCGAACGAGGGGGATCGGCTCCTGTCCTCCGGCCTGGATAAGGTCGTGAACGTGTGGGATGTCTCCCCGGGGCGGGCGGCCCTCCTGAGAACCCTCCGGCCCGCCATCTGGCGAGGGCAGGCGGGCGGCATCAATGCCATGGCCCTCTCGCCGGTCGCCGACACTAACGGCAGGAGGACCCTCGCCCTCGGAGGATATGGCCTCTGGAACACGCGAGGAAACATCACCCTCATGCGTTACCCCGGAGATCCCGCCGTGACCACGGGGCAGGTTGACGCCATCCTCCCCGCCTCCAATCAGTCCAGGCCCGAGGCGATCGGCCACTCGAATTCGGTCACGGCCCTGGCCTACTCGCCCGACGGCAAGATCCTCGCCTCATCGGGAAATGACGGCCGCGTGATCCTCTGGGACGTCCCGGCCCGCAAGCCGATCCGGGTCCTCTGGGGCCCCAGCCTCCCCATGAATACGCTTTCAATCCGCGGCGACGGGAAGAGGCTGGCGGCGGGCGGCGCGGACGGGATCGTCCGCCTGTGGGATCTCGATTCGAAAGCCCTGCTCAAGGAGGCTTCCCCAACCGCCTCCGAGACCCCCAAGGACGCGAAGTCTAACGATGCACGCAATTTCTCGATCGTGTCGCTGGGTTTCCTGCCGGGGGATGGAGGCCACCTGATTCTCGGTCGGGAGAATGGCTTCCTCGTTCGTTACACGGGCGATGCGCTCGCGGAGCCAACGCTCCTGCAAGGGCGAGACGGGCTCAGGGGACCGATCGAGGCCACGGCGTTCTCTAGCGACGGGAAGGTCATGGCCGTCTCCGTCCTCGCGAACAAACTGGCCAACCCCTCCGATCGCCCTTCCGTAGAGTGTCTCGTTCGACTCCGTTCCCTGCCCGATGGGAAGCTGCTGCCTCGCCAATTCACGGCCGACAACCTTGTGCTCGCCCTGGCGTTCAGCCCCGACGGTCGTCGGCTCGCCTACGGAGGGGGCAATCCTCAGGCCCTGGTCATTCGCGACCTGATCGAGGAGGCGAAACCCGCGATCACCCTTCAAGGGCAGGGCTCCAGCCTCTGGAAAGTCGCCTTCGGAGCGGACAGCCGCTCGGTCGCATTCTCTCGCGAGGCCACCCCGCGCGAGTGGGTCGGCTTCGACTGGAAGCAACTGGCCGTCAAGGACGTGCCACCTGGCGACCTGAAACAGGCCGTGACCGCGTGGGAAGGGTGGAGTGTCCGCCCCCTGGACGCCTTCGCCCTCACTCTTATCGATCCCAGGGGGAAGGAAACGCCGATCCGGCTCAACCCCCTCCGGGAGCGAAGATGGTGGGCTTACACCTTTCTTGCTCCGGCCGCAGGACATGCCCGTCCTTGTCTGGCCGTGGCCTCCGAGGGCGGGGTGAGTGTGTTCCGCACGGAGGATGGCGAACGCACGCGATTCTTCGCCGGTCATTCGAGCGCCGTGTACGACCTTGCGCCTTCACCCGATGGACTCTGGCTGGTCAGCGGATCTTCCGACCAGACCGTGCGTCTGTGGAGCCTTGCCGGATGCGATGTTCGTCCCCCCATGGGCGTGGAGTTTGCCCGGGATGCCCAGGGCAAGATCACCGTGGTCCAGGTCAGGAAGCGAGGATTCGGTGAGGCCATGGGCTTGAATGCGAAGGATCAGATCCTCCAAATCGCCGTCGAAGGAAAAGAACTCCCGCTGACGACCGACCTCAAGGCGCTGGACCTGGTCGAGCCAGGATTTTCGGTGCAGTTTATGATCCAGCGTGGGAACGAACAGTTCCCGGTCGGGACCACACGCCGCGATTCTCCCAGGCTCTCGCTCTTCATGGGAGAGGACCGGGAGTGGGTGGCCTGGACCCCCGAGGGCTATTACGAGACCTCGGTGGCCGGCGACCGCAAGTACCTCGGCTGGCACAAGAACGGCGCGACCCTGGACCAGTCGACCGACCGCTTCCCGGCCGAGAAGTTCGAGAAGGAGTTCCGAAAGCCCGCGCTCATCACGGCCCTCGCCGATTCGCCGAATCCCGACGCCGTTTTCACCGCATTCGGGCTCGACGGCGAGGATCCGGCCGCCCTCGTCCAGGCTCAATCGCCGCCAACGGTCAAGATCACGAGCACGGCTCCGATGGTCGAGCAGCGGTTCGAGGTGCCCGTGCAAGGCCTACGGTTGCGAGCCCAGGTGGAGGCCCCGGCAACCAGCCCGATCCAGTCGATCCAGGTTCTGGTTGATGGTCGCCCCGTGGGGGATCCTCGCGAGTTCAATCCCCCGCGAACCTCGGTCGATGAAATGTTGAACATCCCGACGCACCCCGGGAGGCAGACCGTCTCGGTCGTCGCGGTGAACGACAAGGAAAAAAGCCGCACGGAGTCGGTTGTCGTTGTCTCGAAGAAGGAGGTCGAGAAGACGCCAACCCTCCACGTGATCGCCATCGGGGCCACCGGCCCGTTCAAGGATTCGCGTTTTCCCGAGATTCCATTCGCCGACGAGGATGCAAAGGATCTGCGTTCCTTCTTCGCGGCGCCTGCACAGAAGCCGCGCTATCAGAGCATCAAGGATCGCCCCGTTCTTGTTGGGACTGGGGTCACAGGAGCACAACTTCGCAAGACCTGGAAGGACGTCCAATCGACCACATTCGAGCCGAACGACATGCTCGTGGTCCTGCTCGAATCCCACGTGCTCACAGGTCGGAAGGAACGATTCGTCCTGGCCTCCGACTCGGGAACGAAGCCGAACGTGGACGACGTCCCGACGGCGGAGGAACTCGCCGAAACCCTTCAGCAGGTGGCCGCGCGAGGCTGCAAGGTCCTGCTCCTGCTCGACACGTCCCACGAGAGAGCCCCCGCGGAGTGCCGCGACGGCCTCAAGGACTGGGTCCGGTCGCTCGCCCGGCGCAACATCATCACCTTCGTGGCGGCGAACCACGGGGCCAGCCGTCGCGTGATGAGCAAGGGGCACGGAGCTTTCGCCCAGGCGATTCTCGACGTGTTCGATGCCCGCGCCAGGTCTCGCCCCTGGGTCGATCCTCGAGTTCCGATGACCCTGGACGACTTCCAGGATGCTGTGGTCTTGAGGGTCAAGGAACTGACCACCAGGAAGCAATTCGCGGCCTGCTACATCCCGGAGACGATCTCCCCGCAGGTCTGGATCTTCGAGCCGAATCGCCCGCAGACTTTGGCTGAATCCTGGTCATTCGATCGGTGACTCGTGCCTGATCTCCATCGGGAGCCGAGCCAACCATCAAGGGTTGGACCAGCTTATTTCGGGAGCTTGACGAGCGGGAAGGTCGAGGTTGCGCCCTGAGCCCGCGCCTTCTGCCCAATTTCTCTCGGCGGGGAGGCGGGATTGGCCCTCTGGGCCGACAGATCGACCTGGGTCGTGAGGATGGGCAGGTGGACGTCGAGGAACTGGCGAAGTTCCTCGGTCGTGACGACCCCGTTGCCGTCCGCGTCGGCATTGCCCAGCACGCCTCCGGGCTCGGGTTTCAGGTCGGTGGATCCCATCCCTCTGAGGAGGAGATGGGTGACCAGCCCGTGCTCCAGGGTGGTCGATTCGGCGGCCTCTCCTCGGCGGGTCGAGAGCAGGTAGGCCGTCCTTGCGCGATGGGCCCCGTCGTCCACCTTGTCCTGAATTCTTCGAACCCCCGGATCGTCGTCGATGGCATCCGCCTGACACGCGTCAACCACCACCAGCCGGTTCAGGGCATTCATGCGTGAGAGACTTCGATAGATCGTCGTGTACGGAACGAGGGTCGCCGGATCATCGCGAATGGGCATGGATGCCACCTTCCTCTGGGCGTCCTGCGAGAACGGGAATCCGGGGAGGAGGAGATAATAGCGCTCACGACGAACGTCGGTGTGGCCGGCAAGGAACACGACGATCGTATCCTCGGGACGGGCCAGTTCGCGCAACGTGGTGAGAGCCTTCTCGACCGATAGGGGCGTCACCTCGTTGTTCTGAAGCACGAGTCTCATCCCCGTTCGGCCACCCCCCGCGATCCCGTGTGTCGAGAGAAAATGCGCGAAATCGGAAGCATCCCGGTCGGCGAACTTCAGGGCGTTTTCCCGGTACTTGCTCACGCCCAGAGCCAGAGCATGCACGACGCCGGGTTGGTCTTTCTCGTCCTTCCGGCCCACCAGGAGGACTTCGTTCGATCTGCCGTGAATCGCACCCGCGACCGGGCGCGACGCCATCGCCACGATCCGGTTTTCCCCCTTCGCCAGCTGAACGGAGACCACCTTGACGGCGGGGTCGGCGGTCGACTGGAAATCGGTCTCGTCCCTCACCGGCTTGTCGTTCACGAAAAGCCGGAAGTTGACGAGATCCGCCTCGGCGACCCGGACTTTCATCTCCACGTCACCCCCCTTTTCCGCCTTGCCTTGCTCGAGAAAAAGGGGGGGCGGTCGAGACACCAGCAGTGGGGAGCGACCTGGGATGGGTTCGCGACCGAGCCACTTGCCCGCCAGTCCGAAGACCCGGCTGTCGTCGTCGGATTGGTCGAGGTTGACCACGCGATTGCCTTCGGCATAGGCGACCTGTGTCTCTCCCCCCGGGGCGCTGTCGAACCGACCTTCGGGCGTGAAGGCGACCCAGTTCCCGTCCTGCGGTGACATGCAGATCGTGCCGATGAGTCCCGAGCCGTCCGGCTTCCAGAAACGTAGCGTGGAGTCGTCGCTCACGCTGGCAATGAGCCGGCCGTCGGGCCAGACCGCCAGGTCGTTCACCTGCTCCGTATGCTGAGGTAGGAAACGTCGCGGTTCGCCCGGCGGAATGGCACCATCGATCCGCCACTGCCGGATCGTCTTGTCCACGCCGCAGGCGACCAGGCGGGTTCCGTCGGGCGTGATGATGACCGACTTGACCGGTCCGTCGAAGCGTCCGATTTTCGTACCCTTCGCGCGTCCCGGTTCGAGGTCCCAGAGCCACACATGACCGTCCAGATGACCTGTCGCGGCCCTCTTGATCGGCCCTGGGGCCAGCGCGACGGCGATGACCCCGGGGTCCTCGGCCGATTTGGCCTCGACTTCGGGCTGGAGCGTCCAGAGCGGCTGATCCGAAAGGAGCTCCCGAATCTTGACCGTCCCATCCAGACTCGCCGAGACGATATGGCGAGAATCGGACGAAAATCGCACCGATGAGATCGGATCGTCGTGGTCGCGGATTGTCACGACGGGCTGTCCGCCTGTGATCGGCCAAACGCACGCGAGCGGGCCTTGCGGGCTTCCCGCCGCCAGATATTTCCCGTCGGGCGAGACCGCGACCGGGCCGAAGCCCCAGGCGGATTTCTCTGCCCCTTCGCGAAGGGGGCGGAGGAAACTGACGGTCCTCGCGGTGTTCGTACCTCGATCGACGATCGCGATGGAACCGTCGTGACGGGTCATGGCCAGCGCCTGGCCGTCGGGCAGAAAGGCGAGGGCCTTCCATTGTCCCGGTATGCTCACAAGGCCTCGTCCGTCCATCAGGTCGAAGAGCCTTGCCCGTCGATCATGATCGATCTGAGCCACGACCCGGCCATCGGGAGACACGGCCAGCGTCTCGATCTTCCCCCGATGCGGGGAAACGCGAGCGAGGAATCGACCTCCAGGCCAGTCCCAGAAGCGAATCCCTCCATCCTTATCTCCCGAGATCAGTTGCCCTTCGGGAGAGACCGCCAGGACCGTCGAGGGCTCTGCCGGAGTCTTTTTCTCGATTTCAACGCTCAAGGGATTTTTCGGGTCGCTGCGATCCCACGCGAGGAGTTGCCCCGTCACATCGGCGACCGCAACCAGTCGTTCATCCTCGGTGGCCTTCACACTCGCAATCCGCCTTGGCGCGAGCAACGGCGGTGAAGTCTGGCCATCGACCAGAGAGAGCGCAAGCAAGGACGTCCCGGATAGCGCGAAGGCGTTCGATCGGGAGAACGCTATCCCCTCGATCGGATCTGATCCCGCGACGCTCCCCAAAGTTGTTCCGTCCGAGAGGCTATAAAGGACGAATCTGCCCGATTTGTTTCCCACTCCGAGCCGATTTGATCGGATTGAAAGTGATTCGGCCGGGATGAAGCCCGCGACCCCCGGAAGATCACGGGTTTTCCCGTCGCCATCGAACAGGCGGAGAGCGGGTTCACCCTCCTTGACTCGCAACGAGACGGCGAACAACTGATCTCCACCGGCCAGCGCCGTGGCGTTCTCGGCGAGGACCTTGGGAGTGAGGGTCTTCTCGCCGATCGACCAGGAGACCACCCGTCCGTCGTCGTCGAGCGTGGCAAACCCGGATCCATCCCCCCGGAAAACCACCTTGGCGATCCCTCGGACGTGGGGGGGAGGGCCGAGAAAGCGGGTCGTTTGCAAGCTTGCCAGATCCCAGAGGACGACTCGGCCAGCCCCATCGGCGCTCACCAACCTGGCCCCGTCGGGGCTCTGGGCCAATGCCGTCACTCCCACGAAATGCGCCGTGAGGGTTCGTAGCAGGACGCGGTCCCTGAGCCGCCAGACCTTGATCGTCGAGTCTCGGCTCGCCGTGATCATCGTCGAGCCATCAGGAGAGAAAACGATGGCCGTGATCCGGTCGGAGTGTCCGTGCTGGAGGAGGAGCTCGCTCGGCGGTCGCACGATCGACGCGAGCGACCTGGGCCAGAGGGACCACTCCGGTCCGAGACCTCCGGCGGTCCGGAATCCTTGGTTGACGAGGCGTTCATCCCGGCTGGCCGCGAACAGCGAGCCCAGGATGTTTCCCGGTCGCTCGGCGGTCCCCATGGCCGGGAGGACCGCCGACAAGAACGCGCCTCGCTCGTTAGGCCCGGTTGGTTCCGTGGACGGGCGACCGTCCGCGGCCATCCAGGCGCTGACGCCTGGCCACCGAGTGAGTTCCTGGAGGAAGGGCCGGGACGTCGTGCGACGACCGAGGGCATCGCCGGCAGGATGACCCCGCCCCGCGAGCGAGGTGTCGAGCCACAAGAGGATCGGGTTTTCCCCTCGAGAGGCGATCCCCTCGATGACCTCCTGGATCGGCCAGCCCGAGGTGTCGAGCGAACGGGAGCGTGCGTCGATGGGCAGGAGTTGGTCGCGAGACTGCGGATCCCCCTCGCGGGCCCCGACGGCCTGACCTGCGAAGTAGATCTGGATCACGTCGCCGGGCTTCACGCGATGGGCAAGCCACTCCTTGACGGCCCAATCGAGATTGGCCCTCGTGGGACGGAGCGATTCCAGTTGCTGCTCCTTCGGGCCATGATTTCGCTGGGAGGATCCATCCATCAAGAGGACCTGCGAGGTTTCCCACTTCGCCGTCTCGACCAGCCATTTTCTGAGGGCCCTGGCATCCATCGCCGCCCCCGAGCAGGCCGGGAGTTCGGGATCCTCGTACGCGTCGATGCCCACCAGCACGGCCCAGACCTTCGGGGCCCTGGAAGGCTCCTGCGCCGTTGCGGCCCCGACATTCAGGATCAGCAGGCATGCCAGGCCCAGGCTTCGATACATGAGAATCCTCGGGGAAAGAGCCACGAGCATGCCCCGGCCGGAAGGTCTGATGTTGACCCTCGTTCAGGGTGCGGATTTGTTGGTTCCGGTGGAATTGATGACGATGCGAAAGCCCAGGTCGTCGAGTTCCTCGTCCCCCATCACGAATTCGCGACGGAAGTTGGTGTACCCGGACGCAAAGGCGAGGAACGATCCTCCCCTCACGACAAACTCGGCCGCGCTTCGTCCGGGGGTCTTCGTCCATTCACGGACGTTGCCCATCATGTCGTAGATGCCCTGGTCGGTGCGGTCGTCGGGGAAGTTCTTCACCTTGGTCGTCTTCGTGGGGATCGAGCTCAAGGTTTCCAGGTTCGCGCGGCCGCCCTCGGCGATCGGAGGCTGGGGATCGGGCCAGACAAACAGCCGGCTCGGGTCACCGCCCGACCTGGCGGCATAGGCCCACTGTTGTTCGGTCGGCAGGGATCCACCCGCCCATCGGGCGAACGCCTCGGCCATCGTCCTGGAGATCCCTACGGCCGGGTGCCGGTCGGCGTCCTGCGGACTCACGGGGGATTCTCGGTTCTTGAGGAGTTGATCGTAGGCCGTCTGGAAATCGTCGGGCGGTTCGACCTTCTGATCCTTGAAGTACGCCTTCATCTGGCCGTTCGTGACTTCGGTCTCGCTCATGGCGAACGGGGCGACCTGATCGACCGCGAGGGGCCCGATCCCGGTTCTCATCTTGCCCCCGGGCAAGAGCACCATCCGCATGCCGGTATCGGCGAGAAGCCCGGTGGGAACAACCGTCATGGGGAGACCGCGGGAATCGAGATCCGATTTCGGATCCGCCACGTAGCCCTCCGGTGGAGCCATCCCATTGGAAAGCATCGAGGACCTGGGCGGCAGGTTCGCCCCCGGGATCCGGTCCCTGGAGACCCACCATCCCGCCCCGATCATCAAGGCCAGGCCCACGAGGGCGACGGGGATCCAGGGAAGGCGGACGGGCGGAATCGGCGACGTGGTCGGCTCGGCCGGCTTGGGAAGGCAATTCGCGAACGCTTCGGCGATCTCGCGGGTGCTCTGCGGACGATTCTCAGGCTGCTTCGCAAGACACCGCTGGACGAGATCCTCGATCCCGGGCGGATACGAGACGTTCGGGTTCATCACCGAGAAGGGCGGCGGGGGGGTCGTAATGGTGTCGACGAGCACTCTCGCCGCAGGCCCCGAGAAGGGTCGGAAGCCGGTGAGGAACTCGTAGAGGATCACGCCCACCGAGTACACGTCGCTCCGTGTGTCGGCCTTTCCGTCGGCCTGCTCGGGGCTGGCATAGGGCGGGGTGCCCATGAAGAGCCCGGTCATGGTGTTCGGCCCGCCCTCGGTCTCGACCTCCCGGAGGATCTTGGCGATGCCGAAATCGAGGACCTTCAGGTGCTCCTTTCCATAAGGCCGGTCGTCCAGCAACATGAGGTTGGCGGGCTTGAGGTCGCGGTGGACGATGCCGTTGTCGTGGGCCACCTGGAGCACGTCGCAGAGCTGGTTGAGGACCCTGCCGGTCCAGTCCAGCGGCATCGGGATGCCACGCTGGATCACACGATCCAGGCTCTGGCCCCGGATGTACTCCATGTCGATAAACGCGACATCCTGCTCCGTGAGACGGGCGTCGTGCACCGTCACGGCGTTGGGATGCGAGAACCTGGCCATGACCTGGGCTTCGCGACGGAATCGCGCCCTGGCCTGGGTGTCGAACGAGATCCCGGCCACGATCAGCTTGATGGCCCGGTCCGTGTTGAGCTCCCGGTGGGTCACGAGCCAGACCGTGCCCATCCCGCCTCGGCCGAGCTTTCCCTGAACGATGTAGCGGTTGAAGATCAACTGGCCGGGCTGGAACTCGCCGGTGGCCTCGACGGTCTCCCACAGGGCCCCCGAGCGGAGGTTGTCCGAGGGCGTCGGGGAGGAAAGGTAGTCGGGCGTTCCCACGCGTGTGGCCGGCGAATCGCCCGTAGGCAGTTCATCGGTCTGCTCCTGAGTCTGGAACTCGGTGGGCAGGGGCAGGGTGGGTCGTGTGTTCGCGGGATCCGAGGAAGGATCCTCGGAAGATGACACGCCGAACGGGCGTGTGAAGGACTCCTCGCTGTCACCCGACATGGCGGAAGCCTCTCGCGGAGGGGAAGGACGCACGATTCAGTGGTCGATCTCCCAATTCTAAGTCATGGGCACAGCAATTGGGATGACCATCTGGAAACGTCACAACCGGTCCTTTCGGCGCACTCAGGCGGGGCGTGACCTATCCGATGTTCGCCCTCCTTGTTTAAGATACGCCCTTAAGCGTCGCCCGCGGTCAGCACGCCCGAGAACCGTGGGCATGGAGGTCCTGTTTCATGATCAACACGCCACTGCGTGAATACGTCGCCACCAAGATCCTCCCGGGTGTGCAGACGCCCGCCCAGTATCTTGGCGGTGAGCGGCATAGCGTCTCCAAGGATCATTCCAACTGCCGGGGGACCCTGTGCCTGGCCTTCCCCGACACCTATGCCCTGGGCATGAGCCACCACGGCCTGCAGGTGCTCTACAGCCTCATGAATGACCAGGGTTGGGCCTGCGAGCGGGCTTTTACCCCTCAGCCCGATTTCGAGAAGGCGCTTCGCGACCACGACCTTCCCCTCTACTCGCTCGAGACCTTCACCCCGCTCGACCAGTTCGATGTGGTGGGCTTCTCGCTCCAGTACGAGATCTGCTACACGAACGTCCTGACGATGCTGGATCTCGGCGGGATCGCGCTCCACGCCGATCGTCGCGGGGAGGGCGATCCTTTGGTCATCGCCGGAGGCCCCGGCGCCCAGAATCCGGAGTTGCTGGCCCCCTATATCGACCTCTTCGTCGTGGGCGACGGCGAGCCCAGCCTCCCCTTGGTCTGCGAGACCTGGAAGTCCCTTCAGGACTCGGGCCTCTCGCGAGAAGACAAGCTCGCGGTGATCGCCGCGAAGGTGGACTGGGCCTACGTGCCCCGATTTTACGAGCCCGTGTACAATGAGGACGGCATCCAGGTCGGGATCGAGCGACTTCGCGACGACGTGCCCGCCACGATCCGGGCCTGCGTGATCGACGACTTCAACGCGTCGCCCCTTCCCACGCGACCGATCGTCCCGTTCGTCGAGACCACGCACGACCGCATCGCGATCGAGATCATGCGAGGGTGCCCCTGGCAGTGCCGATTCTGCCAGTCCACCGTGATCAAGCGCCCGCTCCGCTACCGGACGGTCGAGACCATCCTCAACGCGGCGATCGAGAGTTACAAGAACACGGGATACGACGAGATCAGCCTCCTCTCCCTCTCCACCAGCGATTATCCCCACTTCGAAGAACTTGTGACGAAGATGAGCGAGGTTTTCACCCCGCTCAACGTCAAGATTTCGCTCCCCAGCCTTCGCATCACCGAGACCCTGAAGAAGATCCCCGCGCTCCTTCAGGAAGGTCGGCGAGGAGGCCTCACCCTGGCACCCGAGGTCGCCCGGGACGACATGCGTGAGCAGATCCGCAAGCCGATCGACAACAAGGACCTTTATGAAGGCGCGGCCGAGGCCTTCCGCCGAGGCTGGAGGAAGGTCAAGCTCTACTTCCTGTGCGGGCTCCCCGGTGAGAGGCCGGTCGACCTGGACGGGATCGTCGAGATGGCCGAGACCCTGGCCCGGATCGGCAAGGACGTGACGGGGCGTTATGCCGAGGTCACGGCCAGCGTGTCAAACTTCGTCCCCAAGCCGCACACCCCTTATCAATGGAGCGGGATGCAGGACCGCGAGTACTTCCTCTGGGCTCACAAGTACCTGCGATCCCGGGTGAAGCTCCGCACGGTGACCGTGAAGTGTCACGACATCGACACGAGTCTTCTGGAGGGGATCCTCACGCGCGGGGATCGTCGCGTGTCGCCGGCGCTCGAGGAGGCCTGGAGGCGAGGGGCCCGGCTCGATGCCTGGAAAGAGCACTTCGACTCGCGCATCTGGTGGAGCACCTTCGACGACCTTGCCATTGACGTCCCATTCTACAGCCAACGCGAGCGGCCCGTGACCGAGGTCCTGCCCTGGGACCACATTCTCGTCAAAAAGGGCCGAGAGTACCTCGCGAAGGAGCAAAATCGCTCGATCCTTCAACTCGAGTCCATGGTCGGTGCCGTTTGACGGAATCGCGAGGTCCTTCGTCTCAACGGCCCGGGGCCGTTCGGAGACTCGGGATCGTCCGCTTGTCCGGGTTCCTTGGTTCCTCCTGATTGCTCGCCTCTCCGAGAGAATGCTTCCGCCCCATTCCTTCGAATCCCGAGCAAAGTCCGCTCCATTTCCCCGTCTGAGCCGAGGACGTTGTGGTCGACTCCACGCCAGATGCCCCACGCCTTGCTTCGCCGAGATGGCCGTGGATTTGCCTGATCGTCGCGATGATCTGGGTGGCGATCGTCCGCGTTCCCTTGATCCTGAACGCCCGAGTGCATCTCGACAGCGACCTGGCTGTTGACGGATTGACCCTCATGGAGGCCACCAGGGGGCACCTCCGCTGGCACTTTCCGGGCACGCCGCATCTGGGGATCGGCCCGGTCCTGGTTGCCCTTCCTGCTGCCCTCATCTTCGGCGCGACTCCCTGGACCCTGGTCCTGGGAGGCGTGCTCGCGTATGAGTGCGTGGTCCTCGCCACCTTCCTGCTGGCCTGGAGGCTCTTCGGGCCTCGATCGGCTGCCTGGTCGTTGGTGCCCCTTGCGTTCGCCTCGGTCGGCACCATCTGGCTTTCCGGACGCCTGACGGGCGGTCATTTACTCACGGTGGCATGGTTCGCGGGCACCCTTTCGTGCTTGCACGCATTTCTATCCAGGGGAGGGCCTGCGCGAGCCCTGCATCTTGGCTTCTGGTGCGGAATCGGTCTTTATCTCGATTCCATGTCTCTTGCAATTCTCCCACCCATGGCCCTTGTCAGCATCCCGGCCTTCCTCCAGCCGGGGCCGATGGGGCGAAAGTTCCTGGGCCTCGTCGCGTTTCTGCTCGGATTCACGATCGGGGACCTACCTCGCGAGGTCGGCTATCGAATCGATCCGTACGACAGCTACAAGGAGCAATTCAACACCATCCTCCTTCGAAAGACCTCCGGTCCGAACGAAGGCGAGATCGATCTCGATCGCACGAAGCAACTGGCCACGGATCACACGAGGATCCTTGCCCTGGAGTGTCTTCCACGCTTGATCGCCGGACACCGGATCGTCTTTCCCGACCTTCCCTGGGAGCCCACCCCGGAGAAGTTTGGCAACCGGGCCTGGCGCCGTCCGACCGGCCCGTCGGCCGTGACGATGATCACGTTGGCAACGACGGGGTTCCTCTTCGCGGGTGCCGTCCTCAGTCTCATGATTGCGGGTTTGACGTCGCGGGAACTGGCGTCGAGGTGGACGTCCCTGGCCCTATTCTTGACCGTCGGCCTGATCACCGTCGGATTTGTGATCAACAAGAATATCTTTAACTCTGACAACTATCGCTATCTGGTCTTCTGGCTGGTGGCGTGGGCGGTGGGTTTCGGCGTG
>JANOBY010000194.1:0-1933 GCA_031411935.1 Planctomycetales bacterium | reverse complement strand
CGTGCAGGCGGATCGGCTCGTGGATGTCGATCGGCGTGAAGTTTATGCCCAGGAACGATCGGACCCAGGTGGCGTAAGGGCGAAGGACCTCGTCCTCGTAGCGAAAATACGTGCCGGTCCAGCCGAACTCCTTCGTGTCGGAGGGCTGCAAGGTCTTCGCCACGGGCTGGCCGTCGAACGGAGGGGGCGTGACGAGATAGACCCGGATGCCCTGGTCCCGGCATCGCGAGACGAGCTTTAAGAGGCCGTCCTGATACTTCGCGAACCGCTCTTCGGAGAACGGATGATAGATCCCATCGTTCATCCCATAGCAGGCCAGGACTACGTCGGGCTTGATCGTGGTGAGGGCCCGATCGAGCCGCTCGTGCACGTTGGGCCGGGGCCAGGGGTGCTTCGGCTCCGAGAGGCCCGTGACCCCCTCGCTGGGGAGGCCGAGATTGATCCACTCGATGTCGCGATCGGGATACCTCGTGCGAAAGAAGCTCTCCAGATAGGCGGTGTAATGTCCGGCGGCCGTGATGCTGTCGCCCAGGACGAGCACGCGCTTCGCCTGCCCCAGGGGCGGCATATCGTTTCCATCGGGAGAGAAGAGCAAGGGCAGCAAAAGGGCGAGGGCGAGCATGGGCGAGCATCCCGGATGCGGTGAATCGAGACCGTACGGCGATTCTCGTTCAGACCGAGGCCGGAATCCAGGGGCCGCCCCGCCCTTCCTGAGTCGGGTTGACGAGTTTCACGCGTAGGGCGCGAAGCAATCGCCAGATTTTCTTCGGAACATTCCTTAGTCGTCTTAGCGTCCCCTCCGCACACTCTGCCTGAAGCTCTTTGCCTTGACCCTCCCCAATAGAGTGGCTACCATATCTGTGATGTCTTCCGATTAAAATCACGCAAAGTGTTGCTGCTTCAACGGGATAGGACGGCGACGATGGCCTATAGCACGACGGTCTCGCGGCACAAGACCCGCGAAGTGGCGGTCGGAGACAAGGTCGTGGGCGGATCGAATCCGATCTGGATTCAGTCCATGACCACCACGAACACGTTCGAGGCCGAGCCGACGGTCGAGCAGATCCGCAAGCTGGAAGAGGCCGGGTGCGAGATCGTCCGCGTGACCGTGCCCAAAAAGGAAGACGTGGCCGCGTGCATGGCCTTCCGCGACCGCATCAACATCCCGCTCATCGCCGACATCCACTACGACTATCGCATGGCCCTGGCCTGCCTCGACGCCGTGACCCCCTCCGGCAAGCGCGCGGTGGACAAGATCCGCATCAACCCCGGCAACCTCGGCAGCATCGATCGCTTCAAGGAAGTGATCAAGAAGGCCAAGGATAAAGGCGTGCCCATGCGGATCGGCGTGAACTCCGGCTCGCTCGAAAAAGACCTGATCGACAAGTACGGCTTCCCCTGCCCCGAGGCCATGGTCGAGAGCGCCCTGCGGGCCATCGAAACCTGCGAGTCGCTCGGCTACCACGACCTAATCATCAGTCTGAAGGCCAGCCACGTCCCCACCGCCGTCGAGTGCTACACGCTCTACGCCACCAAGGCCGATTACCCGACCCACGTGGGAATCACCGAGGCCGGCTCGCGTGAGTACGGCACCCTGAAGAGCGCCGCGGGCATCGGCGCGATCGTCCTGAGGGGCATCGGCGACACGATCCGCGTGTCCCTGCTCGGCGACCCCGTGCCCGAGATCGCCGCCGGGTTCGACATCCTCCGCTCATGCGACCGCCGCGTGACCAAGCCCGAGGTCGTGGCCTGCCCGACCTGCGGACGCCTGGACATCGACCTCGAACGGATCGTGGCCGAGGTCGAGGAGAAGATGTCCAAGCGCAAGGAGCCGCTCCGCATCAGCATCCTCGGCTGCCTGGTCAACGGGTTCGGCGAGGCCAAGGAAGCCGACATCGGCATCGCGGCCGGGGGCGGCAAAGGCGTGATCTTC
>JANOBY010000193.1:0-6339 GCA_031411935.1 Planctomycetales bacterium | reverse complement strand
CTGGGTGGGAGATCAGTGCGTTCACTGCGGGCTTGACCTCGCGCCGGGTGGTAGACTCTCGAAATCTCCGGACGATGCGATGGACGGGTGAGGCCGCCTTGGCCGGCCCCCGCTCGGAGTCCACCGTCCCGTGGGAGATCCATCCTTCGACCAGGGGAAGAGCCCATGCCTGACACGCGCACGTTGTTCTTCGATATCGGCGGTGTATTGCTGACCAACGGCTGGGACACCGGCGCGAGGAAGCGCGCGGCCGAGACCTTCGGCATCGATTATCCCGAGTTCCAGACCCGTCACGAGATGCTCAAGACGGCGTTCGAGACCGGGCGTCTGAGCCTGGACGCGTACATGAAGAAGACGGTGTTCCATCGCGAGCGGTCGTTCTCGCCCGAGGAGTTCCGGCAGTTCATGTTCGACTCGTCGCAGGTCCTGGGCGACACGCTGGAGTGGGTCCGCACGCTGGCCGACAGCGGCAATTACCGGCTCTTCACGCTGAACAACGAGTCTCGGGAGCTTCACGAGAACCGCGTGAGCCGCTTCGGCCTGGCCCCGATCTTCCGCTCGTTCCTCACGTCGTGCTACCTCGGCCAGGTGAAGCCCGACGAGGACATGTACGTGAACGCCCTGGGCATCGCCGGATGCAGCGAGGCGAACGCCGTGTTCATCGACGACCGCCCCCTGAATATCGAGCCCGCCCACACCCTGGGCCTCAATGCGGTGCTCTTCCAGGGGCTGGATGATCTCCGTTCTCGCCTGAAGGAATTCCACATCTCCTGATCCGGGAGGATGAACCGCCAGGGCTCCTGGCGTCTTCGCGGTTCATCCCCATTCGATCAAAGCAACCGGCCCTGCTCCAGGTCTCGGACGCGGGCGATGTAGGCGGCGGAGTCGAATTTCTTGCCGGTGCTGGCCCCGCTCATGAAGCGGACGAGGCCGAAGATCGGGCGCTCGCCCCAGGGGCGGTCGTGCTTTCCGGTGATCGCCCACGAGATCCCCGTGTATCCGTTCGGGTCGCGCCCGTCCATCTCGTAGCGATCGTTCCAATCCACCAGAAGCGCGAACGCCGTCTCGGGGTCGGGCGACCATTCGAGGACCTTCTTCGCCCAGTACATGCGCAAATAATTGTGCATGCGTCCCGTGATGACCATCTCTTTTTGCGAGGCGTTCCAGAGGGGGTCGCCCGTGGTGCCCTCCTCCATGCGATCGGCCGGGTAGAGCACGGGCCTCGGGTCGTCGCGGTGCTTGTTCAGCGTGGCCAGGCCCCAGTTCGGGCCGCCTTCGAGCTGGTCGTAGCGAGGGTTGCGGCTGATGAAGTTGATCGAGAGCTCGCGCCTGACGATCAACTCCTCCAGGTACGAGGCCACGCTGGCGGGGTCTTCTCCGCTGTCGCGGACGGCCAGGGCGATCGTGGTGGGGTGGATGTGGCCGAAGTGGAGGTGGGCCGAGAGTTCGCTGGTCATGTACGGGGTGGGCTCGTTGCGCTCGGTGGCGTAGGCCGGGAGGCGGTCCTTGAGGAACCTCCGCAGACGTCGCGAGGCCTCGGCCGGCCCGCCGCGATAGCCGGGCACCTCGCCCACCCCCCCCACGCGAAGGCTTTCGAGCAGGGAGTCGGGTTCGATCACCTCGCCTGCGGGAACCTCGCCGGTCTTCCACTCGGTTCGCGCCCGGGGGTTGGGGATCGGCCTGAGGAAGTCCTCGAGCACGCGATGGATCTTGGGCCTGAGGGTGCGGGCGGCGAATTCTTCCTTCGGAAAGAGGCTCGTGGGCACGACCACGTCGCCATCCACGCAGGCGAACGGGACCTCGACCGCCGCGGACACCTTGTCTCGCCACATTCGGCCCACACGCAGGGGATTCTCGTCCCCCACGATCGCCGCGGGACGGATCTGCGCGGCGAGGCGTGGGACCACCTGCGAGGGGTCGCCCAGGCGGACCACGAAGGCCACCCCCCGGGCCCGGAGGTCGTCGCGGATCTCGGGCAGGGCATCCACCAGGAACCGATAGTGGCGTCGTTGCGCACCGGGATAGTCGGCGGTCAGGCCGAAGACCGCCAGGACCGGCTTCTTGAGGGCGTTGCCGACCTCGATCGCCAGGTTCAGCGCGGGGTTGTCGCGGCCCCTCTGCGAGCGTTGCATCCAGTACAGGACGCACGACCCGTCGCGGTCGAACTCCCCCTCGCGGAGGATCCGCACCTCCGGCCCCGTCGCGAACTCGGTCACGCCGCCCTCCCTCCCCTGATCCTCTCGCATCCGCCCGGGTCCGACCAGTTTTAGTTTAGGCGGAGGGGCAAATTCCGGCGATCTTCCGCCAATCTTCACGGAATGTTCACGCATCTTCTGCTGGAATTCCATCATTCACTCATGTTGCTCTGTGCGAGATCCTGCGGGATGTTGGCGTCTTTTTGCGTCAGGCGTTGATTTTTCCTGTTTTTTTCGTCGTGTGCGGCTAAACTACTGCGGTCGACATCGACGTCGGCCCCTGCCCACCATCCCCCCACCTCTCCTGGGGCGGACGTGTTCTGACGGATTATCCGGCAATCATCGTTCGGCCTTCCCGAAATCCCCCGATTCGCTCGCAGGTGCTCATGGCGTTGGCCCCCGGTTTGGGGCTTGAGCCCAGGTTGGATCGTGGCCGACGATCGGCGACATCGGTTGGGATCTCATTCCCGCGTTCCGCATGGGAAGCACTCATCCACTCTTCTCCAGGACCCAGGACTCATGGTCAACTCGCGTCACTTACGTCGCCAAGGTTTTACGCTGATCGAACTTCTGGTCGTGATCGCGATCATCGGCGTGCTGATCGCCCTGCTCTTGCCCGCGGTGCAGGCCGCGCGTGAGGCCGCCCGCCGCATGCAGTGCACGAACAACCTGAAGCAGATCGGGCTCGGCCTGCACAACTACGAGAGCACCCACAAGGCCTTCCCCCCCGGCCGCATGGCCCCCGACGTGATCAAGAACGGCCTGCCGGCCCTGACCCTCACCAGCTACGGCTCGGGCAACCTTCCCAACGCGGCGGGCAACTGGTCGGGCTTCTACTCGGTGCACACGCACATCCTGAATTACATCGAGCAGACCTCCGCCTACAACGCGATGAACTTCTCGGGCGTGAACATGGGCGCCCTGCAGGATCCCTCGGGCAACGTGATCTCGCCCAATTACACGGCCTACACCCTGACCAACAACATCTTCCTCTGCCCCTCGGACCCCGCAGGCGGCCAGGGCCCCGGCGGCGAGAATAACTACCGGGCCAACTTCGGCGGCAGCACGATTTACGCCGGCGGCGGCCTCCGCGGTGACAACGTGAAGCGCTCCGGGACCGACAACGGCATGTTCACCTACGGACCCGGCATCGGCATCTCTGAGGTGACCGACGGCCTGAGCAACACCGCCATGTTCGGCGAGCGCAGCAAGGGTTCGGGCTCGTTCTCCACGCCGACCAAGGGCGACTACGCCTTCGCCCGCACGGGGTCGATCACCCTGACCTTCGTGCCCCAGACCGACGCCGACGCGCTCATGCAGCATTGCGGGTCGTTCAACTTCGCCGTGCCGGGCGACTTCATGTTCCAGCAGGGCCGCTATGTGGCGAGCCCCGGCTTCGGCCTCCAGTTCTCCGACGGTTGGGGCTACGCCTGGTACGTGGCCACCCTGTACAACCACGCCGCCCCGCCGAACTGGAGGGGTTGGGATTGCGGCCTCGGGTCGAGCCTGTCCGACAGCCCCGGCGAGCACGCCATCGTCTCCGCCCGCAGCCAGCACCCCGGCGGCGTGAACGTCCTGTTCGGCGACGGGTCGGTGAAGTTCGTCAAGGACTCCACCAACCTTCAGGTCTGGCGCAACATGGGCAGCCGCGCCGGCGGTGAGATCATCAGCGCCAGCGACTTCTGATCCGACTCGTCCGGGAACCCCCGCGTGAGGGGCGAGGGCCTCGACCCCAACCGGTCCCGAGGCCCTCGCCCCGTTCCTTTTCCCCTGGGCCATCGCTCCCCGAGAGATCCGTATGCACCGTCCCGCGAAATCCCTGATCTTCCTCGTGGCGTCGGCCCTCGCCGGCTGCGGCTCGATCGGCGCCCCGGCCACCAAGGCGTTGCCCTCGAAGGCCGGCACGCACGGAGGGACCGCGTTCCCCCTGCCCGACGGCAAGGGCTACGCCGAGGTCGTGGTCGAACCGGTCAAGACGACCAAGAAAGGGCGCGACGTGGTCCTGGCCATGTACTTCGTCACGCCCGACCAGTCGGCCGCGCTGGAGCCGGCCCCCACAGGCGTGACCGCCAAGATGACCGTCCCCGGCGAGGCCGCGCCCCTGTCTGTGACCCTGAACCCCAAGTCGCTCAAGCCGAAGGACGGCCGCCTCGCCTCGGAGGTCGGCCCCTACGACCACGACGAGATCCACGGCGAGATCCAAGGCACGTTCGACGGCAAGCCGTTCACCGTCCCGATCGCCATCCGGTAATCAGGGCTTGCCCAGCCCGCGACGGATCGCCGCGACCTCGTGAGGATCGTTCACGGGGTTCAGCGGCGGCTTGCCCTGGAGCACGCCCACCACGTCCTCGGCGATGCCGTTGGCCATGTTCGTGAGGCTCTCGACCGTCTGCGCCGCCGAGTGCGGCGTGAGCATCACGTCGGGCCGGCCGATCAGGGGATGATCGGCGGGCGGGGGCTCCACGTCGTACACGTCGGCCCCGTAGCCCCAGAGCTTCCTGGCGTCGAGCGCCTCGGCCACGGCCTGCTCGTCCACGACCGGCCCCCGGCAGGTGTTGATCAGGATCGCGTCGGGACGCATGAGGGCGAGCGTTTCGCGGTTGATCATCCTGCGGGTGGACTCGTCCAGGGGGACGTGCAGGGTCACATATTCGCTGGCCTTCAGGAGCGTCTGGAGATCAACCTTGCGGGCCCCGGCGCGGAGCTCGATCTCCTCGGGCGCGGCGACCACGTCGGTGTAGAGCACGTCCATGCCGAAGGCGATCTTTGCGAGGTGGCCGACCCTGCGTCCGATGCGGCCGAAGCCGATGATGCCCAGCGACCGGCCCGTGAGGTCGCGCCCCACGTACTTCGTGCGGTCGTTGTAGCGGCCGTCGATCAGCGACCGCATCTGCTGCGGGAAGTGCTTGGAGAGGCCGATCATGAAGCTGATCGTGTGCTCGGCCACGGCCTCGGTGTTGGCCCCCGGCGTGTACACGACCTGGATCCCTCGGGCCGTGGCGGCGGGCACGTCCACCTGGTCGTAGCCCACGCCGTGGCGGCCGATCACCTTCAGACGGGGGGCGGCGTCCATGAGCGCCGCGTCGATCGTCCCCGCGGTTCGGATCACCAGGGCATCGGCCGGGGCAATCTCCTTGTGCAAGATGCTCGGTTCGAGCGACGACGCCATGCGCAGCTCGCCCCCGGCCCGCAGGGTGTCCAGGCCCGATTCGGCCATCTTGGTCAAGCTCAGAATGATCGGTCGATCGGCCATGGGAACGTGTCGCATTCGGGGGATTCGGTCGGGAATCACGACCGGGGAGCGTACCACAACCGGCCCGGCGGAAGGTAGAATCACGATCCTCACGCGAAATCCATGCGACGCAGGGGCGGTTCGATGCGACAGGCCGGAACGATCGCGGATCAGGGCCAGGCCAAACGGCTGGCCGATCACCTGCTGACCCTGGGCATCACCACGCGCGTGGACCCCTCGCCGCAAGGGTGGATCGTCTGGGTCCACCGCGAGGAGCGGGTCGACGAGGCCCGGCGCGAGCTGGAGAGCTTCCTCCAGAACCCCGACGACCCGAAGTACCGCGCCGCGATCAAGATCGCCGAGGGCACCCGGCGCGAGGCCGCCCGCCAGGAAAAGCAGCACGCCCGCAACACGATCAACCTGCAAGGCCGGCTGAACGTGATCTCCGCCAGGCGATGCCCGGTGACCTACGCCCTGATCGCCGCGTCGATCGCCGTGACCCTCTACACGAACCTGGGCAGCAACACGGCCCGCACCGATCGCTTCCTCTTCTCGCCCCCGGAGGTCCGGCAGACCCTGGCGAAGATGAGGATCGACGCGGGGGACGGGGGGCCCGTCGAATTCACCACCATCGCGGTTCCCCAGGACGATTTCGTCTCCAGCGGGCTCGCGGCCCTGAAGCGGGGCGAGGTCTGGCGTCTGTTCACCCCCATGTTCCTGCACTTCAGCGTGCCTCACATCGTGTTCAACATGATGTGGCTGTATCAGCTCGGCGGCCTGATCGAGCTCCGCAAGCGGCCGATGGTCATGCTGCTCGTGGTGCTGGTCACGGCGGCGATGTCCAACTACGGCGAATACCTCTGGCAGGTCGCCAGCCGGGGGCCCGAGGCGCCCCAGGTCGTCGGCGGGATG
>JANOBY010000192.1:0-4393 GCA_031411935.1 Planctomycetales bacterium | reverse complement strand
GGCGTCGGTGCGGGTAGGATCGGCCATGGGGCGGCCCTCCGTGTCGGTCGGGGACGGGTAAGCACCCCCGATTGGACGCGGACAGGCCGCCCCATTCAACTCATGACCCCGACATAGCTTGCGGCCGATTCAGTGCCATTCAACTGTAGAGAAGAATCCCAACGAGTAGACGCCATGCACATCGCGGTGGCGGCGGCTCGGGGGAAGTATCTGGTCTTTCTGGATCCGTTGTTGACGCCGCGGCAGGGGTGGCTGGATGAGTTGGTCGCCTACTCGGAAAGCTATCCCGAAGTCGCGGTAATCGGAAGCAAGATCCTTCGCGGCGATAACCTTGCCCACCATTCGGGGATGGCGTTGGATGCTAAGCGGGAGCCGCAATCCATCTACCGAGGATTTCCAGCGGAGCATCCCGCGGTCAGTCGATCTCGCAGGTTCCCTGTCGTCAGCGGGGAATGCCTTTTCATCGCACGGGCAACCTATCTGGCGAGCGGGGGATTCGATCTCCGTTATACGAGCCATTACTGGGATGCGGATCTCTGCCTACGACTCGGCTCGCTAGGCCGAGAGATCCACCTCTGCCATGACAGCGTTTTGACGTGTAGTGATCGTCTCGCAATCTCAGATGTGCAAGACAGCAACCACGATCAAGCGACCTACCTGCGGCGTTGGGCGAAAAAGGCGACCCCGAGCGACGCGCTCTTCTTCCTCGAAGACGGTCTCCTTCAACTCCACTACGACAGGATTGGCACAGTCGAATGCTCGATTGCACAAATCGTCCAATCTCCAATAATTCGGAAGGGCGCCCTTCGAGATCGCATGCGATCAAGTGGAGGAATGCACAGATTCACGGCATGAACCGAGTGAGTAACTCGATATGCCTCGACCCGTGGATGTCGATACGTCTTTGCGATTAAGTGGAGCCAATAGTACTCTTTTGAAGGGTGATTCGAGTAATAACCAATTCACTCGTCTTCAAAAGAGCTTGTCCAATTTCAGCCTTTAGGGCTGGCTTTCTTCTTGGGAGAGGCCGATCGCCCTGAGGTGAGAGCTCCTGCTTTGGCCTTGGTCAAGAAGGCCGGAAGACTCTGCTCGACAAGTTCCGCAGTTTCAATCTCCTCGGCAAGATTTTCCTCAAAGATCGCGATCAATTCGGTTTTCTGCAAAACCTCCGCCGCTGCAATCAGTCCTCGATAGGAGCAGATCTCGTAATGCTCCACCTTGGTGGAGGAAACCACAATCATGCAGTCCCTGATCTGGGCGTTTTCTTCCGAGTCTTCCATTCCCTTCTGACCTTCCGAGACCAGTCCGGCTGCGGCGGCACACTTCACCCGTTTGGCGGGCTTACCGAGGGTTACATACGCCTTCTCAAGACGAACAATCTGCTGCTCGGTCTGCTTGATGTGACGATCAATCATCTGTTGAAGTTTGCGATCAGCGGCAAGGGGGCGCATGGCCTTCTGAGCATCGAGAAAGCGATGCTCGGCGTCGTAAATGTCACCAAGGTCGTGGAAAAACATCTCGTCAAGGTTTGTGAGCTTCGACATGGGAATCCTCGGAAGAGCACTCTGGGACGAATGATTGCGAGCCACTGAGGGCGGTCGCACCATGCAACCGCAATAGGCGTGCCGAGGTTGCGCCGAGCTCAGGAACTCGAAGGCAAGTCTCGCCTGTTGAAGGCGATATAGCCGATCAGAAGGCAGGTCATGCCGATCCCTCCGAGCACGGCTGTATTGGAGCCAAGTCGAGAAGCTCCTAATGCCGCATCGACCGGGTCATACGCCTTGAAGATCGAGAAGTTTTCGAGCCACTTCCACTCATCGAGCGAGGGAATGCCCGAGACAATCAAGGCGATGAACATGGCGAGGGTGATCGCGGAGCCTAGCAGATTCGGTCTCCACCGGACGATGTCGAACGACGACAACGCGAGTGTGAATCCAAACATCGAAAACGCCAGAGCCATCGCGTTCAGACCAGGTCGCAAAGCCGCCATCAGGCCGGGCGGAGACTGAATGAAGTTGAAGCGATTCGCCACTTGATTCCCGGCCACCAGCGCGAACGAGAGGACTGCCATCCCCACGCAGGCCGAGAGGATTTGCGACGTCAGGAAGGCATTTCGGGAGATGGGCCGAGAAAGGACCATGTCGAGCGATCCCTTCTCGAGTTCGCCAGCGACGGAAGCCGAGCCCCGTGCAATGGGCCACATGGCCACAATCAAGATCACGAAGGGGTGGCGCCACCAGGCAATCTCGAGCGAAGTCGAGGAATTATCCGCCGAGGCTCCGCCAATGGCCCGGGCGATCCCCCCTCGACGCATGTAGAACTCGGAATCGGATCGTCTTCGATCCTCACGCTCAATTCGATTGCTTGCGTACACAAATAGCCAACTCAATCCGAACAGGGCAAGGGCGGAGATTCCGAGCAACCAACGGGATTCCGAAAGTTGCTTACGTACCAACGCGATAAGGGCCGTCATGAAACCGTCGCCTCGTTAGGATCGTCCTTGACGTTCGGACCGTGGTACTGGTCGTAGAGGGCACGCAGATCCTCGGTCCCGATCGCCAGGTCCAAGACTCGCTGCGATCCGAGCCACTGGAGTAGTGGCGGAGCTTCCCCGCGATGCTCAAGCAGGATTGTTTCGCCCTGGCGATCACGCACTTGGAGCATCAACTCGGAGGGGAAGGATTCGGGAGGTTCTCCCTCAAATCGTAGGAGAATCATCCGAAGGTTGCGGCGGGCGTGCATGTCCTCGACATGCATCAATTCGCCCTTACGCATGATTGCGACTCGATCTGCGACCTGCTCAACTTCCGATAAGACGTGGCCTGAGAAGACCACCGTCTGTCCGGCTGAGCGTGCCTGAGCGACGAGAGCGAGCACATCCTGCCGCGCCGAGGGATCCAACGCCGAGGTCGGCTCGTCCAGGATCAAGATGTCAACCGGGTCGGCAAACGCCTGCGCAAGCGCAAGTTTCTGCTTCATTCCTGTGGAAAAAGTGCGGACCTTGCGCCGCAGATCAAGTTTCATGATGGAATCCGCGATGGCCACGGCTCGATCCAGCCCGGCTCCTCCTCTCAGATCGCTCAGAAACTTGAGAAGTCCGAATCCGCTCATATGACCATAGAGGCGAAGTTCGCCCGGCAGATATGAGACGTGGCGGCGTACGTCCAGGCTCTGCTTCCAGCACTCGTAACCCGCAACCTCGGCTCGTCCAGATGTCGGCTTGAGCATGCCCAGGAGAAGGCGAATCGTGGTCGTCTTGCCCGATCCATTGGGACCGAGCAGTCCAAAAACTTCGCCCTTTCGGACATCCATGGTCACGTTACGGAGGGCCTTTACTCGTCCGTAATGTTTGGTGAGGCCATTGATCGAGATCATTTAGGCATGGTCCCGGCGGAAGAGAACTTGGGACGAACTGCAAGGCCAAAAGTGTACACCTCCTTGGTGTCAAGAGCAATCCTCTCGGCCGTGAAGATCGTTCATCGCGGTCGAGCCGATTGATCCTCTCCACGCGGAATCTTGGAAGGTTCCTGGACAGCGAGAAGTCGATCGAGCGCCGATGTCGTGCCCAGGCGACGTGCCACCCCTAGAATGGCCGCCTCATCATCCGAGAGAACCTCCCATCGGGTCGATGGCTGGCCGGTATCAGCCACCTCGTCCACCAGGAAGTCAATTGAGACTCCCAGGGCGGAGGCGATCGATTGGGCGAGGCGGAGCTTTGGCTCCTGCCTACCCGTGAGAATCCTGGAAAAGGTGGAACGCGAAACCCCAACGTCAGACGCAAGTTGCGCTTGATCCAAACCCTTCAAACGCAAAGTCGTCTTATTGTCCTAGTTCTGGGATCTAAAAACCCTCGCCTTCAGGCGACCACTTCAGTACGTTCTCGGGATGGAGCACTACCGACGGACCGCCCACACGCGATTCGACCTGAAGTACCACTTCGTCTGGATCACGAAGTACCGCAAGAAGTTGCTGCGGGCGGACGTAGCCGTCCGCCTGCGGCAGATCGTGCGGGATATCTGCTCGGAGTTGGAGGTGGAGATCCTCAAGGGGCATGTGAGCAAGGACCATGTGCATCTGTTCGTCTCGTGCCCGCCGCACGTGTCGCCGAGCTACCTGATGCAGCGGATCAAGGGCAAGTCGTCGCGGAGGCTGATGCAGCAGTTCAGCCACCTGAACAAGGAGTGCTGGGGGCGTCACCTTTGGGCCAGGGGGTTCTTCGTGGCCAGCTCGGGTGTCATCACGGACGAGGCGATCATGGAGTATATCCGGACCCAGGACGTGACGAAGGAGGACGGGGACTTCAAGGTCGACGAAGAGTGATCCAGGTCAGCCTCAGTCGGGCTTGGAGCCGACTGCCGAACCCACCGGCTTCAAGCCGGTCGGTGGTTCAGTT
>JANOBY010000191.1:0-1839 GCA_031411935.1 Planctomycetales bacterium | reverse complement strand
CATCAGGCCGCGGCCGAGCTGGTGCGTCCGGAACTCGGGGCGTTGCTGACCGACCCGTCTCGGCCCATGCCGCCCCTTTCGGCCTGGTCGCTCCTGCCCGCGCTTGCCGGGGCAACCGGGACGTTCGACCCCGACGCCCCGCCCTGGCCGCAACTCCGGGAGCTGCTGGCGTTGCGGGCCTCGTGGGCGTTCCCCGGCGTCCCCCATCGCCGCCGCGCCTACTATCAGTCGCCTCGTCGAGACGGCCAGTATGAGCCGATCCAACCTCACCAGATCCCCCCCGGGCTGGACGTGCGGGCCGAGCACCTGATCCAGCCCCTGACCGGCCTGCCGATGGACCCCTACGCCCTCAGGCCCCGGCACCTGGACACCGCGAAGGGGGTGCTGGACCAGGCGATCGATGCGCTGGACCGTCGCCTCGGCGGGGCCCTCACGAAGAACGGCCGGCACCGCCTCGAGCCCGTCCGCCTGGTGCACCCTCCCCAGCCCCGGTGACGACCTCGCAGGCCGGGAATCCGGGTGCGCCTGGAGAGAGAGAAAAAATTGCTTGTGCCCGGCCCCTCATTCGCCTATGATGTGGGAGAACCGACACCACGGCTAGACAGTCCCCGGGGCCGCTCGTGCCGAGATCCTGCTATTTTGCCGAGGTCGCCTTTGGGCCTCGGCGTCTCCCGTTTTGCATCGGCCAGGGCCAGGAGGCCACCGATGTGCGTCCTTTGGTCACGGAGGACGGAATCGACCGCGTCGACCCACCCATGGGGCAGGGGCGACTTGCGGTCGTGCTCGCGTTTTTCCGGGGCGAGTACCTGGCCAACCGCAATTCCTCGCGAACCTTCATGCCGCCGCCGGCCGCTATGATGGCATCCGCGGCCCGCAACTGAATTCATCACCCCGCAATGGCACCCCCCAACCTCGTTGCAGAGGAGAGTGTCTCGTGAGCATGGGCGAAAGTGCCTACGATCGTATCAATGACTACGGGGCCGTCAAGATCGGGCTCGCCTCCCCCTACGACATCCGGTCGTGGAGCTTCGGCGAGGTCAAGAAGCCCGAGACGATCAACTACCGCACCTACCGGCCCGAGAAGGACGGCCTGTTCTGCGAGCGGATCTTCGGCCCCGAGAAGGACTGGGAGTGCGCCTGCGGCAAGTACCGCGGGATGAAATACAAGGGCATGATCTGCGACCGCTGCGGCGTGAAGGTCACGCACAGCCGCGTCCGCCGGAAGCGCATGGGCCACATCGAGCTCGCGGCGCCCGTCGTGCACATCTGGTTCTTCAAGGCCATGCCCAGCCGCCTGGGCACGCTCCTGGACATGAAGACGTCCTCCATGGAGAGGATCATCTACTTCCAGGACTACGTGGTCATCGACTCGGGAGACACCCCGCTCAAGGAGCGCCAGCTCCTGACCGAGGAAGACTTCCGCAAGGCCAAGGAGCAGTACGGCGACACCTTCCAGGCCGACATGGGGGCCGACGCCGTCCGCAAGCTCCTCGCCAAGCTCGACCTCGTGAGCCTTTCCAAGCAGCTCCGCCAGGAACTGACCGAGACCTCCAGCAAGCAGAGGCTGAAGGACCTGACCAAGCGGCTCAAGGTCGTCGAGGCCCTACGCGATAGCGACAACCGGCCCGAGTGGATGGTCCTCGAGGCGATCCCCGTGATCCCGCCCGACCTCCGCCCTCTCGTGCTGCTGGATAGCGGTAACTTCGCCACGAGCGACCTGAACGACCTCTACCGCCGCATCATCAACCGCAACAACCGGTTGAAGAAGCTCGTGGACCTGAACGCGCCCGAGGTCATCATCCGCAATGAGAAGCGGATGCTCCAGCAGGCCGTCGACGC
>JANOBY010000190.1:0-4599 GCA_031411935.1 Planctomycetales bacterium | reverse complement strand
CGGCGGGCGATCATGGCCACGAAGGTCTCCTCCGAGGCCCGAGACGGGTCGAACCTCCGGGCGCTGGTCCAGAGGTCGATGAAGATCTCCTGCACGGCATCCTCCGCCCCGGCGCGGTCGGGGCAAAACCGCAGGGCGAGCGACCAGACCAGGCCTCCATAGCGGTCCAGGCACTCGCCCACGGCGGTCGCGTCCCCCTCGCCCACGCGTTTCAGGATCGATTCGGGCTCGGACTCGGTCACGGCGACTCCCCGTCGTGGAACTCTGGGGATCCGGGAATCGGGGCCCTCGGGACGGGCCCCGCGTCTCGTCAATGCTTGGGGATCAGGACGGAGTCGATCACGTGGATCACGCCATTCTCGGCGGGGATGTCGGTGGCCAGGGCCCTCGCATCGTTGATGATCAGGCGGCCGTCCTTGATGTCGGCCTCCACCTTCCCGCCCTGCAGCGTCCTGGCCGAGCCCGCCCTGATCGCGTCGCGGGCCGAGACCTTGCCCTCCACCACATGATACTTCAGGATCGCCTGCAATGCCTCCCGGTTGCCCGGCTTCAGGAGCGCCTTGAGCTGGTCGGCCGGCAGTTTGGCGAAGGCCTCGTCCGTGGGGGCGAACACGGTGAACGGGCCGTCGCCCGAGAGCGCGTCCTCCAGCTTCGCGGCCTTGATCGCGGCCAGCAGGGTGGAGAAGTTGCCGGCCTTCTCGGCCACGCCCAGCACTCCGGGCTTGGAGGGGGTGAGCACGCGGTCGATCACGTGGATCACGCCGTTGCGCGCCGGGACGTCGGCCTGGATCACGGTGGCCTCGTTCACGGCGATCCCGTGGCCGTTGGCCACGATCGTGAGCCTCCCGCCGTTGAGCGTCTTGGGGCTGGCCTTCTCGCCGATATCCTTGGCCAGGATCTTCCCGGAGACCACGTGATAGGTGAGGATCGTCACGAGCTGCTTGCGGTTCTCGGGCTTGAGCAGGGACTCGAACGTCCCCTTCGGCAGCTTGTCGAACGCCTCGTCGGTGGGCGCGAACACGGTGAACGACTCGCCGTTGCTCGTGAGCGGCCCGACCAGGTCGGCCACGTACACGAGATTCAAGAGGGTGCGGAACTTCCCGGCCTCGGCCGCCACGCCCAGCACCGTCCGGCGCGGCTGGGATTCGTGATCGTCGCGGGCCGCGGCCATCCCGCCCAGGCTCAGCACGCCGGCGACCACGCCGGCCATCAGTCCCCGAAATCCGTTCAACGCGATCATGGAACGATCCTCGACAAGTCAGGAGGAAGAGGGCCGCACGGTGACGATCGCCCGACCATCCGGGCAGTGCGGCCCTCGGCTCCAGGGGATTCGCCGGGGCTCGCCTTTCGGATTCACGGACAGCCAATGTTTTTGAAAATCCTCCAATCTCACCGGGCAAATCCGAACCTTCGTGTCCCGTTAGCGTAGGAGCACCCGGGCGAAGACGCCGGGGAAGCGCTCGGGACCGAAGAAATTCGTGGAATATCCGCCATCGCGAACCGAATCTTCTGATGGGTGTCTGGAAACCGGCGTTGCGGGAGAGAATCTTTCTAAGATTTCCGATTCCGTGGCGTCTCTCCACTGAGTTTTACGGATACAGGGCAGACCCGGGCCCGGGTCGCGGGGAGTGACCGCGAGACCAGGCCCGATCCGGCCGATCCAGGAGAAGGAGTTATGCAAGCCATCGTCGCCAGCAGCGTCTCCGAAGGTGGAGCGGCCCTGGCCAGTTCGGTGAGGGATCTGGCCAGCGAGGCCAAGAGGCTGGTCTCGGGGCCGGCGAACCCGTTCGAGACCGAGGCCCTCCTGCGCCGGATCGACACGCTCCAGGACGAGTGCGAGGTTGCCCAGGCGGCCCCGATCCGCAAGTGGCTCACGAGCCTGCGGCAGCAGCTGCAAAGCCTTTGAGGCGAAGGCATTTCTCTCGTCTCAGGGCGCGAGGTCGAATCGCACGCCCTGGGCCAGCGGCAGGTCGGATCCGCCGTTGATCACGCAGGTCTGACGCCTCATGTACTGCTTCCAGGCGTCCGACCCGGATTCCCGACCGCCCCCGGTGGTCTTCTCCCCGCCGAACGCGCCCCCGATCTCGGCCCCCGAGGTCCCGAGGTTCACGTTCGCCAGCCCGCAGTCCGAGCCGTCGGGCGCCAGGAAGCGCTCGGCCTCGGAGACTCGGTCGGTGAAGATCGCCGAGGACAGGCCCTGGCTCACGCCGTTCTGGATCGCGATCGCCTCGTCGATCTCGCGATAGGTCATCACATAGAGGATCGGCGCGAAGGTCTCCTCGCCCACGATCGCCATGTCGGGCCGCGCCCGGACGATGGCGGGGGTCACGAACGAGCCGGGCCGGTCCAGGCGGAGCCCTCCGCAGAGGACCTCGCCCCCCTGCCCCCTTGCCGCGTCCAGGGCGTGCATCATCGCGCCCACGGCCCCCTCGTTGATCAGGGGGCCCACCAGCGTGCCCTCGGCCCAGGGGTCGCCGATGGGCAGGTTGGCGTAGGCCCTCACCAGGCGAGCGGTCAGGTCGTCGGCGATCGACTCGTGGACGATCAGCCTGCGCAGCGAGGTGCACCGCTGGCCGGCGGTCCCCACGGCCGAGAACAGGGCCGCGCGCGTGGCCAGGTCGCGGTTCGCGTCGGCCGTGACGATCGCGGCGTTGTTCCCGCCGAGTTCGAGCAACGTCCGCCCGAGACGACGTCCCACGACCTCGGCCACGCGTCGGCCCATGCGGCAGCTTCCCGTGGCCGAGACCAGCGGCAGGCGTTCGTCGGCGAGCAGGGCCTCGCCCACGTCGGCGGCCTCGCCCAGGCAGAGCGTGAACACCCCGGGGTAGCCCTCGGATTCGCACACGCGGTTGGCCAGATTCTGCACGGCCACGGCCGTCAGCGGGGTCTCGGGCGACGGCTTCCAGATCGTCGTGTCGCCGCAAACCGTCGCGATCAGCGCATTCCACGCCCACACGGCGACCGGGAAGTTGAACGCCGTGATCACCCCCACGGGCCCCAGGGGCAGCCACTGCTCGAACATGCGATGGCGGGGCCGCTCGCTCGCGATCGTCAACCCGTGGAGCTGGCGCGACAGCCCCACGGCGAAGTCGGCCATGTCGATCATCTCCTGGACCTCGCCCAGCCCCTCGCTGAGGATCTTGCCCGTCTCCAGGGTCACGAGCAGGCCCAGGTCCGCCTTGTGCTCGCGAAGGGCCAGCCCGATCTTGCGCACGAGCTCCCCGCGCACGGGGGGCGGGACGAGCCTCCAGGTGCGGAAGGCCAGCGAGGCGTCGCGCGCCACGCGGTCGTAGTCCCCGACCGAGGCCACGGCGACCCGCCCCAGGGGCTCGCCGTTCGCCGGGTTGATCGACGCCTTCCAGGCGCGGTCCGCGGTCGGCAGCCACGCCAGCCCGCACGAGCCCGGACTCTCATCCCTGATCCCCAGCCGCCCCAGCACCTTCGCGATCATGGCCTTGGCCTCCCGAGTGCTGCTAGGATACGAATTCATGGCTGAATGAGGAATTGAGGAGTTTCAAGCAGAGGTCTCAGAGGGCTCGCAGACGGCCCGAGGCCCCCCTGGCGGAGCGGATGCGGCCGAGGTCGGTCGAGGAATTCGTGGGACAACAGCATTTGCTGGGCCCCGGACGTATTCTACGCAAGATCATCGACGGCGGGGGCCGGTTACCGTCGCTGATTCTCTGGGCAGGGCCGGGCACGGGCAAGACCGCGCTCGATGCCGCCGTGCCCGCCAACCTGCCCGACGCCACGGGCCGCCGCATGGTGACCGAGGAGACCCTGGGCCGCGCCCGAGACGCCGACGACAAGGGGGGCGAGGAGCATGACAACCTCGCCTCGGCGCTCGTCCTCCATGAGGCAAACGACGGCGCGTGAGCCTGAAACCTGATGAGCCTGGCCTTGGGACGGACCTGCACGCTGGTCTTCGATCTGCCGCCCCGTCCTGGACGCGGTTAGGATCGCGTCATCATTCCCGGTCGCTCATGCCTTTGTGGCCTCAGGCAGGGGCGAGGGCGGATCGAAGCCCTCCGGATAGGCGCGGTGCGCCAGGACGCACTCGGACGCCTGGTCGAGCGCTGCCAGGAAATAGACCGCCGCGGCGTCGCGGGCTCGGCTTCCCCGGGCGACCTTGCCGTCGAGGTCAACGGGCCGCGGCGGCCCAACGGCGGCGGCCGCATCGACCCGACAGCCGCAGGGCATGGCGCAACAAGCGTGCGCCGGCATGGTGACCAGCGAATGACGGCGGCCCGAGCGGTCGCGCGGGGCGGCGGCTTCCGCGAGGCAAACGAGCAGGGATCCGGGTTCTGGCCGGGGCGTGGGTGTCGGTTTTATTGGGTGGAACGCGACGTCTGAATCCGGATTAACGAATTGACTGGACCTTGGAGAACTGCCCACTTGCGGGGTGGCGAGGTGTCGGCTAGAAGAGGTTATCCCTCGACCGAGGGCCGTTCTGGGAGAACAGGTCTAGCTCGGTGCTCTGCACCAGGGCGGCGTTGCGCCGCCCGAGCGTTCGGCTGGTCATGCGTCACAACGAAGGCTGTTTCAGACTCGCTGCTCGGGGGGATCACCCCTCCGGCGTCGGCGGGTCTGGGGCAACCCCGC
>JANOBY010000189.1:0-4728 GCA_031411935.1 Planctomycetales bacterium | reverse complement strand
GGCGGAACAATCTGGCCAAGGTGGCTGTGATAGCGGTCGTTCTCATGGCTCACGACGACCATGTGAGCCGGCTCAGCGATGGGTTCGTACCCGCCGCAGTCGGGTGATCGGTAGGGATCGAGGATGATCCGCAGCCCCTGCGTCTCCACCAGGAAGGCGGCATGTCCGTACCAGGTGATCTTCATCGAGATGTGGCCTCATACGAATCCGGCACAAGACCGTTGGTGGCTTCGCCCGCCCTGTCATGCCACAACGAAGTCGCTGCCAGTTTACTCGGAAGGACTTCCATTCTCGTTACCTGAGGCGTCAGACTCCTCTGCCGTGAATTCCAGCTGGAACTCGTCCTGACCAACCCTGGTCTTTGACTTCACGGGCAGCAAGGCCTTCAGGCGATCCAGGGTGTCGGCATCTGCAGCCTTCTTGTCGACCCTCCATCGGAGGATGCGCGGGAAACGGACGGCGACGCCCGACTTGTGGCGGGAGGATTCCTGAATGCCCTCAAAGCCAAGCTCGAAGACCAGCTCGGGATGCACCGTGCGGACGGGACCGAATTTGTCGATCATGTGTTTACGCACGAATCGATCCACCCTGCCGATCTCCTCGTCGGTCAGGCCCGAATAGGCCTTTGCGATGGGGACGAGCCGGCCCTGGTCCCAGAGCGAGAAGGTGTAATCGGTGTAGAGGCTCGCTCGCTTGCCGCTGCCGCGTTGCGCGGCGGTCAGCACGGCGTCGATCGTAAACGGATTGACCTTCCACTTCCACCAGTCCCCCTTCTGCCGGCCCGCCTTGTAGGGAGATCCGATGCGCTTCAGCATCAAGCCCTCGGCCTGAATCTCACGGCTATGCGAACGCTGTTCGGCCAGAGCGTCCCAGGAGGCCCCCTCGACCAGGGGCGACAGTCGCAAGGTCGGGCGATTGACCGCCGACACGATCTCGACGAGCATTTCTCTTCGCCATTCCAGGGGGCGAGAGCGGACATCCTGTCCTTCGTGCTCGATCAGGTCGTAGCCCACGAGGACCACGGGCACCTCGGCAAGGATCTTTTTGCCGAGAGTCTTGCGACCGATCCGGCGCTGGAGCTGGGCGAAGGGCAGGGGGGCCCCGTCCTTCCAGGGAAGGATCTCCCCGTCAATCACGGTCCCATCGGGGAGCATGGACGCCAGGGCGCTGAGTTCGGGGTAGCGATCTGTGACCAGTTCCTCGCCACGCGACCAGACGAAGACCTCGCCTCGACGATGGATGACCTGGCTGCGGATCCCGTCCCACTTCCATTCGGCTTGCCAGTGGGCGGGATTGCCGAGCGGCTCCGGTCCATCTTCAAGGGCATAGGCCAGAGAGAAGGGGTAGGGACGAGAAAGGTCGGCATCCTCGGCCTCGGCGGCCACCAGCCGGGTGAAGAACTCGGGAGTCGGCTGCCAGTCCCCCATGAGCCGATGGGCCACGACGGCGGGCTCGATCCCGGAGACCTTCGCCAGGGCCCGGGTGACAAGCAACGACGAGACCCCCACGCGAAACGCCCCGCTCAGGAGCTTGTTCCAGACGAAGCGTTGCGTCCCGTCCATCGACCGCCAGGCCTCGAGGATGCGGGCTTTCTGTTCGTGGTCGGCCTGACTTTTCAGAGGGAGGAGGACCTCCTCGACCCACTCGCAGAGCGACCGATCCGAGGTCGCGGTCGGCGGAGGGAGGAGCAGGGCAATCGCCTCGGAGAGATCCCCCACGGCGTCGTACGACTCGTCGAACAGCCACGAAGTGACTCCGGCTTCCTCGGCGGCCCACTCGCGGAGCTTACGCGTGCCCACGAGCTGTTTCGGCTTACGACCGATGAGGAAGTAGACCGCCCACATGGCATCGGCAGGGCTCGCCGACGCGAAGAAGCGGGCCAGGGCCGCGACCTTGTCGTTGGTCCGATTGGACTCATCGATCTCGGTGTAAAGCTCGGCAAACGCTTTCATGATGCGGACTCGTCCGGTGCGTCGCCATCGGGGGTGGGCTCCTCCTCGCCCTCCACGGCGAGGTCGCGTTCCCCTTCGTACCGGGTGGGAACGATCTGAGCGTCGAGCCCCTTCTCGCCCAGGTAGCGGGCCAGAATCGACGAGTATCCGTGAGTGATCCACACGGACTCGGCCCCCGTTGCCGCGATCGCGCCCAGCAGGCCCGGCCAGTCCGCGTGGTCGGAGAGCACGAAGCCACGGTCCACGGCCCGACGGCGACGGGCCCCGCGAATCCGCATCCAGCCCGAGGCCATGGCCGTCGAAGCCGCCCCGAACTTCCGCGACCAGGGGGTGGCATGGGCCGACGGAGGGGCCACGATCATCGCGCCGCCCCAGCCCGAGCCTCGCTTGATCTCGTGGGCATAAGTTGTGGGCGGGAGCTCGATGCCGGTCTCGCGATAAGCCCGGACGAGTCGCGAAACCGCGCCGTGGACGTAGATCGGGCCGATCGACGGATCGAGACCTGCGAGGATCCTCTGCGACTTGCCCAGCGCATAGGCGAAGATCATGCTGGCCCGCCCGTTGTCTCGGTTGGTTCTCCACCAGGCATTCACATCGGCGAAGGTCTCGGAATCCGGCTTCCAGCGGTAGATGGGGAGGCCGAACGTGGACTCGGTGAGGAACACGTGGCAACGCACCGGCTCGAACGCCGAGCAGGTGGGGTCGGGTTCGACCTTGTAGTCGCCTGAGACCACGAGCACCTGGCCCTTGTGCTCGATGCGGATCTGGGCCGAGCCAAGGATATGTCCGGCGGGATGGAGCGAGACGTCCACCCCGTTGATGACGACGGATTCCCCGAACGCTCTCGTATCGATGATCGCGTCGGCATCCATGCGGGCGCGAAGCACATGCTCGCCCTCGATGCTCGTGAGATATCGCCCGCAACCCCGACACGCGTGGTCGGCGTGGGCATGCGTCACGACCGCCCTGGGCACGGGTCGCCACGGGTCGACGAAGAAGTCGCCCTGGTCGCAATAAAGGCCGCGGTCGGTCAGCCGAAGGAGGCTCTCGCTCATTCCTCCATTGTAGACATGAGCGATTGATTGTCACCCCGAATCGCGCGGAGTCAATCAAAGCAAAAGGTTCAGGCCATGGGCCCGACGTTCCTCGTTCACCAGGGCCAGCGCGCGGGGCTCGTCCTTGAGGAACCTGGTGAGCTGAGACGTGGAGGTCCCGAGAATTTCGGCGGCGGCGCGGACGTCGGCGTTCGTCCTCCGGATCACATCGAGCGCCTCGGCCAGCATGGCGGGGAAATCCGCATGTTGAGGGTTAATGGTGATCCGGGATCCCTTGAGCCTGGAGACCCAGAGGGCACTTGGTGCGTCCTCGCGATCGGTGCGAATCTGAAGGGCGAGCTTGATCCTGAGGCGTTGGAGTGCCTGTTCGCGATTCTCGGACTGACTGCGCCTTTCGTTCGCCTCGGCGATCACCCCGGTAGGGCGGTGCGTGAGGATCGCGGCGGTCTCGACCTTGTTCCGGTTCTGCCCGCCGGGGCCGGAGCGGCGGGAGAACCGGACGTCGCACTCGGACAGAAGCGTCTTGGGGTCGAGACAGGCGGGATGCGTCACTGCGGCTCGCTCTTCGCCTTCTCCGCGTCGGCCGGCTTTTCTTCGTCGTATCGCTTCATCTTCGGGATCTCCATGCCCTTGGGTGCGAAGGTCCCGCCGACCGAGGCCCCTCCGGGCAAGGGCTGGTAGATCTCGATCGAGATCTGCGAGATCGGCATGGGGGCCGCTTCGATTTTGGGCTTATCCGACGGGGTGAGCGAGGCCACGACCATGATGGGCGCCGCGTCATCGGGAACGTTCACCAGCCCTCGCCCTTCTCCCGCGCCCATGCTCTTCATGAGCCCCACGTGCATGTCGCTCTTGTACCAGTCGAGGACGGATTTCTTGTCCTTGAACCAGGCGAAGATCACCTGCTTGCCGCTGGAAGTCCTGGCGGTCTCCACGCCCAGACACCCCGGGGTCTTCTTGAGTCCCCCGATCATGTCGGGCATGCCACCGCCTCGCCCCTGTTTCTCGGAGGGTGCGGCCCCCTTTTCCTGAGCTTGCGCCCACACGGCCGCCGAGCCCAGGGTCAGGAGCAGCGCGAGGCCAATGGCGATCCGTTCGCGAGTCTTCATGAGTCTTCTCCCGTGCCACGCGGAGCGCCACGACCCATCACGTTGGGCCGCGGTCGCTCCGCATGACGGATCTTTCGTTCGGGGACGCGAATTCTTGGAGGAAACCGGCGATTCAGAACGTGGGGATGACGATCTTCTCGCCCCCCTTCATGGCCGACTCGTGGGCGCAGAGGCCGACCATCGTCCAGTTGGCCGAGGTCGCCGCGTCGGGCAGGGCGGGGCGGTCGCCCTTGATGGCGCTGAGCCAGGCGTGCACGAGATGCGGGTGCGATCCGCCGTGCCCTCCGCCCTGGGTGAACGAGAGGTGGTCCTCCCCCTCGCCATAGACCCCCTTCTTCGTGAACTTCTGGATCGGGCCGGGCAGGAGGTGGGCGAAGTCGGGAACCGCCGCCCGCGAGGGGATCTCGGGCTCAGCAAGGCCGCGGGTGTGGATCACCGGCTCCTCGTTCTCGACCTGCTGCCACTCGAAGCTCTTCTTGTCGCCATAGGCGTCGAAGCTCTCGCGGTACTGGCGGGCCACATTGAAGAGGCTGCGGGTGACCTCGGCGCACACGTCCGAGTCCCTCATCGCGAACGTGGCCGTCTCGATCGCGAACGGGGAACCATACTTCG
>JANOBY010000188.1:0-6943 GCA_031411935.1 Planctomycetales bacterium | reverse complement strand
GGTGGCTCTGGGCGAGAAACGAACCCAATCATGAGCCCAGGAACCCCCTCCGCGGAGAACCGTCCTCGGAGACGGGACCGACGACGCCCTGGTGCGGGGGCCTCGGCGGTCCTCTCCAGTCGGCCTTGCTCCATGCACCCCCAAAGGCAGGCCGGGCTTGGGGCACCATCCGCGATCGTGGGGGGTTGCCAACGAGAAGGCCCTCGCGCCCTCGGAGAGGTCTCCGAGGGGGCGAGGGCTTCGTGGGATCAACGACCTGGAAAGAGGCCCGCCGGGTCACTCCTTCTCGGCCACGCCTCCGTCCTTGGGCGGGAGCTGCTTGAGGAGCTCCTGCACGCCGACTTCGAGCTGGCGGTCCTTGCCGGCGAGGTTGTCCTCGGGCGAGTTCTCGACCTGGATGTCCGGCTTCACGCCGGTGTTCTCCATGTTGGTGCGGTCCTGGTCGGACAGGTAGACCCCCACGCCGGGCGTGCGGACGGTCGAGCCGTCGATCAGCGAGTAGGAGCCCGTCCCGATGACCGCGCCCATGGTGGGTGTGCCGATGACCTTGCCCAGGCCCAGGGCCCGGAAGCCCGCGGGGAACATCTCGGCGTTGGAGGCCGACCGCCAGTTCTGGAGGACCACCTTGGGCCCGAAGTACCCGGCGAAGGGGCGCTGGGTGGGCTCGCTCCCGCGGGGGTGCCAAACCTGGTAGGGCTTCTGGACGAGGATGGCCAGGAGCTCCTGCTCGATGTTGCCCCCGCCGTTGAAGCGCTGGTCGATGACCAGGGCTTCCTTGTCGCGGAACTCGGCCAGGTCCTTCTTGAAGCGGGCGAGCGAGGGCTGGTCCATGGCCTTGATGTGGACGTACCCAACGCGGCCGTTGGAGAGCTTGTCGGCCATGTCGCGACGGTCCTTGACCCACTTCTCATAGACGAGCGTGGAGTAGGCCGACGAGGAGATGGGCTCGATCCGCAGCTTCCACGAGCCTTCGCTCTCGGGCTTGTCGTTGATCGTGAGCTCGACCTTGCGGTTCAGGCGACGATTGAGCAGCTCGTAATAGTCGTCGCCGGCCTTCAGGGGCTTGCCGTTGAAGGCGAGGATGTAGTTGCCCCTGGCGACCTTGATCCAGTCCTTGTCGGCGGGGCCGTCCTCGTAGATGTGCCCCACGCGGTAGCGGCCTGAGGCGTCGTCGATCTCGAGCTCGAAGCCGAGGTGGCCGGTCTGCACGCCCGCGGGACCGCCGTTGCCCCCACCTCCGGGGGCGGCCCCGGTGTGCGAGGCGTTGAGCTCGCCGATCATCTCGTTGATCACGTTCATGAGCTCGTCGCGGTCCCCAACGTACTGCACGAGGGGCTTGTACCTGGCGCGGGCGGCGTCCCAGTCGGTCCCGTGGAGCTTGGGGTCATAGAAGCGATACTTCATGGTCCTCCAGGCGTCGTCGAACATCTCCTCCCACTCGGCGGTCTTGTCGATCCTGGCCTTGGCCACGAAGGTGACCTTCTTGCGGGAGCTGTCGCCGCCACCGCCACCGCCCGCCGCTGCAGCGCTGGGACCGCCCCGCCCACCGCCGCCACCGCCCATGGCGGCCATCATCGAGGCCATCCCGCCTCCGCCTCCGCCTCCGCCGCTCATGGGGACCGAGTAGACGGCGTTACCTTCCTGGAAGTAGACCGAGCGGCCATCCTTGGGGATGGACAGGTTCGACATGCGGCCGCCTCCGAATCCGCCTCGCATGCCTCGGGGCGGGGCGTCGCCTCCGCCTTCGGGCAGGGCGACCGGGGTCCCGGCCGAGATCCGGGTCATGCGCTTGCCGTCGTCGCCGATCGAGTAGATCGAGGCCCCGCCACCGGCCCCGGTGCCCTCGCTGCCCACGAAGACGATCGTCTTGGAGTCGCTGGCGGGCAGGAAGCTGGAGACCATCATGCCCCGCGAGCGCGTGACCTGCACGGTGCGACGCTTGAGGCCGGCCCAGTCGATCTTGACCTCCTTGGGCTTGGGGGGCTCGGCGCCTCCGGGCATCCCGGCCATCATGCCGGCCATGGCCTCGGGGTTCATGCCGCCGGGGCGTCCTCCGCGGGCATTGGCCGCCGCGGCGCTGGCTTCTTCCGGGTCCTTCTCCTGCTTCTCCAGGTAGATCACGAAGAGGTTGGACTCGGGCCGGTCATTGCCGCCTCCGCCCATCATCATCCCCGCGTCCATCCTCGTGAAGTAGACCTTCTTGCCGTCGGCCGAGAACTTGGGGTTCATCTCGCTGCCGGGGTCGAAGGTGATCTTCTTCTCCTCGCCGCCCTCGCTGGGCAGGAGATACACGTCGCTCGACTGGTTCGCGTCGGGGCGGGAGTAGACGAGCCACTTGCCGTCGGGCGACCAGGCCACTCCGCGGAACCCGCCGAACTTCGTCGAGGCGATCTCCTTCTGATCGGCCCCGTCGGCCTTGACCGTGTAGAGCTTGCCGTCGCTGGTGGTGAAGGCCACGGTCTTCGAGTCGGGGGACCAGTGGTACGAGGACTTCAAGCTGTCCACGTCGGTGATCCGCTTCGTCTCGCCCGCCCCGTCGGCCGGTACGGTGTAGATCTCCTCGCGGTGCGACTCCCGGTCGGACACGAAGGCGATCGTCTTGCCGTCGGGCGAGTACTCGACGTTCTGGTCGCGGGCGGCACCGTCGGTCAACTGGACCACATCGCCCTCGTCGGTCGGGACGGTGAAGATCTCGCCGCGGTTGGACAGGACGATCCTCTTGCCGTCGGGGGCAAGGGCGTAGTCATCGACCTCGGAGTTGAACTCGCGGTACTCGGTCAGCGTCTCCTGGGTCTCGGCGTTGATGTCGAGCTTGATCGGGGTGACGGACCTGGATTCGAGGTCGAGCTTGGCGATCCCGAAGTCGTGCTCGAAGACGACCGTCTTGCCGTTGGCGCTCATGCCGGGGAAGCGGACGTCGCCCGAGGTGAACTGAGTGACCTTCTCGGCGGCTCCGCCCGATTCGGGGACCCTCCACAGGTTCGTCAGGCCCTTGCCGTCGCGATCCGAGACGAAGTAGATGTGGCCGTCCTGCGACCACATGGGCCAGGAGTCCAGGCCGTCGAAGTCGGTCAGGTCCTTGAAGGTCTTCGTGGCGAGGTCCATGACCGTCACGTCGCTCTGGTAGGACCCCCTATAGAACTTCCGCCAGTACGACTGGGTCTTGCGGTTGATGGCCAGCTTCAGCCCGTCGGGCGAGAAGGTGCCGTCCACGCCCATGTCGGGGCCGGCGTCGCGGGCGATCCCGCCGGTGACCGGGACGGTGTAGAGCTTGCCCATGAAGCCTTCGCCGCGCTGGCTGGCGAAGAGCACGTTCTTCGAGTCGGGCGACCAGCCCAGCACCTTGTCCGGGGCCGAGTGCGTGGTCAGGGCCGTGACGGCACCGCCCTCGGTCGGCATGATGAACACGTCCATGTTGCCGTTGCGGTCGGACGAGAACGCGACATACTTGCCGTCGGGCGAGAAGCGGGGATACACGTCCCGGGCCTTGTGTGCGGTGAGCCTTTGCAAGTTCTTGCCGTCCTCGGTCGCGGTCCAGATGTCGCCGAGGTAGGCGAAGGCGATCTTGCCCTCGTGATAGTGCGGATACCGCACCAGCTTCGCTTCTTTCGCGGAGGCCAGCCCCGAGGCCGTGGCCAGGCCAAGGAGGGCGAGCGTGCAGGCTCTTCGGATCATGACGGAGTAGTCCTGGTGTGACGGGTCGAAGGCGACGAGGGAGGGCCGATCCGCGGTGGCAGGCGGGGAGGCACGCCGAACCGCGGGGGCGGGTTGGCCCTCCCGCACAGGTCCGCCCATTATGGGCGACAGGAGTTCCCACGATGGACGAAATTCTTCCCGTCTTCTCAAAATAATTCGAGACCGGAGATCGGTCTCGGCCCAGGCGAATCATGACGTTCGCCTCGGTCTCGTCGGGGAGTTGGAGCTTCTCCATGAGCTGATCGATCGCTCGGCGCGGGCCCGGATTCGCCCTACGCGCGTTGCGTTTGGCGGCCTCGGCTGAACTCCAGACGATCTTCGTCGGTGTGGCCGAAGAAAGAGTCGCGATTGGTCAGGTTCTTGCGGGCCCCGCTGCTATCGACGCAGATCCATTCCGGGCCCTCCACCTAGAGCGAGGCCCAGCAGTGATAGGCCGCGATGTCGCCCTTGCGTCGCGCGACGGGTCGGGGCAATCCGATCGCGAATCTTGCGGGGATACCCACAGATCTCGCCATGCCAACGATCAATGCAAGGAAGTCCGTACAGTTGGCTCGTTTCTCGTCACAGGCGAACTCGACATCGTCTCGCCCCCATCTCGTGCACGTCTTGCCGTAAACCCTTATGAAAGAGACTCTGTGGTAGATGGCGCGGGCCTACTCGATATTGCTCGACAGACCGCGCGGACTCCACGACAAGCTCAGCCACCGCCCCCGTCGGAGCATAGGTTTGGACACAACTTTTTGAGTTGGCTAACCCGAGCGGTCGGGGAAGAGGCGGGGCAGGACGCGCCGTGCCAGGGCCAGGACCTTTTCCAGGTCCTCCACCTGCATCAGATCGTCGATCGCCAGGAGACGCTCAAGCCCCGCAAGCAACGCCGGCGCCGTGGACGCGACCTTGGCCTTCATCTGCCGGCCCGACAGCCGCACCAGCACCTTGCTCAGCTGCGTTGCCGGTTCCGACCTGTCGCGTTGCAGGTGCCAGACCGTCACGCAGGCCATGCTCGCCACGCACAGGCGACGCAAGAATGCCTCGCCCGTCTCTTGTTGCCAGGCCTCGGCATTCATGCCCGCCGACTTGAGCAACTTATGATACGTCTCGATCCCCCACCGCCACGCGTACCAGCGGCCGATCGTCGCCGCGTCGGCGTCCAGGGCCTCGACGTTCGTCAGCAGCCACCACTGGGCCAGCACCGCCTCCGACTTGTCGAGGACCTGCGTCACCACCAGACGCATCCGCAGCGGCCGACCGGGAACCTCGACCTGCTGCTTGTGGCCACCCGCGGTCTTCTCGCCCGTGTAACGCCGCGCCGGCCGATGCAGGACCACCTCGGTCTGCGCCACGCGGACGCGTCCGGTCCCGGCCTGGATCGTCACCACCAGGGGTCGTTCCGCGGCGTCGAGGACCTCGGTGAAGCCATCCGCAAGGCGGGCCGCCACGTCGCCCAGCTTGCACTCTTCGTCGTGGTGCAGGACCAGACGCTCGCGGTCGGCGCGGACCAGAAATCGGCGACCGGCGGCGTGCCAGGTGCGGTAATGGCCGATCGAATCGGCCTCGCGGTCGATGACGTGGATCGGCGTGCAGGGGAGCTTCCAGCCTGGCGCCGCGGCCATCACGTCCTCGAGCTCGCCGACGTGCCCCGGCACCATGTCGGCTCCGCCGAGGCGTGTGCTGAGCATGCCGTGAGCCGTGCGGAGGCGGAACTCCACCGGCCCCAGGGGGGATCCGGTCCGGGCGTCGAGGACCAGCGCGGTGCCGAGCTCGTAGCCGAGGTCGGACTCGTGCGAGCGGACATAGCGGTCGCGTTTGGAGGGGTGCGTGTTGAAGTTGAACATGCACCAGTCGTGGACGACCAGGGCGAAGCGTGCCGGACGTCGGGCCAGGGCGGCTCGGACGGCGTCCTGGGCGGGCTCGATCAGAGCCGCAAAGGGGATCTCTTGATGGTTGAGGAAGCGGGTCATGGCGCGGGCGGCGGCAAACGGCTGCGCGGCGCCCGGCAAGGCGGACAGCCCGGTAATGACCGTGTTGACCGCGTGGGTATGCTCGCTCACAAGCTTCCAGTACCGCCCCTGGTGACGGTTGTCCAGGAGACCGAAATGATAGCCATCCTGACCACAACTACCCAGGTCGAAAAGTTGTGTCTATACCTATGCCGTCGGAGGGACCGGCGGCTCCTCGGTAAGGTCCATGACTCGCTCGGCAGCCGTGAGTTCGGCTTGCCCGCCCCGATTCTCCTCTCGGTTCGCAAGCATCTTGACCGTCACGCTCAGGCTCTCCCTGGGCGACTCGGGCCTGATTCACCGGCAGGTGTTGCCGAACGGGGACTTCCGGCCAATCGCGACTTCGCAGGGCGCCTTGATCGAGTGGTGGGTTGTCTGGTTGGTGTCGGCCTGCGGCAGAGGCATCCCGAGATCGGCTGACTTCGCCCCTCGTGGGATCTCCCGGAGGGTCGCCGTGTACGACAGGTCGAAGGTTCGCAAGGGTCCCCTTGCCGCGGCCCGGCCCGAGGGCAGGCTGGTCAGGTCGAAGCGTGCCACACGCCCCCCCTCCCCGACCGCCCATCCGGCGCCTGCTCCCGCGAAATCCAGCGCGTGGAATCCGGGGTCGCCAAGAGTCTTCCATGACTTCCCATCGTCGCTCGAAATGTCGGATCCGGCGGGCCCCGTCGCGATCCAGATCGGGCCCTTCTGGGTCGGGACGTGAGCAACGGCGGATCGGAATCCGTGAGGCTCGGTGCCGGTGGCCGGGCTCCAGGTCTTCCCCCCATCCGTCGTGATGGCAACAACCTGGCCCGAGTCCCGCTCGCGGTCGTACGAGCCTCCTACGATCACCCCGTGCTCGATGTCGCGGAACGCGATCGAGAACACCCCCGAGGTCGAAGTCCCCGCGCGAATCGGGGTGTCGTGCACCGTCCAGGTCCGGCCGCGATCCTCGGTGCGGAAGACCCTGGCCGTCTTGCCGCCTCCGGTCCCGAACCAGGCGTGCCGGTCGCCCTTTGTAACCAGGCACGTCCCACTCGCGGCGAACGCCCCCTCTCCCGCCAGGGCCGGGGGCATCCCCTCGGGCTTCACGGGGAGCCAGGTCTTGCCGCTATCCTCGGTGGTGAGGATCGTGTAGCGGCCGTCCACAGGATCACCCAGGACGATTGCATGGTCCGCGTCCCATGTGGCAATCGCGTCGAGGAATCCGCGGGGATCGCGATTCGTATAGAGAGAGAACCACGTCCCGCCGGCGTCGGTCGTCTTGAAGA
>JANOBY010000187.1:0-9156 GCA_031411935.1 Planctomycetales bacterium | reverse complement strand
GGTCGCGAGGCCCTGGATATGGTCGATGAGTACCGGCCTCACCTTGTCTTGACCGACCTCATGATGCCCGTGATGGATGGTGTGGAGCTGATCAAGAGGTTGCGCGAGGAGCCCACGACCCACGACCTCCCCGTGGTAGCGATCACGGCCGATGCCACCGACCAGGCTGAACGCCAGGCGCGCGAGGCCGGGGCGATGGACGTGATCACCAAGCCCATCGACCTGCCCTCGCTGCTGGACCGGCTACGCGCGTTGAATCTGTTCCAGGATATGCCCCTGGCCGCCACGCTTCCGACCACCCAAACCCCGTGAGCCGTGGCTCTTGCCACGGCCCCGCATGGACCGGGTTCAGAAGTAGCTCATCACATCCTTGAAGAACACGAGGACGAAGAGGACCAGGACGAAAACGAGCCCGGCGATCGTGGGATAAGCGACGGCATTCTCGGGCAACGGTCTCCCGCGAATCTTCTCGGCGATCAGGAAGGTCATCTGTCCGCCGTCGAGGGGCGGAATCGGCAGGAAGTTGATGACCGCGAGGTTCACGCTCAACAGGCCAAGGAAAGGGAGGAACGAGGACAGTCCCCCACCCTTGGCCACCTTGAAAGCAATCTCGCCGATCTTCACGGGGCCACCGAAGCTGTCCGCGCCCAGGCGCTGCTGGATGAGGTTGCGAATCAGGCCGAAGATGGAAAGGGCCATCTCCTGGGTGTCGCGCCATCCCTTGGCCAGAGCGGTGCCGAAGGGCTGGGGTGGCTGCGTGCGACGGAGGGAATAGAACTCCAGGCCCCTGCGAGGGTTGTACCAGCCATCGACAGGTAGAGGCTCAAGGACGGCCGGGTTGGCCCGCTCGAAGACCATGCGATAGGGACCAGGATTGTCCTGGATCATGTCGAAGATCCAGGGCCACGTCACGCCCCGCTCATCGAACGTGACCGGCTTCTTCCAGACCACTTCGCTACCGGGCTTGGTCTCGGCGTAGATCGACGTGACCACGTCGCCGGCCCCGATTTTGGCGCGATCGGCCGGCGAGCCGGGGACCACGAAGGCGATCTTGGGCTCGATGCTCACGGCCAGGCCCAGCCCGGGAACCTCCAGCGGCTCAGGACGCTCGGTACGCTCGACCCAGATGGGCGAATCGTCGGGCGTGGCCTCGAGCTTCACGACCTCGTCCTTGCCGCCGACCGAGCGACGGACCTCGATCGACATCGGCTTGCCCGCGGATTCGTAGGCCAAATCGGGCAGGCGCATCGGGTCGAAGTCGTTCACTCCGTTGACCGAGAGGATCAGATCCCCCTTGCGGAACCCGGTTTTCGCCGCGATCGAATCGCCCCGGATTGCGGCCACGGGACCGAGGGTCATCCGCATGCCGAAGTCCACGAAGAGGCGAGGGGCCACGGTCGCCTCGACCGTCTTCACCGGCTTCTTGCCGCGTTCGGCATCGTCGACCGCCGCGATCCCACGTTCGGCCACGATCGTCATCGTCTTGGCGCGGTCTCGTGCGAGCAGGCTTCTCAGGGCGAATTGATCGGCGACCGGGACGGGCTTGTTGCCCTGGGCGGAGGCGGCGACCACGCGGTCGAGGGTCGTCTCGTTCGAGACCAGGCCCTCGGGCGTCTTCGGGGCGAGATCCAGCGAGAGGCCCTGGATAATGCCGATGGTCGGGGCCGAGGCCCCCGCTGCTCGTCGCGGCTCGATCTCGAGCTTGACCCGATCGGATTGCCCCGGTCGCCTCAACTCGAACTTGATCTTCTGGCCCGACGCGCTGAGCTGATTGGCCTGCATGAGGTCCTGGTACCAGATGTCCTCATTGCCATCGATGGCGACGATCTCGTCGCCGGCCCTCACGCCGGCCTCGTAGGCGGGCTGGCCGGCGAGCACGCCGCCGACCACGGCGGGGACCTGCGGCCCCCCGCGCATCTGGACATAGGTCGCGCAGGCCACGCCGAAGATCAGGTTCATGATCACGCCGGCGGAGATGATCGCCATGCGGGCGCCGACCGGCTTGTTGTGATAGGCGCGTGGGTCATTGGTCTTCTTCTCGTCGCTTCCGGAATCCTCGCCGAGCATCTTCACGAACCCGCCCAGGGGCAGGGCGCGGAGCGAGTACTCGGTTTCGCCGTACTTGTCGTGGGCGGCGGCCAGGGCGGTCGCGTCGCTGGCGGACTCGATCTGCGAGGCGTAATCTCGGGCACTGGTCCCGAACCGCAGGCCGAAGCCCTTGCGCCAGGACACCAGCGTGGGGCCGAACCCGATCGAGAACATCTCCACCTTCACGCCCGCCCATTTGGCCAGGAGGAAGTGCCCCAGCTCGTGGATGAAGATCACGAAGCCGAGCCCCAGGACGACCAGGATGATCGCGTAGAGGTTCTCGAGATAGGTGCTCAGTTGCGCTGCCAACGGCTTACCTCCTGCCGGGCCCACGTATCGACCTTCCACAGGTCGGCCAGGGTGGGGCGAGCGTCATAAGTATGGTGGTCGAGAATCGCGCGGCATGCGCGAGGGATGTCCAGGAAGGCGATCGACCCGGCGAGGAAACGTTCGACGGCGGCCTCGTTCGCGGCATTCAGGGCCGCCCCCGCCGTCCCTCCCCGGGCCATGACCTCGAAGCCCAGGTCTAAAGCCGGGAAGTTCTCGCGGTCGGGCGGCTCGAAATTCAGGCTCATCCGTTTCGTGAGATCGAGGATCGGGCACGGGCCCTCGACCCGGTCGGGGTAGTTCAGCGCGTACTGGATCGGGAGCCGCATGTCGGGGGGCGAGAGTTGCGCGACCACGCTCCCGTCCACGAACTCGACCATCGAGTGCACCACGCTCTCGGGGTGGACCACGACCTCGATCTGCTCGGGCCGGAGTCCGAAGAGCCAGCGAGCCTCGATGACCTCGAGCGCCTTGTTCATGAGCGTGGCCGAGTCGATCGAGATCTTGGGACCCATCTTCCAGGTCGGATGGTCGAGCGCCTGCTCGCGAGTGACCTCGGCCAACTGCCGGCGGGTCTTGCCCCGGAACGGCCCGCCCGACGAGGTGAGGATCACGCGGCGGACCTCCTTCGCGGTCCCCGCCTTCATGGCCTGGAAGATCGCCGAATGCTCGCTGTCCACGGGCAGGAGCGTGGAACCCGTCTTGCGGGCGAGCTCGGTCACGAGCGACCCGGCCACGACAAGCGTTTCCTTGTTGGCCAGGGCCACCGTCTTGCCCGCATCCACCGCGGCCCAGGTGCCTTCGAGCCCCGCGATGCCGACCACGGCCGTGAGGACCGAATCGACCTCCGGGGCGCGGACCATGCGATCGACGGCCCCCTCGCCCGAGAGCAACTCGGTGCCCAGGCCTCGCAAACGTCCATCCACGCTCGCGGAGGCCGCGGGGTCTGTCAGCACCACGAACCGAGGCCGGAACTGTCGAGCCTGCTCGATCAGCAGGTCGAGGCTCGATCGGGCCGCGAGCCCGAAGGCCCTCAGACGAAGGCCGCCGTCGTGATCGAGCACGCTCAGGGCGCTTCGGCCGATCGAACCGGTCGAGCCGAGGATGACGACGTTGGCGGGACGCCGGTCGGGTTGGAGAGGCTCAACGCCTTGCGGCATCGCAAATCACGGCTTTACGGGGGTGAAACGGTGCCCAGGTTCGTCGGTGGATTATAGGGAGACACCTGCCCAGGGCACAAGCCGGTCGCCGTTTGGGCCTTTTGGACAGATGCTCAGATGTGCTCGCAAATCCACGGAACCAGGCGGTCCAGGCTCACGGGCTTGGACATGAAGTCATCGCAGCCGGCGCTCCGGGCCTCGCGTTCGCCGACCGCGGTGGCATTGGCCGAGAGCGCCAGCACGAGGATCTCCCGCGTCTCGACGTCGGCCTTGAGGCGTCGCGTCGCCTCAAGCCCGTCCAGGATGGGCATCATGAGGTCCATGAGAATTACCTGAGGAGCGAACGAGTGGGCGGCCTCGATCCCCTTCTGACCGTTCTCGACCGCCTGGCAGTCGTACCCGAGCCTCTGGAGGATCGTGCATAACAGCCATCGCGACGCCGGGTCGTCCTCGACGACCAGGATCCGGACGGGGTGTTTATCCAAAACGGGGTTGAGTTCGGCCCACATATTCCTCACCATATCCTGCCGAGGCGAGTGTCGGAGCTCAAGATTCACGACCCCCGAACCGCATGCCGAGCAGGCCACCGTTCGGAAGGTATGAAACTGTTTGGATTGTTACAAACTTAAAGGATAGCAAGTGCCGTTCCAATCACGCTCGGCCTTCAGAAAGAATAATTCATGCTGATGTTTTGAGGTATGAGAAAGCGAAGCATCGTACTCCGGGTGAGTCAACGTCGCGGTTTGCTGACGGGGTTCCCGGCAGTGGAGCCTGGAGACCTGGACAAGGGGAGATCTTTCCCGACGACCGATTTCCCGTTCACGCGGGCTCCCACCACGTGAAGGACCGCTGCCGAGGGCCCCTCGACGCTCTCCTTGGAATGAGTGACGACCAGCTCGTCTGGGTCCAGGAACCCGGGGTCACCGATCCGTACGGCGTGACGCGACGCGGCCGAGCCCTTCTCGGTCCATCGGTAGATGTTGCCCTTCAGGGTCGCCGATCCGTACACGCGTCCTCGCTGGCTCTTCACGTTCGTCGAGTGCTCGACGCAAAGGGTCCCGCCTCGCAAAGAATCCTCGATCACGTTGTTCTCGATCGTCGCCCCCAGGAGCGGGGCATGCGACCAGCCCCAGTGCACCGGGCTCTCGGACGCCGCCGCCACGATGCGGAAGGTATCCCCACCCCCGATCAGGTGGTTCTCGGCCACGGTCAGGCCGAAGTGGTTACCGGCGAGCACGAGATTGGCGGCGACCGAACCGCCCCGAGCATCGATCGTGTTCTTGCGGAACGTCTCGCCGACGAAGCCGGTCGCGATCGAGATAACGGGTTCGCCCTCAGGTAGGGGGGAATCGAGCAGATAGGCAGTCGGCCCCATCGCCTGGAGGATTTTTCGCCACTGGCCGGCCTCGGGTCCGGTGAGGATCGCGACCACGGCGCCGGTCCGGGCCGGCTCGCCCTGCAACCGGGGCACGACCAGCACGCGGCCGTCGGGCGACACGGCGGAAGGTTTCCCCTCGAAGTGCAAGGAATAAGCTTCGGTGAGCACGATCTCGGGGGCATTCTGGTTGGGGGCGGAGTCGCCGTCCTTCGGGCCGATGTTGGCCACGATGTTCTCCTCGATCAGATCATCGTGACCCGAGCCCGTCATGACCAGGAATCTCCAGGTCTTGCCCGTCCCCGCGACCGGCCTGGCCGTGTTGCCCCTCACGATGAGGTCGTGCGCGTGGCGGATCGAGATCACGCTAAAGGCGAAGGTGTTCGGCTGGGTCCCCAGATACGTGTTGTTCTCGACGCGCCAGGGGCCATTCTCCAGGTCGATCGCGCCCCCTTTGAGCGTGTTGCCGACGATCGAGCCCGACACGGCGCGGGCGAGCCTCATGAGCCGGGGGGCTTCCTCCCATGGCGAGGTCGCGGGCGGGCCTTCGATGTCGAGCTTGCGGAGGTTGATGTCGGTCTTGAAGTCCCCCGGAGACGGGTCATGGTTGTCGGTCAGGCCAATCACGGCCGCCCCGCCGTCGATGCCCGGGGTCCACCGGATCGGCGAGGCAAATCGGACCGCGAAGCCTTCCAGCGTGGTGTGACCGGAATGGATCTTGATCGCCGAGGTCCAGGTCGGGGCCCCGGCATCCTGGACGAATTCCAAGGTCGAGCCCGCCTGCCCCACCAGGTGGACCGGCTTCTCGAGCACCAGCGGGGCCTTCATGACGTAGCGACCCGCGCTCAGCTGGATCGTCCCGAACCGGCGGGCCAGGTCGTTCAAGTCGTCGCCCGGACGCGCATTGACCGTCGTTTTTGCCGGCCAGAATGAGGCCCGAAGCCCCGGGTCGGCCTTCCCCCCCGGGAACTGCGAGACGGCCATGCGTCCGTCCTCGAAGAGGATCCTCAGGGTCATAACCCCGCCCGTCTCATCCCTCAGGGGCGGGAAATGCAGATCCGCCAGCGAGGGGTCCGCCGCGCGTTTGAGGCTCATCGGAAGGGAGTACGCCCCCGCGTCGAACGGGCGGTTCTCCTGAAACTTGACCATCCACAGGCCATTCGACCCGTTGTTGAGCGCCGCGGCGACGATCCCCAGCCGGGGGAGCCCCTTGAGCCCCACGTGCACGTCGCCCGGCCCCACCTGGTTGGTGTCGTCCTGGCCGAACCAGTGGGACGTGAGGGGCAAGGCCACCAGCGAGGGGGCCGCCCCGCGGGCGCTCTTCTGCTTCGGGTCGTAGCGACCGGCCACCACCTTCGCCTGGTCGCTCTTGCCGTTGTTGTACGAGACCGAGATCGTGAGGGTCTGGCCCTTGGGGTCGCCCGGGAAGCCCAGGAACACGTCGGCCGTGGTCGGGTCCTCGCCGCGTCGGAACACCTCGGCCGAGGGGTGTCCCTTCGGGTTCACCCCGGTATGCCACTGCTGACCGCCCGACCCGGCGATGACCACGCTGGTGATCTCGATCGTCCTGGAGAGTCGTGATAGGGTGATCTTGGCGTCCACGACCCCGTCGGGGCCGACCGAAGGGCCGGTTCCCACGCGATCCTCGCGCTCCTGGCCCGCCCATTTGGCCGTCATGGCGGCGCCTTCGGCCCGGAGGTTCGGATCGGCCTTCCCGCCCGGTACGTTGATCTCGAGCTTCCGCCCGTCTTCAAACTGAAGAACCACCTGAAAGGGACGTCCGTTCTCGACCTGGCCCGGCTCGACAAAGAGCTCCGCGTGGGGCGAGCCCGCCTCGCGGAGGATCTGGGCCGCCCACGGGCCATGGGGCCCCTTGTAGAACCACTCGCCCCCGCCCAGGGCCGAGACCTTGGCCAGGACGATCACCCCGTCGCGAGGCAGGCCCCCGAGTGCAATATGGATATCCTGGACGTCGCTGGGAGCCACGACCGACGCCGGACCCACATGGTCATGTCCATCCTGCCCCAACCATTTCCCGACCGGGACCGAACTCGTCAGCCCGCCCCCCTTCGCCCTCGCACGGACCTGCGACGGGGTCGAACGAGCCTTGGAGCCCTTCGCCTTGTCCTGTGCCAGGACGGGAATGGACCCCGCAAGGAGGATCACGACGCCCCTGACCAGCATCGACGAGGAGACGAGGCGTGAGATCGTCCTCATAACAGTCCGTCCTCCCTGAACGCGACCCAGATCCGTGAACAAACCTCATGCTGAAACCTTACCACACAACTTCGACGTGAACGACCGCCGGAGACTTGACAAAGCCCCTCGCGGGGGACAAGATAGCATCTCCACAAGACGCCCCCATCGTCTAGTGGCCTAGGATACTAGGTTCTCAGCCTAGGGACCGGGGTTCGAGTCCCCGTGGGGGTATTTTGAAGCCAGATAAGGGGTTGTGGAGAAGTCCACAACCCCTTTCTGTTGCGCTCGCACGGTATGGGCCTTTTCCTGTCCCTGCACCCGGCGACCGGACTTGTCCGCGATGATCGCCTGGGCACTCCTGCCCGGAGACGGGCATGCGTGAATTTCTTCGCCGGCCTCCCGGGTCGCGGGCGCCAGGCTACCGCTGAACTTTGTGGACGAACTTCTACCGCGTAGAGCCTCGGCTTGCGGGTCTGTCCTCCGTTTGGAGCCCTCAAATTGGGTTCGTTTTGGCTTCGTTTTGGGTTCGTTTTGCCCTCGTCGCACCATGGTGACCGCCCCGTTTTGCGGTGGTAGAGTTTCTTAAGTCGTGATTTCCGAAAGATATCCGATTTTTCAGGTCTCGGTCCTCCCGAGGCCGAATTGGGTTCGTTCTGCAAAATCACGTTTGTGCGCCGAACGGGTTTTCTTGCGGTCGAGCGGCGCCCATCTGAAGACACTCAGGGGTCAATAATTCGGCGTGGAGAACTCGGGCACCAGGCCTCTCCAATAGTATCGCGACGATGCCCAGGCCATGATCGCCGGGATCGGGGCCGATGCCCGGAATCCGTCATTCCGGCGTCGTCGGCGAAGGTGACCGCGGAGCGAGAGGCTGGACTATGGTCATTTTGGATCGGTGAGCTTCCCCACGGGTGATGGCGAGGCGGGGATCCTGCGTTGCTTGTGGACGGCGGGGGATCCTGCTCTAATCCATTCGGAATGGGCGACTTAGGGTTGTCGGGCCGGGGATGTGTCCGGCCCCGGAGTCGGTGCCGTAAGCCTTGCGGATCTCGACGGTCGTGCATGCCCATGAATGAGAAGCCACACGGGTTTCATGACCCCCGGATGAAGGGCTTTCGCGCGAGGACGGCGGTCGGGGAGGTCGTCGAGCGGATTCTCGCGCGGACCTCCGTTCTCGGCGACGAGCCTGTCGCGCTTCTCCAGGCCGGGGGGCGTGTCCTGAGCGTTGCGGTCACGGCCGCATTTTCGATTCCCCCATTCGACCGGGCGTCGATGGACGGGTATGCGGTCCGCGGGGAGGAGACGTACGGGGCCGACGCCTACTCGCCCGCTACATTCCGCCTGAAGGGACGGGCGAGACCGGGGAGCGCGTTCGAGGGCGTTGTTGGTCCGGGAGAGGCGGTCGAGATTGCCACCGGGGCCCCTCTGCCCGATGGAGCCGACACCGTCGTGCCCGTCGAGGTTACCGCGGTGGAAGGGGAACGGGTCTCGGTACACGAGGCGCTTCCCGTGGGCCGCCATGTGGGCCGCGTGGGCGAGGATATTGTCAGGGGGGCCGACGTTCTGAGGGCCGGGCGGGTCCTCCGTCCGCAGGATCTGGGCGTCCTGAGCGCCCTGGGGATGGCGACCGTGACCGTCATACGGCGTCCCCGGGTCGCGATTTTGATCACGGGGGACGAGCTTCTTCCGGCGGGCACTCCGCCGTCGGGACATCGGTTTGCCGACATGAACTCGCCGATGCTCTCCGCTCTCGTCACGCGAGACGGCGGAGACCCGCGCGTGATCGGCCCCCTGCCCGACCTTCGGGACACGATCCGCGAGGCCCTGATCGAGGCCGCGACGCATTCCGATCTTGTGTTGATCTCTGGGGGCAGTTCGACGGGCCCCGAGGATCATGCGCCTCTGCTGGTGGCCGAGCTGGGAGAATTGCCGATTCACGGGGTCGCCTTGCGGCCCGCGAGCCCCGCGGGGCTGGGGTTCATCGAGGGTAAGCCCGTGTTTCTCCTG
>JANOBY010000186.1:0-2933 GCA_031411935.1 Planctomycetales bacterium | reverse complement strand
CTGTCGATCCGCGGGCCCATCGACCAGCCGACGATCCTCCGCGAGTGGAGGTCCTCCACCGCCGCCAGGTACAGCCACCCCTCGCCGGTCGCCACGTAGGTGATGTCGGCCGTCCAGGCCTGATTCGGGGCCTCCGGCTCGGACCGACGATCCAGCACGTTCTCGGCCACGGGATGGCCGTGATTCGAATCGGTCGTGACCCGGAACTTCCGCCTCGTCTTGGCGGCGATCCCCTCCCGGCGCATGAGCCGGGCCACGGTGTTCACGCAGCAGGGATGGCCAGGTGCCACCAACTCGGCATGGACCCGCGGGCTGCCGTAGCGGGCCTTCACTTCGCCATGGATGGCCTTGATGGCCACGAACAGGGCGTCTTGCCCGGCCGCCCCCTTGCTCCGCGGCCTCCCCCGCCAGTCGTCGTAGCCGCCGGGCGAGACGCGCAGGACCCGGCACATGAGCCGGACCGGCCATCGCTCCCGGTGGGCCTCGACGAAGTCGTACCTCATGACGACTCCCTGGCGAAGAGCCGGGTCGCCCCGGGGGATTACTCCCCCAGGGCCCCCACAGATCCGGACGTGCCCGATTCAGGCATCCGGCTCGTCATCTCACGAGGACGCTGCGCGACGTGCGAGGCTGTGGACCACACGCGCAGGCGGTAAACCGTAACTCTGCTCGAGCCGAACAAACTCGGGCCACGTCAGTGGCGCGGACCGGCCACGGCGGGATAACCGCCGTCGCCAAATCCGCCGAACGCCGAGCAGGAAGGCACTCAGGCAAGCGAAGTTGCCGATGATCCCGTAGTACGCGTAGTGGCCGCGCAGCTTCTCGCTGAGCTTCTGATGCTGCAATGCGATCGGTTGGTGCAGGTTCGCCCGGCACCACGACGAGATCGCTTGCAACCCACGCTTCAACCGGCCCTTCGCCGTCTTGCGCTTCACCACCCATCCGCCCCGATGGGATCGGCCCCAGTAATGGGTGAATCCCAGGAAGTCGAATGTGCGAGGCTCGGGGCGATCCCGAGCCTCGCCGGCGGAGTCGTCCGCCGCCGCCGGTCCGAACCGGATCAGCCGCGTCTTCTCCGGGTGGACCGTCAATCCGTACTTGCTCATCCGCCTGGGCAGGACGTCCATGATCCGCCGGGCGTCGTCTTCTCGGGCCACCCCGATCACGAAGTCGTCCGCATAACGAATCAGGAACGCCTCTCCTTTCAGGCGAGGGCGAACTTCCCTCTCGAACCAGTCGTCGAGCACATGGTGCAGGACGATGTTGGCCAGGAGCGGACTGATCACCCCTCCCTGGGGAGTACCGGCCTCGGGGGTCGTGAGAACCCCGTCCTCCAGCACACCCGCGTTGAGCCATTTGCCGATCAAACGCAGGATCACTCCGTCACGCACCCGACGCCTGAGGAACTCCCGGAGATGGCCGTGGTCGATCGTGTCGAAGAACCTTCGCAGATCGACATCCACGATCCAGCCGCATCCCAGTCCCATCGCCTGCCTCCAGAGCGAGTCCAGGGCCCCGTGGGCACCGCGTCCGGGGCGGAAGCCGTGCGAGACGTCCAGGAAGTCCGCCTCGTAGATCGGCTCCAGCACCATCAGCACCGCGCGTTGGAGGAGCTTGTCCTCGAACGTCGGTATCCCCAGGGGACGGGTCTCGCCGGGCGAGCCCGCCTCGGGGATGTGCACACGTCGCACCGGCGGGGCCACGTACGTGCCGGACTTGGCGCGGTCGAGGAGGTCCTGAAGGTTGCCCATCAGGTTGGCCTCGTAATCGTCCGCGGTCTGCCCGTCCACGCCGACCGCCCCGTCCTTGCGGGTCTTGTGATACGCCGCCAGGAGCCAGTCGAGGTCGATGTGATGCGCCAGGTTCGTGAACGCCATGTCGGGGGCGTCCCCGGCGAGTTCCGCGATCCGCCCTCGTTTCGTGGACATGGTCTCGGGTCTCGGCGTACCCGTCATGTTTCCCTCCGGCGGTTCATGAGACGGCATCTCCTTCCCTCCCCGGGGTCCCTCGGGATGGTTCCCCCGGCTCGGCGGTACTATGAGACGCTCCGACTCCCCGCCGCCCATCTCGCCGCGCTTCGTTTCCTTCGCTTGGCGATACCATCGTTGCGGCCCGTGCTTCGTCCCCAGCGGCCCGGGACGCGGGGCCGTGGATCATCCTGGAGTTGGTCAACCGGGCTCCGGCCGGCGATCGCGATGGAGACGGCGGGGTCTCCCAAGTTCCCGGGGAACCCTCGTGATCATTCGCCCTACTCTTTGACCCCGGCGTGATCGGGCAGGCCCTGTGGGACCAGGGGTGGCCTGCCCGACGTGGCTCCCGCTTCAGCCTACGGCGAAAGCTCAACGCGACAGAAAGCATTTCGGGGCTCGATCGCACGGCGTTTGATCTCGTTGTCTACGCTTCGCAGGGGCAGTTGCCCACCCTCCACGCAAGACTCACTTCCGGTGGCTGGCCCGGCCTTACCGGACGGGATTGATTACCCGCAGGGTTCCAATGAAAGGTTTCGAGTCGGAACTCTCCTCCTCTCCCGAGCTTCTTGGCGCAGAGGCCGTCGCTTTTTCAGGACGTCGCGCTCCATCGTGAGCCGCTTGACCTCGGCCCGCAGGCGACGCAGCTCCTCCTCCAGGGCGGGCGGGTTGCCCTTGCCGGGGAAGGCCTGTTCGTCGCTCTGGGCCAGGGCCGCCTTCCAGGCCCTCAGCATACTCTCGCCGAGGTCGAGGTCGCGGGCGACCTCGGCCAGGCTCTTGCCGTGGTCGGTGACGAGCTTGACCGCTTCGGCCTTGAACTCGGGGGTGAACGTCCTTCGTGTCTTCGCCATCGGTGGACTCCTGGGTTCGAGCTTATGCTCTTTACCCGGCGCCCGCCATCCGTGGGGAAGTCCAGCCTGAGCCTGGTGCCCCCTCTGGAATCACGGCTGCCGACGACGAAGGGCC
>JANOBY010000185.1:0-36858 GCA_031411935.1 Planctomycetales bacterium | reverse complement strand
GGCGGGCCTGCCCGCCAGAGCCAGGATTGGATAGGCGGTCAGGGACGCCCGCCCCACCGGGGAGATTTTTGGGGCGTCCGGTCAGCTCGCAACGTGTCTCCTCTCCCGTGACCCGTTCTTCTGGAGGTTCCACCATGACTGTCTCGCGCACCTGGGGGCTTGGCCTGGCCCTCGCCTTCCTTGCCCTGGTCCCGAATGCCGAGGGGCAGGGGCCTCAGCGGCGGTCCTCGCCGAACGACACGCTGAAGTCCACCGAGGTCGCCGCCGACCGCAAGGTCACGTTCCGCATCTATGCCCCCAAGGCCGAGGACGTCTCCGTGGGCGGAGACTTCGGCCAGGGCGGCAAGATGACCAAGGACGACAAGGGCGTGTGGTCGATCGAGGTCGGCCCGCTCGAGCCCGACTTCTACAGCTACACGTTCTCGGTCGACGGCGTGCGCACGATCGACCCGAAGAACCCGATGATCAAGCAGGGGATCTCGAGCCTGGAGAGCATGTTCCTCGTGCCGGGCGACGAGTCCGAGTTCGAGTCCACCAAGGACGTGCCCCACGGCGAGATCCGCGCGGCGTGGTATCCCTCGAAGACGCTCGACCAGGGCCGCCGCCTCCACGTGTACACGCCTCCGGGTTACGAGGGTGGCAAGGAGAAGTACCCGGTCCTCTACCTGCTGCATGGTGCGGGGGACGAGGACTCGGGCTGGAGCACGATCGGCCGCGCGGGGTTCATCCTCGACAACCTGATCGCCGCCAAAAAAGCCGTGCCCATGCTGGTGGTCATGCCCAACGGCAGCCTCCCCCCGCCGAAAGACATGCCCGCGAGGCCCGCGCCCGGTTCGCCCCCGTCGGAGGAGTTCCGCGCGGCGATGGAGGCCATGCAGAACCGGTTCACGAACGAGCTGCTCAAGGACATCGTGCCGTTCATCGAGGCGACATACCGCGTGAAGGCCGGCCCCGAGAGCCGCGCGCTGGCCGGCCTGTCGATGGGCGGAGGCCAGACGCTGAGGGTCCTGGCCACGCATCCCGACCAGTTCGCCTACGTGGCGATCTGGAGCGCGGGGCTCTTCGGGGGCAACCCCGTCGAATGGGAGAAGCAGAACGAGACGTTCCTGGCCGGCGCCGAGAAGGTCAACGCCGCAGTCAAGCTCCTGAACATCACCGTGGGCGACAAGGACTTCGCCCTGCCCGGTTCGAAGGCGCTCGCGGAGGTGCTCGAGAAGCGAGGCGTGAAGCACCAGGTGCAGATCACCGGAGGCGGCCACACCTGGATCAACTGGCGTCACTACCTCAACGAGCTGGCTCCGAAGTTGTTCCGGTAAAAGACCGGGACACGCGGGACGATCCCTCCCGCTTTTGCCCTCGCCCCCTCGGGGGGAGGATGCCCGTGGCGATTGTCTTGCCCTCGCCCCTCTTGCGGAGAGAGGGCGGACGCGCAGGATCCGGGTGAGCGGGATCGCCCCGGCCCGGCCCGGCTCGGGGTTCCTGACGCGGCGAGCCCCCCTGGGAACCCGGTTCTCTCCGTCGATCGGGCGGGGGGAGGCCGGGTTTCTCCTCTTTTGTGGCCCTTCGACGTTGCCGGTCGGCGAAGGTTCAGCGGTTTGCGAAACTCTGTCGCCGGTGTTTGTTGGTTTGTGCGGATTGTGCGGCCGGAGCTTTTTGTGCAAAGCGCCCCGATTGCCCGACCGGGATGACCGTCAATTTCGCTCGACGTAAGTCCTTGGCAGAAAACACGAACGGCGTTCAAGCGCGGGCCCGTTGATGACGATATCAACAGTGGCTCGCCAAGGTATCCGCGGCGAGGACTCGGGAGCACCCGACGGGGGGCATCGTTCAAGGGGTTGGGTCTTCGGACCTGAGGCGCTCGGGAACGCCTGCCCAAGAGCGGTGCCAGTGGAACTTTCCAACAGTGGGGTGAGTGTGGCGAGGACAGCCGGGTTTGCCGGCATCGGCCTCATTCCTCCGTGTGACCCAGATTGCCTAGGAGAATCGTCTCCCATGTTCAAGCCCTTGTCGTTGAGCCTCAGCCTGGCCGTTGCGATGGCTTCCGCGAGCATGAGCTTCGCCGGTGGTCACCACAAGACCTACGCTTCTGAGCAGATCGCCCCCAGTGCCCAGTCGGTCGTCCCCTCGGCCCAGAGCATTGGTGACGGCTGCGGCGCGGTCGAGACCTGCGGCCCGGTCAAGAAGAAGTGCTCCTTCTTCGATAAGTTCAAGCCCAAGCCCAAGCAGTACACCTACGAGTGGGTCCTGAAGAAGAAGAAGGTTCACGGGCACAAGGCCGCCCCGGTTGCGGGTTGCGACTCCTGCGGCGTGACCCCCTCTGCCCAGGGCTATGCCAGCCCGCAGGTCCTTGGCAGCGGCCAGGCCTACGGTGCGGGTCAGGCGTCCTACGGCACCACCCAGATCCCGGCCACCTACTCGGTGCCCCAGGGTGGTTCCGAAGCCCCGGCCGCTCCCGTGGCCCCGGCCACCGAAGCCCCCGTGGCTCCGGCTCCCCCGGCCCCCACGGCCTCGACCGGTGGCCTGCAGCTCCTGCCCGCCGGCTACTAAGTTGACCACCAGCGTTGCGGGCTAACCCCCGCGAACGTGACCGAAAGGCCCCTCCATCCCTCGCGGGTGGAGGGGCCTTTCGGCGTTTGCGCTTCCTCTCTCCGCGTGGCCCGATCCCCTGCCGTTGACAGATCCTCGCGATTGCGGGATAACGCGACCCGCAGGAGGCGAAGGGGCACCGATTCCAGGGAAGGAATCGCAGTCGGCCGCGACCGAATCCAGCGAACCATAGGCCGGGATCGACCCCACGGGGTCGCCGCCGGGCGTGGCCCGCCCGTGGACGGTTCGCGAGGCCGGATGGCTTCTTCTCCTCCCGCGTGCCCTGAGAGGCACTCGCGCCCGGGATGCGTTCTCGTTCGCCCCCCGAGGCCGGAGGAGAGACGATGCGGATCGACGAACCACGGACCCCCACGCCGGCCCTCGTCCGCCACCAGGCCCATCAGGCCTGGCGGTGGGTCATGGATCAGTCCCCGGGCGCACGCCTGGCCGCCGGTGCGTTGGCCCTGGCCGCCCTGGTGGGCGCGGCCTACTCCGTCACGGGGGCAAATCCCGACGTGCCGACGACCTGGCTCTACGACGGGCAGTCGCTCGCCTCCGAGGACTCCCAGCGCGTGCTCGAGGCCCTGGCCGTGGCCAAGATCCCCGCGACCGTCGGGTCTCGCGGGCAGGTCGCCGTGCCCGCCGAACACAAGTCCGACGCCCTGGCCCTGCTGGCCAAGAACAAGCTCGGGCCCAAGACCCTGAGCGCCCTCCAGTCCGAGTCCGAGACCTCATCGCCGTTCGCCTCGCCCGTGGATCGCGTGGACCGCAAGGAACGCCAGCGCGAGCGCGAGGCCGAGATCCTGATCTCGCGGTTCGAGGGGATCTCCTCCGCCTACGTGAAGATCAACCGCGCCTCGGGCCGATCGCCCGCGACCCGCGCCGGCAAGGTCGCGGTGCTCGTGAGCCTGGAGCTCCGCGAGGAGGGGCGGCTCCCGCCTCGCAGCCTCGAGGCCATCCAGAACCTGATCAAGACCACCGAGCCCGACCTCCCGCCCGACGCCCTGACCGTGATGGACAAGACCGGGCGTTCCTACCTGGCCGTGGGCAAGCCCGAGGTCGGCGTGGAGATGATGGCCCAGATCCGCGAAGAGGAATTCTCGTCGCGGATCCGCGAGCGTCTGAACTGGATCGAGGGGGTGCAGGTTTACGTGTCGATGGACCCCGGCCCGGCCCTCGTGGCCACGCCCGACCCGATGGCCCAGCCCGCGCCGAACCCGCCGGTCGCCTCCCTGAACACGCCCGCCGAGATCGTGGAGGCGGCCCCCGCCCCGGTCACGATCGCCCCCCAGGCCCCGCCCCCGAAGGCCCGCGTGCTGGTGCAGGTGCCCGTCAATCATTACCTGCGTGCTTACGAGAAGACGAATCGCGCCGAGCCCACGCTCGACGAGCTTCGTCCGTATGCGATGAAGATCGAAAGCTCGATCCGCTCGACGATCCAGACCCTGATCCCGCCGAGCCAGCTCGCCGAGGTCGAGGTCATGAGGATCGACGACCCGGGCCCGGCGCCTCCTCCGTCGAGCAAGGCCACGCCGCCGGGCTCGCCCCTGCCTTCGTGGGCCATTCCCGCGGGGATCGCGGCCGCCGTGGGGTTCGCCGCGGCGCTCCTGCTGGGCACGCGATGGCTGGTCGCCCGCCGCCCGCCGGTGGCCGCCCCGAGCGCCGTGCCCCGGGCGCACTTCGAGGTCGGCGACGACGCCGGGCCCTCGAACCGCGTGCGAGAGCTGGTGAAGCGCGACCCGGCCGCCGCCGCCGGAGTCCTCCATCGCTGGATCGGGCAGGGGGGGGACGCGTCATGACCCGCGCCGACACCTCGGCCCGCTCGGGCATCCAGGCCTCGCCCGTGACCGCGACCGATTCCGGCCCCCTGCGGAAGGCGGCGATCCTGGTGGTCAGCCTGGATCAGCCGCTGGCCTCGCAGCTCCTCGCGCAACTGGATCGCGCCTCGGTCGAGGCCGTCACGCTGGAGATCGCCCGCCTTGAGCGGATCGCGCCGGCGGAGCAGCGTGCCGTCCTTGAGGAATTTTACGGCCTGGGGCTGCGTCGCCTGAGGTTTGTCTTCGACGACGTGGTGCGGATGGACGATAGAGACTTACGAGAGGCTTTCCACGACGAGGATGCTCCGACCTGGGCCATGGCCCTGGCCGGGGCGGCTCCTCCGGTGCGATCCAGGGTGCTCGCGGCGCTGGGCGCCGGGTCCGCCGGATCGTTGCGGCAAGCGTTGAACGGGCTGGGGCCGTTCCGTCTGGACGACACCGAGGCCGCGCAGGCGGATCTCGCCGAACGGTTCCGACGGCTCCACGACCACGGCCGAATCACCCTTCCGGACCCCGACGGGCAGGAGGAAATCCTTGTCTAACCTCGTCGATTTTGAAGACCTCGGGCTGCTCGACAGCGGCGACCTTCGCGCCGTGCTGGAGCAGGCCACGCTCGATGAAGTCCTCGAAGCCCTGGTGGGCACCTCGGCGAGCTTCCGCCAGCAATTGCTGACGAAGCTCCCGCAGGCGTCGGCCTCGCGGCTCGAAGCCCAGGTCCACGCGCACGGGTCGGTCTCGTTCGAGGCCGTCCAGAGGTCGCAGAGGATGCTCGTCGAGATCCTCTGCCGCCTCAGCCGGGGCGGCCAGGTCGCCTTCGACGACCCCGAGGACATGGTGGCCTGAATCCGCCTCGGGAACTCGCACTCGACGAGATCCCGAGGGCGTGGTATCACTCCGCGGCGAGAAATTCGCTCGACGAGGGAGTGTCCATGCCACGCTCGAATCTCTCCCCCTGGTTGGCCCTGATCGCCTGCGTGGCGACCTGCCTGCCGGCGACCGCGAAGGGCGACGAGCCGTCGCCCCGCGTGCCGCCGACCATGGCCCTGCCCGGGCATCACCCGATCACCCGCGCCACGACCACCGGCCGCGACGGGAAGCCCACGGCTCCCTCCGCGTCCGCCGGCGGGTTCTGGCTCAGCTCGGCCGGGATCGCGGTCGCCATCGCGGCCTTCGGCGCCTTCAGCCTGGGGGCCAGGAAGCTCCGCCCCGGCGACAACGGGCCTCTGGCGCTCAAGGTCGTGGGCCGCACGAGCCTCTCGCCGAAGCACACGGTCTACCTGCTCAAGGCGGGCAACCGCGTGCTGATCGTGGGGGCCGGGGGCCAGGGGCCTCCGTCGCTCCTGGGCGAGCTGACCGAGGCCGAGGCCTCCAACGGAGGCGCGGCATGAAGCGAGCCCTCGTGGCCTTGCTGGCCCTGGCCGTGCTCCCCCTGCTCGGGGCCGACGATCCCCGCCCGAAGCCCCCCGCGCTGAGCGTGGAGGCGATCCTGCCGAAGTTCCCCTCGCTGGAACTGGCCCCTGTCTCGTCGGCCTCCCCGGCGACCTCGGCCCAGCCGCCCGCGTTGATGACTTCGGCGCAGACCATGGTGCTCTTCACGCTCATGTCGCTGGCCCCGGCCGCCGCGCTCATGGTCACGGCGTTCGTGCGGATCAACATCGTGCTCACGCTTTTGAGGCAGGCGCTGGGCAGCCCGCAGGTCCCCGGCAATCAGGTCCTCATGGCGTTGTCGCTGCTGCTCACGGCGCTCGTGATGCAGCCCGTGGCCCGGTCGGTCTACGACCTGGGCATCAAGCCCTACTCCGAGCAGAGGCTCGACGCGAAGACGGCCTGGGAGGCGGGCTCCGCACCGATCAAGGAATTCATGATCGTGCAGATGGAGCGGACCCGGCACTCGCACTACATGACCGAGCTTTACGACCAGAGCCCGCACCCGGCGGGCGAGCCCGAGCCCACCGCCTACGAGCAATACTCGCTCTCGATCGTGGCCCCGGCGTACCTGCTCAGCGAGCTCACGACCGCCCTCTACATCGGCTTCTCGATCTACCTGCCGTTCCTCGTGATCGACATGGTGGTCTCGGCCGTTCTGGGGGCCATGGGGCTGTTCATGCTCCCGCCGTCGCTGGTGTCCATGCCGCTGAAGCTCGTCCTGTTCGTGCTGGCCGACGGCTGGATGCTGGTGGCCGGGATGCTCCTGCGGAGCTTCGGTTAGAAGTTCCAGCGAAGGAAAGGGCGTATCCCTTGGCAATGTCTTCCGCGAGGCCTGACCCTCCCTCGTTCCCACGCTCCGCGTGGGAATGCCGTCTGCGACGCTCCGCGTCGCCTGTCCTGGGCGGAGCGTTTCCGGGTGTCGGGTCCATCCAGAGAGGCCGATCCGGCCGTGACAAACCTGCGGGCGCGGCCCTGAAGAAAGAGGAGGCGTGAACTTGGACATGTCCGGAATCGTGGACGGGGGCCGAGAGGCCATCCGCATGTCCCTGGTGCTGGGCGGGCCGCTCTTGCTCACGGCGATCGTGGTGGGGCTGCTCATCGGCGTGCTCCAGACGCTCACGCAGATGCACGAGCCGGTGGTCGCGCAGGTGCCCCGGCTGGTGGCCGTGGCGGTGGTCGCCCTGCTGCTCCTGCCGTGGATGATCGGGGCGTGGGTGGACTATGCCCGCGACCTCATCGGCTCCCTGCCCGACCGGCTCTAGTCGAGAGGCTTCTGCGAATGGACCGGGTCGAAACCCTGCTCACCTCGGCGATCGCGGGCCAGGCGTGGTTCTACGCCCTGGTGCTCGCGCGCGTGGCGGGGCTGGCGTGGACCGCCCCGGCGCTGGGCACGGCGGGGCTCGGCTGGCGGATCCGCGTGGGGCTCGCGGCCCTGATCACCCTGGCCGTCGCCCCGGCGGCGGGCCTGGGGATCACGCGCCCGCCCGACCTCGCCTCGCTGGCGAGGCTCGTGCCGATTGAGGTCGGCATCGGCGGGCTGCTCGGCCTCACGGCCTCGCTGCTCGTGGCCGGGGCGCGGCAGGCTGGCGAGATGGTCGGCCTGCAAGCGGGGCTCTCGCCCGCGGCGCTCTTCGACCCCGAGGCCGGCGAGGAGATGAACCCGCTGGGCCACCTCTACGGGCTCGTGGCGCTCGGCTCGTTCCTGGCGATGGACGGGCCGCTGAAGCTCGTCGGGTCGCTCGTCGAGAGCTACCGGGCGATCCCCCTCGGCGGCCTGGACCTCTCGATGGACACGATCGACCTGGCGTTCGGACGCGTAGGGTGGGCGCTGAGCCTGGCGGTGCGGGCCGCCGCACCGCTGGCCCTGGCCATGATCCTTGCGGGCGTGGCGCTCGGGCTCCTCGGCCGCGCCGCCCCGTCGTTGCAGATGATGAGCCTGGCGCTTCCCCTTCGCGTGGGGGTGGGCCTCCTGCTCGTGTTGCTAAGCTTGATGGCCCTTTCGGGCGTGATGGGCGGGGCCTGGGATGAGGTCCTATTTCATGAAATCCCGAGATAACTCGCGTCGTCCGGGTTGAGGCCTCATGTCCGAAGAAGAGCGCACGCAAGCCCCGTCGCAGAGACGTCGCCAGGAGGCCCGCGAGCAGGGCGTGGTGGCCCGCAGCCCCGAGCTGACCGCCTCCGTGGGGCTGCTCGCGGCCGTGGTCCTGCTGGGCATGTGGGGCGGGACGCTCACGGCGGGGCTCCTCGATCTGGTCCGCTCGCCGTTCGTCGCGATGGCCCCTCCGGTGGGGAACGCCGGGGCGGTCGCGGGCCAGGTTCGATCGGCGCTCTTGCACGTGTTCGTGCCGGCGGTCGGCATCCTGGGCGGAGTGCTCGCGGCGATGATCGCCGCGCACCAGGCGCAGGTCGGCGGCCTGTGGGCCCCCTCGCTGATTGCGCCCGACCTCGCACGGGTTTGGTCCTTCGGGGGGCTCGACTGGGGCTCGCGGGCCGGTCGAGGGCTCTGGGGGATCGCCAAGGCGGCGGTCGTGATCGCGGTCGTGGCCTGGGCCATCCGGCGCGATTTCCTGCCCATGCTCGACCTCAGCCATCGGACCGTGGGGGGCCTCGCGGCGGCCTCGGGCGCGATCCTCAAGGGCGTGTTGTTCAAGGTCGGGCTGGCGACCCTTCTGCTCGGCCTGGCCGATTACCTGATGGTGCGGGGGCGGATCGAGGCCATGCTGCGGGTCACGCCCGACCAGCAGCGCGAGGACCAGAAGGCCGTCGATGGCGACCCGGCGGTCCGCTCGCGACGCCAGCAGGTGGCCCGGAGCTGGCGGAGCGAGCCTTCGGACCTGCTCGCCGGAGCGGTCCTCGTGGTGGCCGGTCCCGGGGGGCTCTCGGTTGTCCTGGGCGGCGAGGGCCCGCCCGGCAAGGTCACGGTCCGCGGGGTCGGTCGAGGCGCCTCCGGGGCGGTGCTCCGCCGGTCGGCCGAGAAGGCGGGCCTGCCCGTGGTGCCCGCGCCCGCCGTCGCCGAGCACTTCGCCGGGGCCTCGGCCCGGTCCAGGGCCCTGCCGGCATCGCTCGCGCAGGAGCTCGCCGCATTCTGGCCCGCGTCCCGATCGCGCGATGCGGGCCCCTCTCCAATTTGAACGGGGATGAACCTGGCGCGGGGACGGATCGACACTCGCCCCGGCACCGATCACTCCGGTACGATTTCTTCGGATTTCTGAAGAAAGATCGATCGGTCGCCCCCCTGCGTGCAGTAACCAGGGGACGGCCATCGCGGGCCGAGCCGGTGGCGAGGGGGTGAGCATCATGGCGATCGGACAGTTCGGGGCCGTTGCAAGGCACGTGAGCCGGCTCTTCGGGAGCGGGACGCTCAACGGACTGGACGAGCCCGCCCTGCTGCATCGGTTCATCACCCGGCGCGACCCCGCGGCGCTCGAGGCCCTGGTCGCTCGCCACGGGCCGATGGTCCTGGGCGTGTGCCGTCGCGTGCTCAAACGCCCTCACGACGTGGAGGACGCCTTCCAGGCCACGTTCCTCGTGCTGGCGAAGCGTGCGGGCTCGATCCGCGACCCGAACCTGCTGGGGCCGTGGCTGTACGGGGTGGCCCACCGCGTGGCCGTGAGGGCCCGGGCCAACGCCGCGAAGCGGGGCTCGCGAGAGCAGGGAGGTGCGGAGGATCTCGCGATGACGCCCGCGGCCGACGACTCGTCGTTCGATCGCGACGACCTGCGCAAGGTGCTGGACGACGAGCTCGCACGCCTGCCCGAGCGGTTCCGCCGCCCGGTGGTGCTGTGCTACCTCGAAGGGCTCACGCACGACCAGGCGGCCGCGCACCTGCGATGCCCCGTGGGCACGGTGCGCAGCCGCCTGTCCACGGCCAGGAGCCGCCTGCGGGAGGGGCTCTCCCGGCGAGGTGTGACGGTGCCCGCAGGCGCCATGGCGGCGGCACTCACGGCGGAAGGGGCGACGGCGGCGGTCCCCGCCGTGCTTCTGGAAAAGACGATCACGGCGGCGACGGCGTTCGCGGCAAGCGGGGTGGGGGCGGCAACCGTCGGGGCGGTCTCGGCGGGCGCAGCCTCCCTGGCCGAAGGGGTGGCGACCACGATGATGATCTCGAAACTGAAGGCAACAGGCGCGGCCCTGATCGCCGGGGCGCTCATGCTGGGCGCCGGAGGCGCGGCGGCGATCCAGATCGGACGGGGGGGCGAAGGAGCGGAGTCGTCGAAAACTCAGGAAGGTGCGGCCGGGACGAAACCCGTAACACCCGAGGAGAACAACCGGAAGGTGGAGCGACAATTCCTCCAGGCCGAGCTGGAGTACTACGAGCAGATCCTGACCGCCGCGAAAAAACGCCAGGATCAACTGAAGTCCGACCAGGGGCGTCTTCTCGGTGAAGGTCAAAAGCAGGCGGCCGTCATCAAGACGCAGCAAGATGTCCTCGCAAATGTCATCCAAACGTATGAAAAGAATATTAAGTACTACAGGGAGGAACTCCGAAAAGTTGACCTCGGCGAGAATCCCGCCGTCAACAAGAACGCGAACGTGCCCGCGGGCGGAGAGCAACCCCCGACGGTCGACGACCCGAACAGGCTGCCTCCCAATCCCGAGGGGGCCCAAAACGGCGGGTCAATACCACCGGTCGCCGAAGGCGCGGCCCCGAAGAGCGCGGCGGGGCGTGGAATGGGTGCCATGATGGGCAGCATGGGCCGCGGAGCCGGCGCGGGCGGCCGCGGCGGGATGATGGGCGGCGGATTCGGCGGGGGCGGCCCCGGCGGGATGATGGGCGAAGCCGGCGAGGGCGAAGGTATGGGCGGCATGGGAGCCGGATCCGGCGGGATGATGGGCGGGATCGGCCGCGGCAACCGCCTGGATCCCCTCGGATCTCAGCCGGTGAGCCTCTCCTCGATCGGCGATTATGTGCTGGTCCAGGATCACGAGCGCCACAAGCTGATCGCGTCCAACCCCGAGACCGGGAAATCAGCCTCCTACACGCTTCCCGAAGGGACGAAGGCCGTGCCGATCGTCGGAGCGGGCGTCCTGGCGTTCATGTTCGAGGGGGCGGGCCTCAAGGAGCTTGTCGCCTTCTCCGAGGCGTCGGGCAAGTGGGTCACGACCCCGCTGAAGGAGCCGACCGACGCGAGCTTTAGTCCCAGTGTCGGCCATAACATGATTGTTTATCAGGCGGGTCGATATGTGTATGCCTTCAGCATGGCGACGGAATCGTGGGACACCCTGGAGGTCGAGGAGGGCGGCAAGCCCATGCCCATGGTTGGACAGGATCGCGCCGTCGTCTCCCTCGGCGACCACACCCACATCTACGACGCATCCAGGGGCAAGTGGAAGACCTACGACGGAGGGACCCTGGTCGACCACAAGGGCCACACCTACATCTACAACGCCAAAACCGACAAATGGACCGACCTGGGCGAAGGAAGCATGGGCGGCATGATGGGTGGGATGGGGGCCGGGGGTTTCCGCTGAGCCCATACGGTTCGGGTGCCATGCTTACGGGACGTAAGCATGGATTCGGCCTGGCTCGCAGCAAGGATGAGTGCGGCAGTTATGGGCCCAGGCTCGGCCATCGATCGCATGCTTACGTCGCGTAAGCATGGCACCCCGAAGCGCAGCGGATCGGTCGAGGGCTCATGGGCGTTGAGGCAGACGCCCCAGGAAGCGCGCGTAATCGGCGAGGGCCGGGTAGGCGGCTTCCAGCGGGTTGGGCGAGACCGGCTCGTCCAGGCTCAGGGCCTCGGCCAGCGCCGAGGGGACTTCCTCCGCCGTGAGCTTGGGGGCAAGCTCCAGGTGGAACGACCAGGCGAGCGTGTCGAGCTGCCAGCGCAACGGGCCGCTCGCGAAGCCCTCGGGCAGGGGGCGGTCGGCCGCGAACAGGCGGACCCTGGCGTGGTCGGCCAGGGCCCGCGACCGTCCGAGCGCGGTGCTCGCGGAGATCGCCGCAAGCTCCTCGTCGGTCAGCCATCGCCCCTCGTAGCGGAAGGCGGCGATCGCTAGCATCCAGGCGGTCGGGCCCCGCGCGGCGTCGGGGTCGAGGTCCAGCAGGCGCGAGCCCAGCGACGCAAGGCCTTGCTCGACCGCGCGGGCCTCAGCAGGATCCTCGATCGGCCCTCGGTAGGCGCCCCGAGCGGGAGCGATGGCCGAGGGCTCGGTCGCCTTCACGCGGACCGGAGGAGGATCTGGCTCGGCCAGGGCCAGTGGCGGGATCGGGTCTTCGTCCTCGCCCATCAACCCGCGAACCGTGGCGATCGACACGCCCGCCAGGGCCACCGACGCGGCCACGAGCAAGTAGGGCTTCGTTCTCGCCCAGGGCGAAGGGGCCGCCGGGAGACGGACCGAGGGATCGACATACGAGGCGTCCAGCGCCAGGCTCGCGAGCCTTGGCGCGGCGAGGAGGTCAAACCTCAGATCGTTGCAATAGGCCCAGGTCGCCACCGACAGCCTCTTGCGGCAGGACGCCGGAAGCGCAGCCCACACCGACCGGGCCAGCTCGTCGATCGGCACGCCCGACTCGATCGCCACGCGCCTGCCCCGCTTCAAGGGCGCGGCGATCCGCAGGGCCTCGGGCGAGGCCTCCTGAGCGGGAGGAGCGGGCTCGCATTCGCCTCGTTCCAGGGTCGAGGTCCCGGCGTTCCAGTCCGTCCGCAGGCACGAAGCCAGGGCGAACGGGTCGTAGCCGACCGATCGGAACTCGCGGTCCCGCACGATCAGCCCGTGAAACGCCAGGGCATCGGGGCGGCCATGATCGTCGGCGCCCGGGGTGGTAACGCCCACCACCGCCCAGACCTTCGCCCCGGCCAGATCGCGGACCGTGAACATCGCGCCCGGGAACGGCTCGGACGCCCCCCGGGGCCGCTCCCCAAACTTCTGGCACGCCGCCTGGAAGGCCTGAATCCACCCGGGCAAGCACCCCGGCGAATGCGCGAGCACGGCGTAGCCCCGATCCCAGAACGGGAAGCTACCATAAACCAATTGCTCATAACGCATGCGACTGAGGCCTTGGCGTGAATGGGATGGAAGAGGAAAAGCTCACCGCAGATGACGCAGATAGACACAGATCATGATAACTGCTTAGTGGTGATCTATTGCGAGTGCTGCACGAGAAGTTGTCTACAAGAAAATCTGCGTTCATCTGCGTCATCTGCGGTGAGGTCTTCCTCTTCCATCACTCCGGTTTGGATAAAACGGGCACGGCGAAGTCGGACGTGAAGACGAGCTTCGTCTTGCCGCCCTTGCTCGGCGTGAGCGTGCCCGAGAGCATCTTCATGGCGAGGTTGTCCCCCTGCGCGGTGTTGAAGGTGAACACGCCCGAGACCGACCAGTCGTTGTCGAGGATCCGGATCGAGATCGTCTCGCCATACTTCCACTTCACCGCGCGGGGGAAGGCGTAATCCCAGATCGGCCGGTACGAGTCCACGACCACCGGTGAAGGGCCGTACTTCACGCCCGCGACCCAGAACTCGACGCTCAGGTCGGGGCCGCTCCCTGCGAGGTACTTCCCTACGCCGGGCTCGACCTCGCCCCGGCGCAAGACCACGCGATAGTCGTTGGGCACCGAGATCTTGTCCCACCAGGCGATGAAGACGCGAGCATCCTTCACGTGGCGGCCGTCGGGGTTGGCCTTCAGGTAGGTCTGGAGCTTCGCGGCCACGGCCGGGATGTCGTCGGGGTGCGCCGCGTAGTGGTCGTAGGCCAGCCGGTATTGATACGTGTCCCGCTCGCGGTCGATTTTTTCGAGGGCGTTGTTGGCCTCGCCGATGTACGAGCCGCCCGTGAGGTGCTTCTGCAGGTAGTCCTGATAGCGCTGGCGTCTCACGGCGAAATTGGTCGGGGTGTCTCGGTCGGCCTGGCGGGCGCGGTTGATGTCGGCCTCGTCGATCCTCTTCGCGTAGTCCACGGCGAGCTGCTGGACCTCGGCCCGGTAACGGCTCTCGGGCCTCTCGGCCAGGAAGGACTCGCACCGGTCGATCAGGTCGCGCAGGGGGGTGCCCGAGACCTGCGAGGCGCGGATGATGGCGTCCACGATCTGGCGATCGTCGAGGTCTCGGCGCAGCTCCACGCGTCGTTCCAGGTTCTTCAAGAGGCCCACGGCTTCGGCCTTGTGGCGGGTGTCGGGGAACTCGCGGAGGAAGGCGCGGAGCGAGGCCAGATGCTCAACGGGCTTCTCGATCGCGGCGGGGTCGGCCACGCGCAGGGCTTGCCAGGCCTTGTCGTGCTTCTGGCGGTCGATCGCCATCTCGACCTTGGCGATCTCGCCCGCGAGCTCGGGGGAGTCCAGCTTGCGGGCCTGGATCTGAGTCGGGAGGTCGGGGCGATCCACGCCGGCGGCCAGGCGCTCGGTCTCGGCCCGCAGGGTCCACTCGTCGCGGTGCTGGCGGGCCCGCCGGTCCTCCTCGGGGAAGATCCATCGGTGCGTGGGGTGCCAGGCCAGGAACTCGCTCCACGACCGCTCGACGACCGCCGGCGGGCTTCCCGACTTCTCGACCGCCATCGCCCCGCGATAGCCCAGCGCGTCGTAGGCCGCGAGCCCCGCGGCCAGCAGGGCCGAGGCCCCCACGGCCCTGGCGAACAGCTTCAGCCGCTTGCGACGCCTGAGGGCCGCGACCCGGCGCCGGAAGACCAGCCCGTGGTCCGATCTCGGGTAGCGTCGCTCGTAGGCCTTCACGCACTTGGAAAGGCGGCGGACGTCCTCGGGCGCGAGGTCCCAGAGCCATTCGAGCTGCTCGCGGTCGTTGACCTCAAGCTGCTCGGCGAGCCACCCCAGGGGCCCCTCCAGGCCCATCGGGTGGAGCTCGGCCGGGGGGCGTCCGTCGCGGCTCACGCCTCGCCCGTAGGAGCTCACGGCGAACATGGCCGAGTGCGGCGCGTGGCTCGCCAGGGCGTGGCTCGTCATCCCGTAATGCTCGTCGATGAACTCCTCCACGCGGTCGGGGGATGGACCCCCGTCGTCGAGCACGCGATCGTACTTCGTCACGAGCAGGGCCACGGGACGCCCCGCGGTGGCGTCGTCGGACTGCTCGATGTAGCGCTCGAAAAGGTCCTCGATCTCTTGCTGGCGCTTGCGGCGCTCGGCGGGGCGGTCCGAGGTCTCGGGGTCGAGGCAGAGGAACACGGCGTCGCAGTCGGCGAAGTAGTCCTGGATCGACGCGTCCGAACCCAGCGTCACATGCTCGCCCTGGTAATCCTTCACGATGAGATCAAACCGCGCCGGGCCGTGATAAAGCCGGAGCTTGAGCTCGGTCTCGGAAAGCGTTCCGGCCAGGGGCTCGCCGGCCTCGATCTGCGCGATCTTGGCGGCGAGATACTCGGCGGTGCTGGGCCCGATCGCGGCCAGGCGCACGCCCGGCACGCGACCGTTGGAGGCCTCGCGATAGAACATGGCCAGCAAAGTCGTCTTGCCCACGGCCCGATGCCCGAAAAGCGCAATCCGCTTCGCGCCGGTGATCCGCCGTTCCAGGGCATCAAGATGGCTCTTGCGGTTCTTGGACATGATCTTAGGGTGTCCCGCGATCGACGAGTCTCCGTCCTTGAGCGCAAATTCGCGGAGCTGAATGATTTTAGGGTGTTCGTGTCCTGATGCCGAGGATCGGCCGCGATACGGGACATCTTGACAACGCGGAGCTCCTTTTCAGAGGGAGCGATTCCTGGGGGCCGAGTTTCCGGGAGTTCACGCTATTTCCTGCGACTTGAGCCAACTAACAGCCGCTTCCGCCTTGGGAAAGTACTTGATCCCCGATTTCCCGAGCATGTCCGTCACGGAGAGCTGATCGAAGTCTCGACGGTTCTCGCTCCAGAATGCCTTCGGCCCGGCCTCAGCCTGCATCGCGTGATTGAGGATGTTGAGAAGGATCAGGTTGTCTGTCGCATCCTCCAGGATGGGACTGTCCAGGCTCAGGCCCACCAGCGAGGTATCGAGCGGGATGACTTCGCAATGTTCCGCGTCCGAGCAAACGAGATGGAGGCAGACGCTCAGACGATTTTCGATGTCACGCCGCACCAGGTCTGCGGCCAGCTCCGCCTGTTCCAGATTCACCTGTAGCGCCCGGGCGTGGGCGGACGTCCGATCCCTCTCGATCTCGCGGATCTGATATCGCAGCTTTTCGACGAATACCCTCCGCGACTTGCTCTCGTTGTTGAGCACCGAGAGCGATTCCATGATGCAGATGTTGGGGATCGCGAGTCGGAATGGCCAAAGCTCGAAGTCGAGCAATGTATCCGCGAAAGGGTCTTGGCCCTTGGCGTAGGCCATCAGGAAATTGGTCTCAACGTAGAGCGTCGAAGCCAAGGGGCACCTCGCTCAAGGTCGAGCCATCGGTCAGCCTGGACAGGAGGCCAAGGGTTTGCCAATCTCCGAGCCCGGGCGGAGTTGGAGATTTCCAACGGTGGCCGATGTCGCGGAGCCATGAGCCGATCAGGCCTGCGATGGAGTCGGCCGGGACACCCCGAGGGCCATGCAAGCTCGAGGGGATGTCGGGCGCATAATGACCCAGGATCTCGCCGGTATCCCATGAAGCCAGGGGTCGGTGGGGGTCTCGGTCGAGATCGTACAGGTGGATGGAGTCGGGATCGGCGATCATACCGAACCGGATGGCCCTTCCATATGGCAGAGCCTCACGCGCCTCGGACAGTTCCTGAAGGATCGTCAACGCTTCAGGAGCGGGCACGGGACGGCGTTGGGCTTCGACCAAGAGAAAAGGGCGGTCCTCGCGATCGAGAGCGATCAGGTCGATCTTATGCATGATGGCCTCCGTGTTGCACCGAAACGCTCGCCCGCTCACGCCGCCCGCAGGCGTCCCCGGATCATGCGCACCGGCCAGGTGATGGGCTTGAGGAGCCATCGCAGGGGCAGGCCGAGCATCACGAGAAGGGCGAGGAGCGCGACCCCGGCTGCGGCGATCATCCCGGCCTTTCGGGCGATCGCGGAGTCCAGGCCGTACTGGGCGAGTACGCTGCCCAGGGCGGTCTCGAGCCCTCGGGCGGCCCCTCCGCCGATGGCCCCGGCGAGCTGGATCCCGGCGCGGGCGAACTGCTCCACGGCGTATTGCGTGACGCGGCCGGCGGTGTCCACGAACTTGTCGGGGCTGGCGAGGAAGGCACCCAGCACGCCCGCGGCCGCGAGCTGCTTCTTGTGGGTCAGGATCTGGTCGGTGTAGAACTTCCAGCCGCCTCGGCCGGTCTTGCGCAGGACGTTCACGGACTCGGGCCCTTCCTTGACGATCACCTCGGCCACGTCGTCGCCGTAGGCTCGCACGGCCGACATGCCCTCGACGCCCAGGCTCTTGATCATCGATTCGGCCTGGCCGGGGTAGCGGCGGGCGAGGTTCTGGGCGGTCTCGCCCATCTCGACCACCAGGCGCTTCTCGGCCGGGGCCAGCGCCGCGAAGGTGCGGGCCATCTCGGGCTCGGCGCGGGTGAGCTTGGCGAACCGGGTCCGCAGGGCGACCTCGGCGGGCTCCTCCACGCGGCGGGCGGTGCGCGCGAGGTCGTCGGAGCGGCGGGCGAGGCCTTCCAGGCTCTCCTCGGCCTCGCGGGCGAAGAGCCGGCCGGTCGAGCGGACGGCGCGGGACTCCACGCGGGCGCCCACCTCGGCCTCGCGCACGGCCGATCGCACCACGTCATCCAGCCACGAGACCTTGCCGGCGAGGGCCGGGGTGCTCAGGCTCAGGCTGATCGCGGCGGCCAGGGCCAGCGGCAGGGTTCGTCGGCGGATCGAGTTTCGCATCGCGGGAGCGTCCTTCGTCCTGTCGATCGTCTCCGGATTCTTCGATCCGAGCGGCGAACGGGTTCGATCGCGGGCCGATGCCCCTGAACGGCGGGCCTATCGGGAGATTCGTCGGGGGACGACAAATCTTGGGACGGGCGCAGGGGATTCTAGGCGCCCTCCGTCCGCAAACTTCACGCAAGTATAACGCGCGTGGCGGAGAACCCCAACGCGGGATTGTCCCGAAACCGGCAGCAGGCCGCCGGGCCGGGCCGACCCCTACAACCGGCAGGGTCGCGAATCTGGGCTCAAGACCGGGGCTCAATCGGACGAGAATAAGCAAGACGGAGTTTGTGGATTGTGCCGAACGGGCGGGTCATGACGAGGCGTTGAGTTATGTGGACCCCCATCCCAGCGAAAGCGACCGCTGCCCCTCAAGGCGTGCGGGCCCGGTGCGCGGCGTGCCTCGCCCTGGCGCTCTGGGCGCTGACCGCCGGGGGGGCGGCCCGGGCTCAGGACGCCGACGGCCTGCCCCGCCTTCCCGAGATCCCCGCCCGCCCGGCCCAGGGGCCGAACTCCGTGGAGGCGTTCGTCGAGGGGCTCAACCGCAGCGACGCGGCGATCGAGGTCAAGCTCGGCCACGGCAAGATCCTCACCCTCAAGCAGGACCTCTTCGCCGGGAACCGGGACCAGCCGGCGATCGCCGTGGGAGACCCCGGCGTGCTGGACTTCGTGCCGATCTCGGCGCGGCAGATCCGCCTGGTAGGCACCCGCCTGGGCTCGACCGACCTGGCCATCACCACCGCGAACGGCCAGACGGTGGCCTTCGAGGTCCGCGTGATGCCCGACCTCGACCTCCTGCGCGGCCAGCTCCGGGAGACCTTCCCCGACGCCGAGATCAAGCTCGGCCAGGTGGGCGACCATCTGGTGGTCGAGGGGCAGGCTCGCGATTCCTCGCAGGTTGCCCAGATTCTCAAGGCCCTGCGCACCTCGGTCAGCACCACGGCCACGGCGGGCTCGGGCTCGGGGGCGGCCCCCGCGGCCCCCGGTCCCATGGCCGGCGCCGGCAACGCGGCCATGGCCATGCAGATGCCTGAGCCCCCGGGGGACGTCGGCGACGATGTGGGGATCAAGATCCTCAACCTCCTGCGGGTCCCGGGGTCGCAGCAGGTGCTCCTGAAGGTGCGCGTGGCCGAGCTGAACCGGACCGCGTTCCGCCAGATCGGGGCCGACATCCTGGGCTTCGACCCCAAGAACGGGTCGATCTTCGGCACCCAGCTGAACAACTCGGGGGTGGCCTCGGGGGCGGTCGGCAATATCGACTCGTTCTCGACCCCCCAGCCCGCCGGGACCGCCCGACGGCTCACGGGCGCCGCGGTCCTCAATACCATCGAGAGCACCACGGCCTTCGGCATCTTCCAGAAGGGGAATTTCGAGGTCCTCTTGAATGCCCTGAGGCGCAACTCGGTCCTGAAGATCCTGGCCGAGCCCAATCTCATGGCCCTGAACGGCCGCAAGGCGAGTTTCCTCGCAGGCGGCGAGTTCCCGATCCCCGTCCCCCAGGTGGGGGCGACCGGCGTGGCCTCAACGATCACGGTGAACTTCAAGAAGTTCGGCGTGCAGCTCGACTTCCTGCCCGAGATCCTCGAGGACGACGTGATCCGCCTGACGGTGGACCCCGAGGTCAGCTCGATCGACTTCACCATCGGCACCACGCTCGTGGCCGGGGGCAGCCCGGTGCCGGGCCTGAACACCCGCCAGGCGCATACCACGGTCGAGCTCAAGCCGGGGCAGACCCTGGCCATCGCGGGGCTCATGCAGCTCACGCTCGACGGCCAGACCGCCCGCATCCCCGGCCTGGGCGACCTGCCCGTGCTCGGCCCGTTCTTCAGCAACACCACCAGCAACCGGGTCGAGAAGGAGCTGGTCGTGATGGTCACGCCCTACCTGGTCGACGCCCTCGACTCCAACGAGATCCCTCCGCTTCCGGGCGACGAGGTGGGGGCCCCCAACGACCTGGAGTTCTACTTCCTGGGCCGGATCGAAGGCCGAACCGGCAAGGACTTCCGCAGCACCACCGACGGTGCCGATCCCCTGCGCATCGGCCGGCATCTGCGTCTGGAACGCAAATACGTGCGAGGGCCGGTGGGGTTCTCGAATTGAGCGGGGAGGGATTTCTGATTTCCGGGTTCCAGATTCCAGAGTTCAAAACGATCGGTTGCCTGAACTAGGGTTGGTTGATGAACTGAACATTTGGGCAAGATATCCATCCGGAATCTGGAATTGGCCAGGTCCATCCACCGCACCGTCGCCCGAAGGAGGCCGTTTCGCCATGCCCTTGCCCCGTCTCATCATCGTCCGCCTGGCTGTGCCTGCGTGCCTGGCGATCGCGGGCGTGGAGGCCCGGGCCCAGGCGCCGACCGACCTTCCGGCCCTGCCCGAGGCGCCCGCGCCGTTCGTCGTCTCGCCCGGACCTGGCCCCGGGTTCGCGCCTTTTCCCCCGCTCTCGCCCGAGGTCGCCCCGTCGTCGGCACCGGTTGGGTGCACTCCGGGGCATTGCTCGCATCGGTCGTTCCTGGCGCGTTCGCGATGCAAGCGGCATCTGCAAGAGGCGTTCCTGGGCTTCCCCGAGGAGTTCGAGCGTCCCCCCCTGGGCGCGCGAATGCACGAGGTGAACACGGCCCAGGTGCGCAAGGGGGAGGCCTCGGCCCTGACCCTCTATTCCTACGACTTCGTGGCCGGCACCGCGAGGCTGAAACCTCGGGGGCAGGACCGACTGGCCGAAATCGGGGCGCGGATGCCTTTCACCTTCCAGCCCGTACTCATCCAGCGCTCGGGCGAGCCCGGCCTGGACGAGAAGAGGCGCGAATCCGTGCTCGAATCGCTGGCCCTGAGCCCGTTCCCGATCCCGCCCGAGCGCGTGGTCGTGGGGCGAGCCCCCACGCGGGCCCTTCGCGGCGACGAGGCGTTGATCCTCCATCAGGGGGCGCTCTACCGGACCGAGCAGGCGGGGCCCCGGGTCTCGACCGGGACCACCTCGTCCTCGCCGGCGAACCAGCCCTGATCCCGTCCTTCGCGGTCGTTCTTCAACGCAGTCGTCCGAGGAGAGCAGGCATGACGCGCAAGACTCCAACACTCCGGATCGCCGCCCTCGCGATCGCGTGCCTGCTGTTCCTGGGCTGCAACCAGACGCCTCGCCACAATGCCCGTCCCGCCCGCCCCGCGCCCGGGGAACTCAAGCCCGAGGCCGTGGCCGACGTGCAGGTCTCGCTCGCCCGGTCGTTCGAGGAGCAGGGGGACGTGGACAAGGCCATGTCCGCCTACCGGGAGGCCGCCCGCCGCGACCCTCGACGCGCCGACGCCCCCCTGCGGCTGGCCGTCCTGCTCGACCAGGCCGGCCGGTTCGCCGAGTCCGCCCCGTATTACGACGCGGCGCTCAAAGCCAGCCCCGGCAACGCCGAGATCTTCTGCGACCGCGGGTACAGCCTGGCCCTGCAAGGCAAGGACGCCGAGGCCGAGGCCCTCTTCCGCCAGGCGATCGCCAGGCAACCCGACCTGGCCCGCGCCCACAACAACCTCGGCGTGCTGCTCGGCCGCACGAACCACCCGAACGAGGCCCTGGCCGAGTTCCGCAAGGCCGGCGGGCTCGAGAGCGATGCCCACCTGAACCTGGCCTTCGCCCTGAGCCTCGACCACAAGTACGACGAGGCCCGCAAGCATGTGGCCCTCGCCCGAGAGACCAGCCCCAACTCCCCGCAACTGGCCGAGGCCGCGCAGGAGATCGACAGCCTCATCGCCCGGGGATCGGCCGCCGGCCAGGACTCCGCGATCCAGAAGGCAAGCCTTCGCGAGCCGGTGAAGCGATAGACGCCCGGGGCACGATCGCGAGCACGCCCGGGCCCTGGTAGAACGGTCAAAAAAGCAAGGGCGAGACCCTCACCGGACCCTGGCGGCTCGGGCCTCGTCCTCGTATCGCCTTCGCCTTTCTTGACGGAGCCAGGCGATGAGCTGATCGTGCCCTTTCGGGGTGTGCCGGACGATCAGGCTCTTGTCGAAGAAGAATGGCGTGATCGTGGGCTTCGGGGACCACCACGTGTCGGCCATCGGCGCGGTGCTCAGCACGGACGCCAACCGCGGTAGCTCCGTGGTCGTCGGGGCGGCCGGATCCATCAGGTCGGCCACCGAATAGACCCGGGTGGATTTGACGCGGAAGTACCGATCCTGCACGGCCATCCCCACGCTGAGCAGTACCGCGAGCAGGGCGATGGCGAACAAGAGGCCACGCATCGAGAACCGGGGGCGGGGCAGACGCATGGTCGCGGACTCCTGGGTGTGAGTGACCCCGTTCGCGCCGCGATCTTACGTCCCGGCCCCTCCCTCCTCAAGACGAATTCCTTCGTCGTTCTCGGGGGACGTTCTGGCCTACCACGGTGTCATTGCGAGTCGAGCGAGTGGACGACCCTCGCTGCGTCGTCGGTGGAGACCAGATTCCCGTTCGAGTAGTACCTCACGCGCACCAGTTTCATCGAGGTCACGTGGTCGGACTGCCACCCGATGCCCGACTTCTGGGCCGAGATCGTCGGGTCATACTCGCCCAGGTTGGAGGCGGTCGAGGGGAACGAGACCTTCAGGTCGTCGCCGCCGAAGTCGCCCCAGGTGGTCGAGTGGCCGGAACGGACCTCGTATTCGAGCGACCCGCCCGAGAGCGTCATGCGTTGGGTCCAGGTGATGGTCTCGTTCACGGTCGCGAGGGGCGCGTGGCCCTCGGTGGCCAGTCCCAGCAGGTTGCTCTCGTTCCACCCCTGGATCTGGAGGCCGCCGGCCTGGAATTGGGGCCTGTCGCGGTAGTTCAGGTTGAAGTTGATCACGGGCGACGAGGTCAGGCCCGCGGGCCTCATCGTGGTGGTGATCTGGGGCCCCGCCGCCGGGAGGTCGGGCCGGGCGATCACCAGCTCCCAGTCCTCCTCCACACGGTCGATCGTCTGCGAAGGGGCGGGAAGCGGCGGAGGCGCGGGGGCGATCAGGCTGAGGAGCAGGAGCAGGGTTGCGGGACGCATGGCGGTCTCCTTTCACGGAACACAACAAAAACCAACCCCAAGGTCATTTGTTCAACTTGAGCAGGGTGTTGCTGATCTGGACCATCGCCGGGCCGAGGATCACGACGAAGATCGCCGGGAAGATGAACAGGAGCGTGGGGAAGAGGACCTTGGTCCCGGCCTTCTGGGCCATCTCCTCGGCGCGTTGCTGGCGCTTCATGCGCAGGGTGTCGGCGTGCATCTTGAGCGACTTGTTCAGGCCCGCTCCGAAGCGTTCGGACTGGATGATGACCGAGGCCAGGCTGCGGACCTCCTCCATGTCGGCGCGTTCGCCCAGGCGCCTCAGGGCCTCGCCCGCGGTCTGGCCCAGCTGCACCTCGCGCTGGACGATCTCGAGCTCGATGGCCAGCTCGGGGTGGACCGCGCGGAGGTCGCCCGAGACCCGCCTCAGGGCCCCGACCAGGCTCAGGCCGCCCTCCACGCAGATCACGATCACGTCCAGGGCGTCGGGCAGGCCTCTGCGGAACGAGGCCTGCCTCGCCTTCTTCTTACGGTCGAGCCAGAGGCTCGGGCCGACCATGCCCAGCAGGCCCAGGCACGCCCCGTAGATCGCGGCGGGCTTCAGGGGCAGCAGGCCGAGGAGCCCGAGGCTCAGGCCGATCAGCCCCGGCCCGACCATCAGGATCAGCTTCGCCCCCAGGAAGGCCACCATCGCCTGCCGGCCGTAGAGCCCGGCCTGCATGAGCCGCCCCTGGAGCCTCGTGCGTTCCTGCTCGTCGGTCGGGAGCAGGTGCGTGCCGATCCTGGGCAGGGCCTCGGTCGCCATCTTGCGCACGGGCGCGGAGGTCCCCGAGTGCGACGCCCCCGGGCCCGCGTTCAGGTTCCTTATGCGGTCGTCGAGCTTCGCCTTGCGGCCCGACATGAGGACCACCACGATCCCGCCGACGCACAGGGCGGCGAGCATGATGAGCATCGGCAACATCCACACGCTTTTCATGGTTCATGGCCCCCAGCCGGGAGGCGGCTAGTATTCAAAGTTGATGATCTTGCGGATCCACAACGCCCCCATGAGCTCGCTGCCCAGGGTGATCCAGATGAGCTTGGGGTAGAGGAAGAGCTGCTTGGCGTAGACCGGGTTCAGCACGAGCATGACCAGGAAGATCACGAAGGGCAGGCCCATCAGGATCATCGCCTGCATGCGGCCCTCGGCCGTGAGCGTCTGGACCACCCCGCAGATCCGCGACCGCTCGCGGAGCACGGCCGAGAGCTTGTCCAGGAGCTCCGCGAGGTTGCCCCCGGTCTGCTGCTGCACGAGGATCGCCAGCACGAACAGCTTGATCTCGACCAGGTCGTTTCGTTTCGAGAGGTCCCCGTACGCGGCGTCGGGCGGGAGCCCCAGGTTCTGCTGCTCGTAGCAGTAGGAGAACTCCGCGGCGATCGGCGGGGTGAACTCGTCGGCCACGGCGAGCAGGGCCTGCGACATGGTCTGCCCGGCGCGGATCACGCGCGACATGAGGTCGAAGGCGTCGGGCAGTTGCGACCGGAGCTTCTCCAGCCTCGCGGCCTTCTTGTGCTTCACGAAGAGGGTGGGCAGGGCCCCGCCCACGGCCAGGCCAAGGGCGGCCCAGATCGGGCCCCTCATGGCCACGCCCAGCAGGGCCGAGAGCCCCACGCCCAGGACGACCGAGATCGTGATCACCCTCGCCGGCGTGGTCTCCAGCCCCGACTGCTCGATGAGCGAGGCGTACTTCTGCGCCAGCGTCTTCCTGGGGTTCTGCCCCTCGGCCTCGGCCGCGAGCTTGCCCAGGTTGCGGAACAGGGACGACCGCTCGGCGCGGTCCCTCTGCTTCTTGCGGAACTCGTCGTCCACGCGGCTGTTCACGCGAGTGCGGTCCCGCAGGAACAGGTCCGCGAAGATCGAATACACCCCCGCCACGCCCAGGGCGACGGCGAAGAAGGTGACCAGGCTGAGAATCGATGTGGACATGGACATCAACCTTGATTGCAAAATTCCCGGCGGATCGCGTCCTCCCGGCCAGGGGCGGGGGCGCCCCGCCCTTTCAATTCAGCTGGCGGCGCTCGAACGTGGACGGAGGGAGGCGGAACCCGCCGGTCTCCAGGCGGTCCATGCACTTCGGGCGGATGCCCGTGGACATGTGGTAGCCCTGCGCCACGCGGTCGGCGTCCACGTCGGTCTGCTTGAAGACGAAGATGTCGTGCATGCTCACCACGTCCCCCTCCATGCCGGTGATCTCGCTGATCTTGAGGATCTTGCGCACCCCTCCGGTGAGCCTCGCGGCCTGGACGATGATGTGCACGGCCGAGGCGATCTGGCGGCGGATGATCCAGATCGGCAGGTCGAAGCCCGCCATGCCGATCATCATCTCCATGCGCCCCACGGCGTCGCGGGTGTCGTTGGCGTGCACGGTGGTCATGGACCCGTCGTGGCCGGTGTTCATGGCTTGCAGCATGTCCAGGGTCTCGGCGCCTCGGCACTCGCCGATGATCACGCGGTCGGGCCTCATGCGCAGGGCGTTCTTCACGAGGTCGCGGGTCGTGATCTCGCCGGTGCCCTCGATGTTCTTGGCGCGGGTCTCCAGCCGGACCACGTGGGGCTGCTGGAGCCGCAACTCGGCGGCGTCCTCGATCGTGACCACGCGCTCGTCGGCCGGGATGAACGACGACAGCGAGTTCAGAAGGGTCGTCTTTCCCGAGCCCGTCCCGCCAGAGACCACCGTGTTCAGCCGGCTGGCGATGCACGCCGCCAGGAAGTCGGCCATCTCGGGCGCCAGCGCCTTGAAGCCCACGAGGTCGGGCATCATGAGCGGCTTGGAGCCGAACCGGCGGATGGACACGGCCGACCCGTCGAGCGCCAGGGGCGGGATGATCGCGTTGAATCGCGACCCGTCGGCCATACGGGCGTCGACCAGCGGGGTGGTCTCGTCCACGCGTCTGCCCACGCGGCCGGCGATCCTCTGGACGATCTGCAGCAGGTGCTTCTCGTCGTTGAACACCACGTCCGACTTGACGATCCGGCCCTTGCGCTCGACGTAGATCGTCTTCGGGCCGTTGATCATGATGTCGGAGATGGTGGGGTCCTTCATGAGCGACTCGAGCGGGCCGAGGCCGAAGGTCTCGTCCATGACCTCCTCGATCAGCCGCTCGCGCTCGGTCAGGTTCAGCAGGTCCGTGCTCCTCTGGCAGAGCTCGATCGCGGCGTTGCGGACCTCGATGCGGAGCTGCTCCGGGTCGGTCTTGCCCAGGATGCTCAGGTCCATGCTCGAGATGATCTTCTGGTGCAGCTCGCGCTTGTAGCGGAGCTGCCTCTCCTCGGCCGAGACGTCGGAGGCGGTTGACGACAGCGGGTTGCCAAGCAGTCCGGACATGGGTTCCACCCTCGAAGGTCGATCGCGATCGCGGTCCACCTCAAGAGTAGGTCACGCGCGGGCCAGGGGGAGGGTCGGTACGAAACGCCTCGCGAGGAGGCGGGCCGTCGGGACGGAGGCTCGGCGGCGAGGCTCAGCGGCCGGGGCCGGGCCGGGTCGGCAGGGAATCGAGCGCGGTCGCCAGCTTGAGGATCGCCTTGGAGAGCCACGAGGAGGGGTAGTCCTTGAGCACGGGCTCGCCGTTGTTCTGGGCCCCGAGGGCGGCCTTGGGGTCGTCGGGGATCACGGCGAAGAAGGTGCGCCCCAGGGCCTCCTCGACCTTGGCCGCGGCGATCTCCTTGGGCTGCCCCTTGCGGTTGGCGATCAGGTGCACCCGCTTGGACTCGATCCCCTGGCGTTCCAGGTGGTCGAGCAGGGTCTTGGCGTTGCGCAGGGAGTTGAACTCGAGCCTCATGACCAGGAGGATCTCGTCGCTGACCTTGAGCACGCCCAGGGATTCGGGCGTGATCGCGGGGTCCGCGTCGGCGATCACGCGGGGGAACTGGGACCGGCCCAGCTCGATGATCCGCTCCAGGCCCTCGCTCGTGATGGGGCCCTCGCCGAAGCCGCGAGCCGAGGCCAGGAGGCGGACCCCCGTGGGGTGGACCGCGAGGGTCTGCTCCATGAGCACGCGGTCGATCCGGTTGGTCACCCGGCAGAGGTCCTGGATCGTGTGGGTGGGCTTCAGGTCGAGCATGGCGGCCAGGTCGCCGCATCGGGGCTTCAGGTCGAGCAGGAGCGTGCGCTCGTGCGATTTGGCCATCGCGACCGCGAGATTGGCCGCGATCAGGCTCGCCCCGCTGCCCCCGCTGGGGGCGAGCACCGAGAGCAATCGTCCGGGCGAGGCCGACCCGTCGCGAGGCGCCCGGGCCCGCGAGATCGCGTCGATCAGGTCGGTCTGCAGGTCGTTCTCGTCCACAAGGTCCGCGGCGCCGGCGCGGAGGATGCGCAGGACGGCCCTGGGATCCGACACCGATCCGATGGCCAGGATGGGCGCGGTGGTGACCTCGCGCAGGCGCGAGACGGTGCCCAGGGCCACCTCGTGGTCGGGCCCCAGGGCCACCACGACCACGTCGGGCCTGGCCTTCGCCAGGTAGGGCCCGGCCTGCCCGATCGGGAGGATCGCGTCGGCGGGGCACGTCTTGCCCGAGGCGGCGAGGAGTTCGCGAATTCGGGTGCCCAGGGCGACCTGGTCGCAGATCACGCAAACATCCATCCCGCTACCTCCCTGAAATCGGGATGTCTACCTCAAGGCCGGAGAGGCGCCGTGGTCGATGCGGGCGCTTCCCTCGCGGGTCCCCTTGAAGGTACGAATCACGCGGGGCGGAGGTCCGGACGGGGCGGGCGGGGGGGGAGGTGCGGGGCCGGCCATGCGCCGGGACGCCTGGTTGCGGTTCAGCTCGGTGATCACGCCCTTCAGCCTCTGGTCCCACGAGGCCCCCCCGCTCAGGTCGTCCATGCTGGCCGGACGGGACGCTTTATGCGTCTCGTCGGTCGAGTTTCGCAACGACAGGTGAATTGTACCTCGATTCTGCCCCAGGGTCAGCTTCGTCGCCTGATCGGGCGTGACCGAGAGCGTGACCGAGCGCATCTGGGCGGCGTCCACCTTGTTCTCGGCCGGGGCGTCCACGTTCTGGTCCACGGCCAGGATCTCCACGTCCTCGAGCAGGGTGATCGCGGCGGCGCTCGCGGCCGTGCTCGCCCCCGTCTCGTTGAAGGTCATGAGCACATCCACGCGATTTCCCGGGACGATGAATCCGGCGACCCCGGTGGCCACGTTGGGGGTCTGGACCGTGATCGCGCGCATCCCCTTCTTGATCAGCGAGGCCAGCCCCCGGCCCGCCCCCTTCGGCGCCAGCTTGCCCTCGATCAGGGGCTCGTCCCGGACGATCGGCGACAGGGCCGCGCGTCCCACGGCGTCCTCCACCCGGGAGACCACGCCCGCGGGCACCAGGTCCCTGGGATATTGACGGGCCGTCACGGCCTCGGCCGTGATCATGCTGCCCCGGGGCACCTCGGCGACCGCCACCACGATGGTCGCCATGTCCGCGGCCTTCGGCTCTCCGCCCGTGAACATGACCACGCCCACGGCGGCGATCCCGCCGAAGGCCAGGGCCAGCAGCAGCACGATCAGGGTTTGCGTTCTCATGGGGGATCGACTCGGGGCGAGAGGGGGGCGAGGGCTGGGCGACACGCCCGATCGACCCGGATCGCCGCTACGATCGGTCGGGCAGGGGCAACGAGCTGGCCACGCGGAACCGACTCGCGACGGTCACGGTGGCCAGGGCACTCGCCGCAGAGATCATTCGGATCGGACTTCGCAGGTCGTTCACGGCCGGCTTTCGTTGCGGGGGGTGGCTTTCGCGTCGGGGTCGAGATGCCCGGACGCCGCAAGGACGTCCCGGGCCCCTCGAGCCATGTCACCGCGATCCAGGCTCAGAGGCTGCCTGTGATGGTGGTGAAGGTGGTGTTGATCGCGGTGCCCAGCAGCGTCACGGCGCCGATGCAGACCGCGGCGACCAGGGCGACCATCAGGCCGTACTCGACCATGGTGGCGCCGGACTCGTCGCTGAAGAACTTGCGGGCGTTGGCAACAAACTTCATCATCGGAGTTTCTCCTGAAACATGAGGGAGGCGCGGTTTCCGAGCGGTTGTGCATCAGGGGGATTCCGAAGCCCCCGTGCCCTCCAATCAAGGTATAGGCCACAGGATCGCAGCATGTTGCGGATTCCTGGGGCCGGTCCGACCGTGAGAACTCTGGGCAACATGGGACCGACCCGGCGTAGCACGTGGACGTCAACGCGCGGCCCTCCGGCGGCGAGGCTCGCCTTCACGAGCGCCACTCATCATCGCGCGTACGGATCGGCCGTTTCCGGCCTCGCGGGCGGCCCTAGCGGGCCAGCAGGACCCGGACCGCCCCCCCCTTGGTCCAGGCGGTCTCGACCGTCCCCGGGATGAAGGAGGGGTCGTTGATCAGGGCGGGCTGAACCACCACGTACTTGGGGTTGCCCTGGAAGTTCACGGCCATGATCCGGATCGGGGCGAAGGCGACCACGCGGTACGTGGAGTTGTTGCCATTGCCCCCGGTCTGGTCGTAGATGCCGATGACGGCCGTCTCGCCGATCTTCGCCGTCAGCGCCGACTTGATTCCCGCGCTCAGGCCGGGGTTACCCCCGAAGGTGATCGAGGGCGGGCTCAGCGCGGTGTTCAGTTCGATCCTCCCCCCGGGGAAGGTCGCCATCTGCGCGGCCGAGATGCCGTCGGTGATCTGGCTCACGAGGGTGGAGGTGCTGTTGTTGGTCACGCCGATCTTGACCGTGCCGAAGTTGCCGGGGTTGCCCGTTCCCGTGGGATAGAGCTGAGACTCGGGGACGCCGTCGGCCCCCGCCGAGACCGAGGAGCTGCTCTCCGTGTACCGATACTGATCGGCGGTCGTCCGGCTCATCATGGCGTCGTAGTTGGCCTTGTCGAGCACGATCGGCAGCAGGTTCACGCCGCCATTGTTGACGCTCTGCATCCCCCGGATCTGGTAATTCTGGGCGATCGCGGTGCTCTTGACCGTCATGTCCCGCGAGCCGATGCCCAGGGGCCCGCCGAAGAAGGTGGGGATCTGTCCGCCGTGGGAGCTGTCGCGACGGGCGGTGACGGTCACCGCGTTGTAGAGCGTTTGCGACCCCGCGGTGGAGACCATGGTCGAGGTGGAGTCGCTGGGCGAGAGCGTGCCGATCACGATATCGCCGGACATGGTGTTGGACACGTTGTTGGCCAGCACGCCGGACACGCCGAGCACGGAATTCCTTGAGGCCACCGTGATCGCCCTGGACCGCGCGTCGGTCATCAGCGAGGAAATGTCGGTCGCGTTCTGCAGCCGGGTCTCGGCGGCCAGGGCCATGGCCCCGGCCAGGGCCGAGGCGTCGGCCATGGACTTCATCTGGGCCTCGGCGTTGACGAGCACAGCGGTGTCGCTGGACATGAGCGTGGTGCCGAAGAGCACGGGCATGAGCAGCATCGTCATCACCATCACCTTGCCCGGCCGGCTCCGGAAGACCCTGCGCCGGGCGATCCTCGCGTTCATGATTCCGCTCCCCTGAATGTGTGTGCCGCCCTCCGTCGGTGATCTCACGGGCGTTCGCTGCTCATCGTCGCCTCCGTCCTCAGGATGGAGTCGGCGAAGAACTTGGGCACGGGGAACCAGCTCACCTGGTTGTAGGGCAGGCTCAGTTTGACCGTGATCGACGTGCCGTTGGCCGAGGTGGCCCAGTTCGAGGGCGTGATGGTGTAGGTGCCCAGGGGGATGCCCGTGTTGGCCAGCACGGCGTTCATCTTGTTGACCACGGTGGCCTGGGTCGTGGTCGTGGACAGGACGGCCGTGCGTGCGCCCTCGCGCGCCGCGATGGTCATCATCTGGCTGACCATCCCCATCCTCGCGACCTCGAACTGGGCGAAGATCAGCGTGAAGAAGATCGGCACCACGCAGGCCAGCTCGACCGCCGCCATGCCCGATCGCCTTCGGGCGCTCCGTCTGGAAACTCGCATGACTGTTGTCTCCCCGGGCCCATCCGCTACCTTGCGCGGATGGGGCCCGTCAAAACAACTCTAGCTCCGATGGGCCGAGGCCGGGCTCTGGCCGCCCCCAGTCCTCGGGGAAATCCGCATCGGAGCGTAATTGCGACGGGAAGTTCTCGCCTGAACGATCCTGGATGGGACTTCTTCCGACGGCGGGCCGGGGCCCTGGACCGGATCGGGAAGGCCGGGGCCTGGGCGCGAGGTTTCTTGAAACCTGGGGGTTCCCGGGCGGGTACACTGGGCCAGAGAGCGGTTCCGCGCGCGCGGTCCGCCGTGCCCATGCTCAACCGCGGAGGAGCCCCCGCATGCGATGTCGCATCGTCCTTGGATGGCTTGGTGTCCTGGCGATCCCGTATGGAAGCCTCGCCCGGGCCGAGGGCCCCACCTATTCCAAAGACATCGCCCCGATCCTCCAGAAGAATTGCCAGGAGTGCCACCGGCCAGGACAGGTCGCCCCGTTCCCCTTGCTTACCTACGAGCAGGCCCGGAAACGCGCCGGGGACCTCGCCCACGTGACCGGCGAGCGGCTCATGCCGCCCTGGCCCGCCTCCACCGACGTGGGCGGCCCGTTCCGCGACCAGCGCGTGCTGTCCGACGCCGAGATTGCGACCCTGGCCGCCTGGGCCGAGGCCGGCAGCCCCGAGGGGGACCCGAAGGACGCCCCCGAGCCCCGCAAGTTCTCTTCGGACTGGACCCTGGGCGAGCCCGACCTGGTGCTGACCATGCCCGAGCCGTACGAGCTCGCGGCCTCGGGCGACGACGACTTCCGCGTGTTCGTCCTCAAGACCGACTTCAAGGAGGACCGCTGGATCCGCGCCGTGGACTTCAAGCCCGGCAACCGCAAGGTCGTCCACCACATCATCGCCGGGATCGACCCCTCGGGCACCGCCCGCAAGCTCGACGCGAAGAACGACGGGCCCGGTTACGCGGCGGTGGGCGGGTTCGGGCCGGGTGTCCCCCTGCGCGGGTTCCTGCCGATCTGGACCCCCGGCAGCATGCCCCGCTACGCCCCCGAGGGCTCGGGCTACATCCTCCCGGCCGGGGCCGACGTGCTGATCCAGGTCCACTACCACAGGAGCGGGAAGGTCGAGGCCGACGCCACGACGGTCGGACTGTACCTGTCGGACAAGCCCTTGCCCAAGCAGGTCAAGACCGGGTTCCTGTTCCCGACGGTCCCCACCGTCATGCTGCCGGGCATGATGCAGAAGGCCGAGGCCATGAGGGCCGAAGGGCGTCGGCCCGAGCTCGAGGACTTCTTCAAGGACGTGCTGGTCATCCCCCCCGGCGAGACGAACTACGAGGTCAAGGGCAGCACGAAGGCCGCCCTCATGAGCCGCCCCCTGTCTCGCGACGTGCTGCTCACCTCGGTCATGCCGCACATGCACTGGCTGGGCAAGGACTTCACCTTCACCGCCGTGTTGCCCGACAAGACACGCATCCCCCTGATCGAGATCAAGCGCTGGAACTTCAACTGGCAGGGGACCTACGCCTTCGTCGAGCCGATCCCCCTGCCCAAGGGCACGCACCTGGAGATGGTCGCCCACTTCGACAACTCCGACGGAAACCCCGCCAACCAGAACAAGCCCGCCAAAACGGTCACCTGGGGCGAGCAGACCAACGACGAGATGTGCATCGGCGTCTACGAATTCGTGAACGCCGAGGCCGACGCCACCAAGCCCAAGCCCCAGGTCGAGGCCCCCAAGGCCCCCTGAACCCGGCCCGAGGCGTGGTCTTCGCCGTCCGGCCCTCTTTCCTCGCCAGGGGGAAAGGGGCCGGGCACCGTCTCGCAATTTCCGGCCCGGAATCCCATCCCGCTCTTCGCAGAGAAGATCGCGGACGAGGATTCCGGGCCGATCGCGTTGCGTGGCCTCGGGCCTCGCCCGGAGCCTGCCCCATTCGTGTGGTGGACTCCCGCCGGGGACCGGAAAGCGAATCGTCGGCGGGGGGATCAATGCTCAATCTTCGATACCGAGGCTCGATCGTGCTGGCAGGCTTCGCGGCCGCCTTGCTCTGGACCACGCCCGCCTCCGCCCAGCGATACAAGCCACCCGGGGAGACCTGGACGGGCCTGACCCCCCTGACCTCGGGGGCGTTTCAGGAGATGGGCAACCAGGCCCGGGCCGAGCATCTCCTGTCCCATCGCGAGCAGAAGCTCACTCGCCACGCCGCCCAGGGCAACCCGGTTGCCGTCGAACGCGACCTCGACCGGATCAACCACCTCAGGTTCCGCATCTCGGTCGACCAGTGGTTGATCCAGAAGCACCTCTGCGACAACCCCGGCCGGTACCCGTACCCGGTCCACCTGGACCCCCTCTCGTGCGCCGTCATCGGCCAGTACCGCCGCCCGTAAGGACAGGTCGGGGGGCTGGGTCGCGGGCCATCGCCGGATGAGCCACATGGCGGGATGAAGCCCCCTCACCCTGACCCTCTCCCCGCGAGCGGGGAGAGGGGACCAGAGGGGGGATTGTGGATCCGGCTGCCCCCATCGAGAGCGGCCCGGAAGGGTGACCCGCCTTACTGGTGCCCGAGGATCGGGTGGGGCTGGTAGGGCTCGGCCAGGGCCTTGAGCTCGGCGTCGTCCAGCTTGAAGGACGTCGCCGCGAGGGCGTCCTCCAGGTGGTACGGCTTGGAGGCCCCGATGATCGGCGCGGTCACTCCCGGCTGGTGCAGGAGCCAGGCCAGGGCGACCTGGGCGTGCGACACGCCCCTCGCCGCGGCGATCTCCCCCACGCGGTCGACCACCGCGAAGTCGCCGTCGTTGTAGTAGAGCTTGTGGGCGAAGTCGTCGGTCTTGGCGCGGCTGGTCTCGCCGTGGTCCTCGCGACGGCGGTTGCCCGCGAGGAACCCTCGGGCCAGAGGGCTCCAGGGGATGAGCCCGATCCCCTCGTCGCGGCAGAGCGGGATCATCTCTCGCTCCTCCTCGCGATACACGAGGTTGTAGTGGTTCTGCATGGTCGCGAACCGGGCCAGGCTGTGGCGTTCGGAGGCCCGCAGCATCTTGGCCATCTGCCACGCGTACATGGACGACGCCCCGATCGAGAGCGCCTTGCCCGCCTTGACCACGGCGTCCAGGGCCTCCAGCGTCTCTTCCACGGGCGTGCCCGGGTCGAACCGGTGGATCTGGTAGAGGTCCACGTAATCGAGCTTCATACGCCTGAGGCTGGCGTCGATCGCGTGCCTGATGTGCTTTCGCGAGAGCCCCCGCTCGTTGGGGCTCGGGCCCATCGGGTTGAAGACCTTGGTGGCGATGACGACCTGCTCGCGGGGGATGGCCAGGTCGCGCAGGGCGCGGCCCAGGACCTCCTCGCTCGCCCCGTCGGAGTACATGTCGGCCGTATCGAAGAAGTTGATGCCGGCCTCCCACGCGCGGCGGAAGAAGGGGCGGCTCTCCTCCTCGTCCAGCACCCAGGGCCTCCACCGGCTGCTGCCATAGGTCATGAAGCCGAGGCAGATCCGCGAGACCTTCACGCCCGAGCTTCCGAGATTGACCAGTTCCATCACGCCTCCCCGATCCGTTCGCCCGAACACGCCTGCGACTCGCCCCAGCATAGCGGCAACCCGCGCGCCGGACGATCTCCAAACCCGAACGGGGCTTGCGTCACGACTCGCGGCGAATTCGGGTGCGGAGCCTCGTCCGTCGTGAGAGAATCCACTTCGAGAGGTCTCGCCGCCGAGGCGGGCCGCAGGGGTGGGGGCCCCGATGCCCCTCATGGAGACGACGCGATGGCCGCACCCGACCGGGACCTGATCTTCGGGCTCGTGGCGCTCCAGGTCGGGCTGATCGACCAGGATCGGCTCATCGCGGCCTTTCGCTCGTGGACGCTCGACCGGTCGCGCTCCCTGGCCGGTTACCTCCAGGCCCAGGGGCCGCTCGACGCCGACGACCTCGCCGCGGTCCAGGCCCTGGCCGACCGGCATCTCAAGAAGCACGGGGGGGACCCGCAGAGCAGCCTGGCCGCGATCCCGATCGGCGCGTCCACCCGCGACCGGCTCGACGCCCTGGGCGATCCCGAGCTCAGCGTGACGCTCAAGAACGTGAGCCCCGGCTCCACCGAGCCCGAGGCCGACGACCCCACGGTGACCTACCACACGAGCAACGCGCGGAGCGAGGGACACCGGTTTCGCGTGCTGCGCCCCCACGCTCGCGGGGGCCTGGGGGCCGTGTTCGTGGCCATGGACTCGGAGCTGAACCGCGAGGTCGCCCTGAAGCAGATCCTCGACGCGCACGCCGACGACCCTTCGAGCCGTCATCGGTTCATGCTCGAGGCCGAGATCACCGGCGGGCTCGAGCACCCCGGCATCGTGCCGGTCTACGGCCTGGGCACCTACGACGACGGCCGCCCGTACTACGCCATGCGGTTCATCCGGGGGGACAGCCTCAAGGTGGCGATCCTGGCCTTCTTCAGGGACCCGGCGCTGAAGCTCGACCCCGGGCGGAGGTCGCTCGAGCTGCGACGGCTCCTGAGGCGGTTCGTGGACGTGTGCAACGCGGTCGACTACGCGCACGGTCGGGGCATCCTCCACCGCGACCTGAAGCCGGGCAACATCATCGTGGGCAAGCACGGCGAGACCCTGGTGGTGGACTGGGGCCTGGCCAAGCCGATCGGCCGGCCCGAGCCCCGGACCGACTCGGGCGAACGGATGCTGATCCCTTCCAGCTCGGGCGGGGCCGAGACCGTGCCGGGCTTTGCGCTGGGCACGCCCGCGTACATGAGCCCCGAGCAGGCCGCCGGCCACCTCGATCGCCTGGGGGTCGCCTCCGACGTGTACAGCCTGGGCGCGACCCTGTACTTCCTGCTCACGGGGCAGGCTCCGTTCACCGGCCCCGAGCAAGAGGCCCTGCTCAAGGCGGTCCAGAACGGCGACTTCCCGCCCCCCCGGGGCGTGGACCCGCAGATCGACGCGGCCCTCAACGCCATCTGCCTGAAGGCCATGGCGCTGCGGCCCGAGGGGCGGTACGAGTCCTGCCGCGCCCTGGCCGAGGACCTCGAACGATGGGCCGCCGACGAGCCGGTCCAGGCCTGGCGAGAGCCCCTCGCCCGGCGGGCCCGCCGCTGGTCGCGCAGGCACCGCACGCTGGTCGTGAGCGCCGGGGCCGTGCTCGTCGCGACCACCCTGGCCCTGGCCGCTGGTCTGTGGCTCCTGGGTCGCGAGCAGAGGCGATCGGAGAGGCACTTCGGCGTGGCCCACCGGCTCGCGGGCAAGCTCGTGGAGACCGCCGAGCTGAACCTCTCCCAGACCCCCGGGCAGGAGGCCATCCGCAAGGCCCTGTTCGACGAGGCGCTGGCCCAGTACCTCGTCCTGGCCGACGAGCGGCCCGACGACGCCGAGCTCCAGGCCGAGACCGGCATGCTCCACCTCTACACGGCCAACCTCCTGCGGTTCCAGAACAAGACCGACCAGGCCGACCTCAGCTACGCCTCGGCCCTCGAACGCCTGGAACGCGCCAGCACCCTCGACCCGACCGACGCCCGCCGCCTGGACCAGCAGGCCGAGGCCTGGCGAGACCGCGCCCTGCTCGCCCAGCGCGTGGGCAGGAACGGCGACGCCAGGGCCATGCTCGGCAGGGCGCTGAAGATCGCGCGGGGGCTCCGCCAGCTCGAGCAGCAGTCCGTCCCCTATCGGCGGACCGAGGCGTTCCTCCTGCTGAGCTCGGCGGAGGTCGAATCCAGCTTCGGCCAGGGCGAGGCGGCCGAACGACTGGCCGACGAGGCCGCCACGCGCTACCAGGAGCTTGCGAACCTCGGCGTGGACTCCGCCCGGGTCGCCCCGGCTGCGGCCACCTCGACCGCCGCGCGTACGGTCCCGCTCCTGTACCTCATGGCCCTGAACCAGCACGCCTTCTTGCTGGGGGAGCTGGGCCGGCACGCCGACGCGATGAAGCGTCACGAGCAGGCCCTCGTGCAGGCCAGGGCGGTTCTCGCCGTGAGCAAGTCCCCCGACAACACCTTCCAGCTCGGGCGGACCCTCTTGCTCCGGGGCCGCACGCTCCTGCGCATGCCCGAGGGCCTGGGCGAGGCTGAGGCCTCGCTCACCGAGGCGCAGGCGATCCTCGACGGCATGAAGAAGGCCAATGACAAGTCGTCGGCCTACCGCGAGGCGCTCGCCTCAACCCACCGATGGCTCGCCGCCGTTCGTCGAGGCCAGCGCCGCGACGCGGACGCCCGAACCGAGCTCTCCGCCGCGCGCCTGGACCTGGACTGGCTCGTCAAGAACGCTCCCCAGATCCCGCGCTTCCACAAGGACCTGGGCCTGGTCCTCGACGACATGGCCCGACTGGCGCGCGACGAGGGGCG
>JANOBY010000184.1:0-1638 GCA_031411935.1 Planctomycetales bacterium | reverse complement strand
GTCATGGCGGGCGACAGGGTCGGTAGCCCGAGCCTGGGCGACCCCAACGCGTGGTCCCGCCGGGCGGCCGCGCGTCCCAACTTTCCGAATGCGGCGCGGATGGCGACAGACATTCCCCTTCAGGGAACCGGCCTCGGAACGTACGCCGTGGTATCCCCTTACTACAAGACCAGCGACGCGACCTCGAACACCGCGGGCAGCGCGCTCTTCCAATGGTGGGTCGAGGCTGGCTATGCCGGTCTCGTGTTGCTGCTTCTCGCCGGAATCTGGTGCCTGTGGAGGATTCCCGGGGCCACCCGCCGTGTGGAATCGGGCGATCGGACCCTCGCGTTCATGCTGATGGGCGCGGGGGTCTGCTTCGGCGGATTTTCGGTCATGCACTGGTCGGTCGAACTGCTTGCGGTCGCCCTCGCCGGATGTGCCGTGGCGGGCACGATCAATCGATGGCTCGCGGGCGGGACCGATCTCTTCGTGGAGTCTTTTGCCTGAGACATAAACTGGGCCTGCCTGAAAAAAATCGGATGTTGACTGTCGCCCTGAGATCGTCACTGTGATAATGTAAAAATTGCAGCAGGACGCGCGATCGGAGATCGCTCTGCCTGGTGCGGCCCGAGTTAGGTGATAGGGTTGCAAGGAGGCTGACCCGCGATGCCCGAAACGTTCCATTTGCAGGTCGAGACTCGCGAGACCTCCGGGTCGCGAGTGATCGAATTGCCCCACGGTTCGGTGCGTGTCGGCCGCAGCATTCATTGCGACGTGGTCCTCAATGACTCGTCTCTGGCGGACGTCGAATGCGTCCTTCGCTTGCGAGGCGAAACTTGGTACGTGCAGCCCCTGGGCGCACGCAGCCGGGTCACGGTCGACGGCAACCCGATCCATCACCTCCGCATCCTGCCTCCGGGCGTGACGATCCGTGTGGGCGACGACCGGCTCACCATCCGGACCACGACAGAGCCGGACACGGTTGGGACATTCGATATCCCAATCCCGGTCGGCCCTTCCGGCACCTTCGAGGAACCCTCTCCCCATGACGAGGATTCCGAAGACGCCCCCCGGTCTCGCCCCTGGATCGCTCGGCGCCCGCGGTTCCTCGCTCGCACCATCCCCGTGGGAAGCGTCGCGCCGACCTCGACCGCGTGGAACCGCGAGGTCCCTGCGGCAAGGTCCTGGCGAGACACGCCCCAACAAGTCCACTTTGGCGAGATCGAGCCCACCATTGAGGTCGATCACGCCTCCGAGACTTCAACGACCCCGACGAGCATCAGCCACTCCGAGTCGCCCGATCTGGATCAGGCCAGCCCGATCGTTCAAGATCATCCGACGTTCGGCGTCGCCTCGGTCCTGGTTGATGTCCCGCGCCCGTCCATCCTGCCAACTTTCGAAGCGGAAAGCGATTTCTCGACACTCGAAACCGTGGTGATTGCGCCCGAGCTCGACGAAGTTTTCCCTTCCGATTCGACGCGGACGGGAGTCGTCGATCCGGAGCTTGCCCCGCAAGCCCGGGTGGTCTCGATTGCGGAAGTCCTCCCGGAGTTTCCCGCTTCTGGTTCGCAGGCCGCTTGGGTTGACGGGATCGCCCGAACCGAGCAGGTGGCAGCGATCCCGGCGCAGAGCCTGGAGCGCGGCCGCCAGCTCGGG
>JANOBY010000183.1:0-10408 GCA_031411935.1 Planctomycetales bacterium | reverse complement strand
CGAGATCCTCCGAAGCTCGGGCCTGGGGCGCAAGGTCCTCCTGTCGAAGCTCGGCCAGCGCGTGATCAAATCCCTCATGACCATGCCGAGGTACCGCTACCGGAAATCGGCGGAAATGATCAACCGCGACGCGATGGCCTGGATCGGGGGACAGAAAGGACGGCCCTTCTTCGCCTTCCTCAACTATTACGACGCCCACGATCCCTACACCGTCCCCTCCGAAGTCCCCCGCCCCTTCGCGACCGGGCGGGCCAAACTGCCCTCTTCGGTGATCGAAGGCGCCCGCGACGATTACGACGATTGCCTGCAATATCTCGATGATCAGGTGGACCGCCTGCTCCAACAGCTCGACCGCGACGGCCTCTTGGCGAACACGATCGTCGTGATTACTTCCGACCACGGAGAGGGGTTTGGCGAGCACGACCTGGCCGGGCATGGCATCAGCCTCTACCGTCCCGAGCTTCACGTGCCTCTGCTCTTCGTCTATCCGGAGGGCGTTCCTAGGGACAAGGTGGTGTCGCAGCCTGTAAGCATCCGGGAGATTCCGGCGACCATTGCGGATCTGATCAATCCTTCAGGGAGAAACCCTTTCCCCGGAGACTCGCTCGCCGCGCTGTGGTCCGAAGGAGGCTCGTCGCTCGCGCGTGCCCCGGTCCTCTCGTCGGTCGATCGCAGTGCCAAGGTCTCGCCTCTGCTGCACAATGCTCCCGCACGCCTGGGACGGATGTTCTCGATCGTGCTTGACGACCACGTCTACATCCGCAACGCGAATGGCCGCGAGCAGCTCTTTCATCTCACGGACGACCCCGCCGAGCTGAACGATCTCGCGCATCAACCTGGCTCTGACCTTGAACCCTATCGGACCGCCTTGCGGAAGATGGTCCCGGACACGAAGTGAATAGATCCCTCCGGCGCGAGCAGGACGCGCCGGAGGGACTCCGAGTTACTTCGTCTTGCTCAGGTTCTCGAACAGGTAGAGCCCGCTCTTGCCGGGGCAGACCAGGTCGATGTCGCCGTCGGCGTCAATGTCGACGGCGGTCATCTCCAGGCCCGTGCCCGCGGTTCCGGGCGGAAAGTCCTTCAAGGCCTCGCGCTTGGCTCCGTCCTTGGGTGCGTCCTTTGCGGGCTCGCCCACGAAGATCGTGTGTTTGTCCCAGCCCTTCTTCTCCTTGTTGAAGCGGTAGTAGGCGACCTGCGAGGCCTCGACGTCGCCCGGCTCGATCTCGTGGGCATACACACGCTTGCCGGTGATCAGCTCGTTCTTGTCGCCGTCCCCGTCCAGGTCGGCCCAGAGCTGGGTGTGGACCGAAGACAGGCTGTCATCGATGGGCATGGGCTTGGACCAGGTGCGTTCTCCGCCCGTGCCCTTCTCCTGCTTGATCCAGAACAGGCCACGGGCGTGGCCGGCCCCGTAGAGGATGTCGGTCAATCCGTCGCCGTCGAAGTCCTTGCCCAGGTTCTGGATTCCGGTCGCGCCCAGGTCGAATTCGCCGTGCCAGGTCCAGGCGCGGTCCTTGGATCCGCCCGTGGCCTCGAACCAGCCCTTGGGGGTAATGATGTCGAGCTTCCCGTCGCCGTTCACGTCGCCGGTCCCCACGCCGTGGCCGGCGGCCTGCGTCCCCAGGTCGGTCTTCTTCCAGACCGGGGTCGCGCCCGCCTTCTCCAGCTCGTAGTAGACGACCACGTTAACGGTGTTGGGCAGGATCTCGGGCTTGCCGTCGCCGGTCAGGTCGATCGCCACGGCGGCCTCGCTGGGGCCGGGAAGATCGATCTCGTGATACGTCCAGGGCTTCCCAACCTCTCCGGGATTCTCGACCCAGCCCACGTTCTTTCCGAAGTAAGAGCACGTGATGAAGTCGGGCTTGCCGTCGCCGTTCACTTCCATCGGGATCGACGAGAAGCAGTTGTAGTAGGTCCCCTGCTTGACCACTTCCCGGATCGGGAACGTGGTCTTGAAATCGGGCCCGAGGTATCCGGTGGATCCGGAGACGATGTCCAGCTTGCCGTCGCCGTTGGCGTCGAGCACGCCCGCGGCCTCGTATCCGCTCGTGCCGTTGATCGTGTGCTGCTTCCACTTCGGCTCGCCCGCGAGGGCCGAGGCGCCCGAAGCAGCGAGGGCGAAGGCGATGCCAAGGATTCTTGTTTTCATCATGAGACGGAACTCCGGGATGTCGGTTCGGGAGAGGGAGCAGGCGGGACAGCACGACGATCAGACGTCCTCGTCGTCATCATCGGTCTCGTCGTGGACTTCCCATTGAAGGCTCGCGGCCACGGCCTCGATCAGAGCGAGGGCCGCGTCGGGTTGCCGATCGTGGAGCTCAAAATTCAGGGCCTCGACGAACTCGCCGTCAAAGACAACGAAGGCCCTGAGTCGCAACGGGGCCACTTCCAGCCAGGTCATGCCGGCCTCCTTGACCAACGACGGCTCATGGCCGTGCGAGCGGAAGCTCGAAAGCCAGGCGTCGAGCGACGTCGGGGGGGCGTTCCAGGCGGGGATGGCGAGTCGTTCGATCATTGCAGGATCAGACCTTGGGCAGGGACCACGGGGCGCGATACTCCTCGCGGGCGAGGTAGCGGTTAGCGTCCGGATGATTCGTGATCTTCTCGGCCTGGCTGTCCCACTTGAGCTTCTCGCCCGTCCAGAGAGCGATGTTGCCGAGGTGGCCGACCGAGGAGAGCCGATGACCGTAATCGAAGTTGCAGGAGCAGGTCTCGCGCGACTTGATCGCGTTGAGCCATTCCCGGTGATGCCCCGGCGATCGGGGCAAGGTCTTCTCGGGCAGGGCGATCTCCTGGCCCTTCTCGGGGATGATCGTGAACGTGTTGTAGTCGCATACGAGCGTGGCGTTCGTGCCCTGGAACATGATGCCCATGCCCTTGCCCTCGATGCCCCGCGAGCTGGCGTCGGTGTGACTCCACACGAGGTCGAAGCCCTTGGCGTAGTGGAAGGCGACTTCCAGGGTGTCGGGCGTCTCGGTCGAGTCATCCACCGCGTACTTGCCGCCCGTGGCGGTGATCGTCTCGGGGGCGTCCACCTGCATGGCCCAGTGGACCGGGTCGATGATGTGGCAGCAGAAATCCATGAGCTTCCCGCCGCCGTAATCCCAGAAGTAGCGCCAGTTGAAGTGCGATCGATTCGCGTTGAAGGGACGCTTCGGGGCCGGGCCGAGCCAGAAGTCGTAGTCCAGCCCCGAGGGCACCGCCTCGTCCGCGGGGTGGCCCAGGCTTCGGCTCATGCCGGCCATCCACACGCGTGTCTTGCTGATCTTGCCGAGCACGCCGGACTGCACGATCTCGACCACGCGGTGATAATTCTCACCCGCATGGATCAGGTTGCCCATCTGCGTGACGCGCTTGTGCCTGGTCGCGGCGTCCACCATGGCGCGGCCCTCGGCGATGCGGAAGGCCAGGGGCTTCTCGCAATAGACGTCCTTGCCGCTCTGCATGGCCAGGATCGAGGGGATCGCATGCCAATGGTCGGGCGTGGCCACGACCACGGCGTCGATGTCGTTGCGGTCGAGGATCTTACGGAAATCGCCGTAGACATCCGCCTTGCCGTCCGAGGCGCTTTTGGCCCGCGCCTGGTGTGCCTCGTCCACGTCGCACACGGCCGCCACGCTCACGTCGGGCATGGCCTTGAAGATGTTCAGCAGTCCCAGGCCCATCCCCCCCACGCCGATGAAGCCCAGGCGGATCGTATCGTTCGGTCCCGCAGCCGATGCGGAGGAGCCCGCAGCAATCGCCCCGAGCGAGGCGGCCGAGGAGGCCAGGAACTGTCGTCGCGTGAAGTCGGTCATAATGCCCCCGGCCGAGTGATGACAAGGTCGAGGTCGCACCGAGGCGACACGACCCGAAGACAAGCGTTGGTAACAGAGCCTATGCCCGTCCGCAAGCAACGAGGCCAGATCGTGGTGCCGGTTTCCTGCGACCCATCCAGGAACGGACGCCTCAATATCGGGGCACGCTCGGGTCGACCACTCGCGACCAGCGATCGATCCCGCCTTCCAGATTGATCGTCCCCCCCACGCCTCGCGATGCGAGCCACTGGGCCACCGCAAGGGAGCGAACGCCGTGATGGCAATAGATCACGATGGGCCTGCCCAGCCCGGCCAACTCCACAAAGTGGCCGGCGATCCGACTCATCGCCCGGTGCAGATCGACCACACCCTCGGGGGCAGAAATCCGGCAATGCGCCCGTTCGTGATCCTCGCGGACGTCCAGCAGGACAAGGCCCTCGCCACCTCGCAAGAGGGCATCGAGCTCACTCGGTGTGACGGACGGGATCGCCCCTTCGTGCATGATTTCGCCGATGGTGATTTTGCCGAACGAACCAGGTTGTGACGGTCATAACCGTCTCAGCCGAGAATCAAAATGAGAAACCAAACTCAATTTGATCACGAGGGACGAATTGATCGGCCAGGTACTCTCTCCCGGAGCCCTCTCCCCTGGGGACTTCTTCATGGTCACACAAGAACGGAGAGGGGGCAAGGCGCCGGGATTCATGACGCGAAATTCCTGGGGTATTCTCGCTTCTTTTGGCTGCAATGGAATCTCCTTCGACAAATTTCCGCTTTTTAAGCGCATTTCGTGCGATGATATGGATGATGTCCTCCGCGGCGGTCATAATCGCTGGCCCGGCGGGTTCGAGGGGAATCCGCGATACCGCGGTCCGGTTCGGGTCCGCAGCCCTTGTTCGTGGTGGGCAGATCTCATGAGCCTCGAAGTGAAGCCAGGTAACACGCGGATCGGCTGGATCGGCACCGGCGTGATGGGCTCGTCCATGTGCGGGCACCTGATCTCGGCGGGTTACGCCTGCACCGTGTACAACCGCACGGTCGAGAAGACCCGCGGCCTCGTGGAGCGCGGGGCAAAGCTCGCAGGAACCCCTCGCGAGGTGGCCGAGTCATCCGACGTGATCTTCACGATCGTCGGGTACCCGGCCGACGTGCGCGAAGTGATCCTTGGTCAGGATGGGGCCCTCGGCGGGGCCGCTCCGGGCAGCATCCTCGTGGACATGACCACAAGCGAGCCCAGCCTCGCGGTCGAGATCGAGCGAGCGGCCCGCGCCCAGGGAGTGGAGTCGGTGGATGCCCCGGTCTCCGGCGGCGACATTGGCGCGAAAGAGGCGAGACTCTCCATCATGGTCGGAGGCCATGACGACGCCGTGGCGACGGTCCGCCCCCTGTTTGAGCTCATGGGCAAGACGATCGTCCATCAGGGGCCCCCGGGCTCGGGGCAGCACACCAAGACCGTCAATCAGATCCTGATCGCCACGAACATGATCGGCGTTTGCGAGGCCCTCCTCTACGGTTACAAGGCCGGCCTGGACCTGGAGAAGGTTCTCCAGAGCGTGGGCGGTGGGGCGGCTGGCTCATGGAGCCTGAACAACCTGGGACCGCGGATTGTCGCGGGCCGGTTCGAACCCGGATTCTTTGTGGAACATTTCCTGAAAGACATGGGCATCGCGTTGGCCGAGGCACGAAAAATGCGTCTATGTCTTCCCGGTCTTGCTCTGGCCGAGACACTCTACCGGGGGGTCGAGGCTCAGGGGCACGCCCGCGACGGGACTCATGCCCTGATGATGTCCCTGGCGCGCATGTCCGACATCTCCTGGCCCCGTGCCTCGGCGGTGTCCTGAACTCCCGATCATCGACCGCGAGGTAGCGGAATCATGCTGGATGCCCCTTCAAATTCACCGTCAGTGCCAGGCCCGGAGCGTCAGCGCCTGCTCCTGGTCGATGACAACACGGAGGGGCGTCGAGCCCTGACACGTCTGCTCGAGTTCTACAATTTCGACGTGACGGCCGTGGGCGATGGCCAGGAGGCGCTGAGAGTGCTGGCGAGCGTCCCCCCGCCCGACGTGGTCCTCACCGACTACCTCCTGCCCGACCTGGACGGCCGCGAGGTCGCCCGCCAGGCCCACGCGCTGGACCCTCAGCCGGTGGTTGTCCTGATTACCGGCTGGGACTTCGGCCAGGAGCCCCCCGACTGCGTTCAGTGGGGGATCGACCACATCGTTCTCAAGCCGGTCAATGTGGCGAATCTTGTCTCGAAGATCGCCACCCCGATTCTCGATTCCGACAATCCCCAAGAGCGAGGCCTCCCGCCGCATCCCCGCCATTCCCCGGCTTCGATCGCTTGATCTTTCTAGACGACCGGTCTATTCTATCAGACGCATCAGACCGGGTCTTGAAGGCCGGGGAACCAGTCTTTTAGCGTCGGGTGGATGCGATGGCCAGAGGCGACACGAAGAACCGACTGCTCGAAGTCGGGACCCGGATCTTTCTGGAGAAGGGCTACAACCACTCGGGGATCGAGTCGATCCTTCAGGCGGCCGAGGTCCCCAAGGGGTCGTTCTACAACTACTTCGCGAGCAAGGAAGACTTCGGACTCCAGGTCATCAACCGATTCGCCGACGGCTTCGAGGCCGAGCTCCGGCGTCACCTCGACGACGAGTCTCGCAGCCCGTTGACCCGCGTGCAGGGCTACTTCGAGTCGGTGATCGCCCTTCTGGAAGCGAACTGCTGTCGCAACGGCTGCCTGGTGGGCAACCTGAGTCTGGAGATGGCCGACCAGAGCGAACGCCTGCGGACGCGCCTTGAAGACGTGTTCGAGGGATGGGTGGACCAATTCGCCGCATGCCTGGACGCCGCGAGGCAAGCCGGCGAGATCCCCGCGGAGACCGACGTCCGCGCCCTGGCGGAGTTCTCTCTCAATGGCTGGCAAGGCGCGATCCTTCGCGCGAAGACCTCCCGGACGACCCACCCCCTTCGTCTCTTCCTCGAGATGACCTTTGGCGTAATGACCAAGTAGGCCCCTCGTCGCATCGCGGCGAGGCCTCAATCCCCATACCCGGAGACGTCCGTTGAGCGACGATGCCCGTATCGGAACCTCTTCCCGACGAGTCTGGGGCCAGAACGTGGCGGGTGCGCTCGTCGCCTCGGGCGTGGTGCATGCCATCGGCTCGCCTTGTTTTGGGAAGTCGCCCGCGATACGGACGTCGACCCCGGTGATCACTCATGGGATCGGTTCCGGCGACGTGTCGCGGTCGTCCGCCGTCGTGTGGTCGCGGGCCGATCGCGTCTCGCGCATGGTGGTGGAATACGCCACAAACGATCGGTTCACGGATGCCCGTCGTGTGGTGGGGCCGATCGCCACTCCCGACTCCGACTTCACGTCGAAGGCGATCCTGAACGGTTTGCCCCCGGGCCAGACCATCGTGTATCGGGTGGCCTTTCAGGATGTGGATAAGCCCTCGAACGTCGGTGAGCCGCGGATTGGCCGCTTCCGAACGGCCTCGAACGACCGCAAAAATTTGAGCTTCGTGTGGGGAGGGGACGTCTCCGGGCAGGGCTGGGGCATCGATCCGGTGCACGGAGGGATGGCCACGTTCGAGTCCATGAGACAGGTCTCGCCGGACTTCTTCCTCCACTCCGGCGACCACGTTTACGCCGATAATCCGATTTTGCCCGAGGTCCAGCTCGCCGACGGCTCAACCTGGAAGAATCTGGTCACGCCCGAGACGTCCAAGGTCGCCGAGACGCTCGACGAATTCCGGGGCCGGTATCGCTACAACCGCATGGATGAAGCCTTCCGCCAATTTGCCGCCGAAGTGCCCGTCCTCGCACAGTGGGACGACCACGAGGTCCGCAACAACTGGTACCCCGGCCAGACCCTCGGGGACGATCCTCGCTACACGGTCAAGGACGTGGACCTGCTCGCGGCGCGAGGCCGACGCGCCTTCCTCGATCACATGCCCATCGTCCCGAAGGTCGGCGGCGACACGATTTACCGTGTCGTGAGCCAGGGCCCCCTCGTCGATGTATTCCTGCTCGACGAGCGGACCTATCGCGGGCCGAACTCGGCGAACCGCCAGGCCGAAGCCTCGCCCGCGACCGCCTTCCTCGGCCCCGACCAACTCGCGTGGTTGAAGAAGGAGCTGAAGGCGTCCAGGGCGGTGTGGAAGGTCATCGCCAGCGACATGCCCCTGGGCCTGGTTATTGGTGACGGACCAAAGGCTTTCGAGGCCGTGGCCAACGGCGATGGTCCGGCGCTCGGGCGTGAGCTCGAGATCGCGGACCTGCTGTCCTTCGTGAAGAGGGAAGCGATCCCCAATCTCGTCTGGTTCACGGCCGACGTCCACTACGCCGCGGCCCACCGGTATGATCCCGCGAAGGCCCGGTTCACGGATTTCGAACCCTTCTGGGAGTTCGTCGCGGGCCCCCTGCACGCGGGGAACTTCGGGCCCGGCGTTCTCGACGACACGTTCGGGCCTCAGCTTGAATTCGCGTCGGTCCCTCCCGGCACCAGGGCTAACCAGCCACCGTCCTCGGGCCTCCAGTTTTTCGGCGTGGTGAAGGTCGAGGGGGCCTCGGGCGTGATGACGGTCTCGCTCCACGATCGCGCGGGAAAGTCGCTGTATTCGCGCGAACTCATCCCCGCCTGATAACCTGATCACCTCCCGAACCTCATGGAGCCCCTCCTCGCGTGCCGATTCATCGCAGGTGCAGGACGACCAGGATGGCTCTTTGCCAGGGACGGGCATGGACACCACACTCAGCCAGATCCAGCTTGCAGCCTATTTCCGATGGGAACGCCGGGGCGGCGCCCACGGCCGGGACCACGAGGACTGGTCCGTTGCCCAGCTTCAACAGGAGTTCGCGGCCAACTATCGGGTGATCGCCAGCCGGAAGAGCCACGATCACGATTCGGGACAGGGTGGAGGTCGGCTCTCCAATCGCTGCAGGTTCTGCCAGCAACGGATCGACGTTCCCTCATTCTCGCGAGTCGTGCCTGGGTCGCTGGGGTCCGCCTTGCCGCGGAACCTTGATCAGTGCGAGGAATGCGTGACGAGCTTCGCGGAAGGAATCGACGAGGGGCTCGATCGCTACTTATCATCTCTGGTTGGGGGAACGCACGACCCCGCCTTTGGAATCCCGGTCGTGGCCTTCAAGGGGCTTGTCAAGGCCGCGCTGGCGATCCTTCCCCTTCGGGATCTCGAAGACCACGAGGACACGATCGAGTGGATCACCAACCCGGACCATAACTTCGACTTCCGCGTGTTTTCGGGTCTCTCGTGCGTGGTCCACACCATGGCATATTTTTATCCGTCGCCCTGGGCCGCCGTCGCCGAGAAAACGAACGATCGAAATCCCTGGGCGTCTCGATTATTCTTCCTGGGGATGGACCGCACGTCGCTGATGATCTCGGTCCCGTTGAATCCGCGGGATGAGGATCTGGATCTCACGGGCGAGAGCCTGCCCGAAGTCTATCCGCCCGCTCCGTTCGCCTGGGATCCGCACATCGTCGAGCGTCGTGTGGAGGGGATCCGGCCCGACAAGCCGGCCGCACGACGCCCCGCGATGATTCTGCCGGTGGGTTGACGCTCAGCCCTCGCTCCCGCCGTGGATGACGGCGCGAGGCACGAGCGAGGCAATGATGAGGCCTACGCCCACGGCCGCCAGACTCGTCCAGACCGGATGTAGCCTAGCCTTGGTGTAGACGCTTGACCCCATCACGTGCCCCTTGTAATCGCCATCCTGGTCGAGCGACGAGTTCGTGGAATGCAGCCCCCCGTCGGGGTCGCGAGGAGGCTCATCCGTGCGCTGGGCCTGAAACAAGGTCGCTTCCATGAACCGATCGCTCGTGCGGGGTGCCAGGTTGCCGAGAAGCGAGATCGCCTTCCCGCCCGCCCCCACCACCACGTCACGCTCGGGGTGCTCGGCGCAGTGCATGATGGCCCTCGCCACGACCTCGGGATTGTAGACCGGGGGCGGCATCGTGGGCTCGCGGTCCATGTAGTTTTTCGCGGCGCGGGTAAAGGGCGTGTTGATGCTGCTGGGCTTGATCAGCGAGACCGAGACCGGGACACTCGCCGCCTCGAGCTCCATGCGGAGGGCCTCGGTGAACCCCTTGACCGCGAACTTCGACGCCGAGTACATCCCCTGGACCGGGATCGCCCGATCCGAGAGCACCGACCCCACGTTGATCAACGCCCCGTGGTGGGGCCCTTGCCGGGAACGGAAGTGCCGGGCGGCCTCCAGGGATCCGTGGACCACGCCCCAGAAGTTTGTCTCGAACAGCCTGCGATGATCCTCGGTCGTCACGTCGATCATCTCTCCGAAGATCGACACGCCCGCATTGTTGATCCAGGTATCGAACCGGCCGAACGTCTGGATCGCCGATTGGGCGAGGTGCCGCACTTGGGACTCATCCCCCACGTCCGTGGGGACCGCCAGGGCCTCGCCCCCGTGCGATTGGATCTCCTTGACGAGTTCGACGAGGGCCTCGCCATTGCGGGCCGCGACCACAAGCTTCGCGCCCAGTGACGCCGCGAGCCGGGCCGTAGCCAGGCCGATCCCGGAAGTCGCCCCGGTGATCACAACAACCTGCTGATCCAGCGGCTTCA
>JANOBY010000182.1:0-2791 GCA_031411935.1 Planctomycetales bacterium | reverse complement strand
CGGGAACGCCGAGCTGAGCGGGACGACGGGCGATGGGTTCCTATTCACCCTGGATGGCGTCGAGGCTGGCGTATCGAGATTCGGGAACCCGTCCACATCGTAGGGCACGGACACATCAATCTTCGAAGTGCTCGTCGAAGTCTTCGGTCGTGGCGTCGGCGAAGTCCAGTGGGCAGGGAATCCAATGGGAACCCGCCTCGCGATTGAATGCCTCGGCCTCGCGATCTGCCTCGCCCTCGCTCTGATAGTCGCAGACGTGATGCTCGCAGGCGTCGGCGTAGCTGACAATCCGCCCGGCCGCGACTCGCCCACCCAACCCGGTGAGGAGTTCGTCGCCGTCCCTCAAGACCCAGATGTTCATGGCGTGCCTCCCTGTAGGTGACCCCGAGGCGATGCTACCGCAGGGGAGGGCCGAAGGAAACGAGGAAGTTTCGGGTTCTCGAAGTCAACGGGCGGTCGGTTCCACCACGCACAGCGGCTCAGTTCATGCGGAAATGCGGCGACTCCAGGATCAGGCCGCGAAGTCGCACGAACGCCTCGCGGCCGATTTGCCCGGATTCCGCCTTGTCTTCAAGGTCAGCCAGCACTTCGCCCATGACTTCATCGCTCCCGTCGAAGGCGGGATGGCGGATGAACGTCTCGACGCGGGCGACGATGGCGGATTCGGGGCACATGAGGGTGAACCTCTCGGATGCGTGGGCGACTTCCCTTACGAATCCTACGCCGAGTCTGGGCGACCGTGACGCGTAATGCATGCATGAAGGAGCAGGGAGACGACGTTTCGAAGGGTGTCGCACGCGAACCATCCAGGTTTCACCGAGAGTCCGCATCCCATCGTTCGGGAGGACCGGGCGGCTCAGAACACCGTCGAGCAGGCCGTGACCCAATAGACGACAGGACCGGCACGTTGATTGCTCCCCCGGCTGGTGTCCGGACCTTACCTCTCCCACCGCCCCGAGGAACTTGATCATGAAGAGTCTCAAGACGCTGGCTTGCGTTGCCGCCATCGCCGCGACCGGCACGGCCTATGCCCAGGAAGTCATCCGCGAGACGACCACCGTCACGACCGAGACCAGCACCCAGGCCCCGCAACTCCGCAGGGTCAGCCAAATCCTTGGGTCGAGCGTGCAACTCCAGGGCGGTGCGGCCTACGGAAAGGTCGAGGATATCGTCCTGAACGACGCCGGGTCGGTCGAGTACGTCGTCGTCTCCAACGAGGGTCGGCTGGCGATGCTCCCCTGGAACGCCGGGAACTTCGACCATACCAAGCGGGTCGTGACCTACGACGTGACCCCGCAGGCGGTGCAGCCGCTTTCGTTCACGCCCGATGCGTGGCCGACCGTCGCCAACGACCAGTACACCACCCGCGTCAGGCAGGCGTTCCCGAGGGGCGTGCGGACCCAGGCTGTCCCCGGTGACGCCGAGAAGGTGAAGATCAAGGAGAAAGACGGCAAGGTGAAGGTCAAGGTCAAGGACCGCGACTAATCCGCCGAGTCCTTGCGGGGCGGCGGGCGGTTCGAATCGCTCGCCGTCTCATGCCTTCCCGAGTAGCTGGTCCAGCACCCAACATCCCCGAACGTGCGCCCCGACCGACCGGCAATGTCGCAGAATCTCCGCGTCCGTGCAGCCCGCCGCTTCGAGCGATTCAGCCATCTCGGCGAGGCGATCGAACGACCGATCTTCGTAGATTTGTCGGGCCAGTTCGACGATCGATGGCGTCTGCCACTCCGGGGCGACGGTCACGGGCCGGAAGGGGTTGCCGATGACATCACGCAAGAGCGAAGCCTGGATCGCCCGCTCGGCCTTCACATGAACTTGGGCAGATGCCGCCCACTCGCACGAATTCCCCGCGTCCTCCAAGACGACGCTCAGGGGGTCGTCTTCGGGTGGCGGGACGTTCATCAGGTCATAAGCTGCGGAGGCGGCGTAGTATTCCAGGGCCGACCGACTGCGACGGTGAACTTCCTGAGCCGAGAAGGCCAAGTCCCTGGCGTCGTTGGCACCGGCCCATGCCGTGCCGATCTCATCCGGGCCGCACAGCCCGTCTGCATACTGCTCCGCGAACGAGACGGCCGCTCGACTCCCATCGTGGATCAGCCGATGCCAGATTCGACGGCAGCATGCGACTGCGAATAGCCGCAACCTTCGTTCGCTGGCCCGGCCGCGAAGGAACTCCAGCATCGGCGTCGGGTTGTCGCAAGACAACCACTCCGGTTCCGTCATAGGGTTTCGCCCTTCTGGAGCAGGGGAGGAAGGTCACTCGGGCCGGTAGGATCGAGCGTCAGCGTGTCGCCGCTTCGAGGGGCTTGGGCATGTCAACGATTTACCCTATCCGCTCGATTCCATCCTGTAAGCTCAAGCTGAGGGAAGCAGGAGGAAGCGACGACCCATATAGAGGCGACGGTAGCCCCGAGCCCCCAACGGCTTTGTCCGGACATCCGTCGAGTGGGTTAGCCATCGCGATCGGATCCCTCTGGCTATTTGTGCGACGACTCGGGCTTGGTACGAATGCGGGGCATGGCTTTGAACTCGACGGCGGTCATACGCTTGACGAGCCCACCACTCAGCAGGACATAGCCCCCTAGTTCTACAGCCGCAGGAATTTGACCTTCTTGTGCTTTTTCTTCCAGGTCTTGTCGTGTGATGCCTTGGCCACCTTGTTCCTCCTCACGTGGTAGTCCACCAATTCGATCGCCCGCTCCAGCCTCAAACCCGGCTCCTTCAAGGCCGCCTCCAGGAGTCGGACCGTCCGATCGAGCGTCAGTTTCGGCACTTTTTTTCAAGCGAAGCC
>JANOBY010000181.1:0-8176 GCA_031411935.1 Planctomycetales bacterium | reverse complement strand
CGGCCTGGGTCGCGGCGCTCATGGCGAACTGGGCGAACCGGTCCAGGTGCCGGGCTTCCTTCACGCCGAACAGCGCGGCAGGGTCCCAGTTGCGGATCTGGCCGCCGAAATGGACCTTGAACTCGGTCGTGTCGAAGATGTCGAGAGGCCCAACCCCGCTCCTGCCGGCGGTCAGACCATCCCAGAATTCCTTGACCGTGTGGCCGAGCCCCGTGACCACACCGAGACCCGTGATGACGACGCGACGCGACATGACTAGGTGCGATCCTTCACGAATGGAATGAGCTGTCCCACGGTTTCGATCGACTGGGCATCCTCGTCGGAGATCGAGATCGAAAACGCCTTCTCCACCTCGATGACCAGCTCGACATCGTCCATCGAGATGAGATCCAGGGAGGGGAGGAAGGGATGATCGATTCGCCGGTCCATCGCGACGGGAAAGAAGCGCGTCTCCGGGCCGATCGCAAGCGTCGGACGCCACGGACCGTAGGCTTCACAGAGGGGGAGCACCCGCTCGACGATCGCGACGGGATATCCCTTCCACGGATCGAGTCCGTCGAAGTCCTGCCCGCCACGATCCTCGACGTAGGGCATGAGCCCGGCCCGATTTACTTCGAATGTTCCTCGATATACGTGATGGCCTGACCCACGGACTGGATCTTCTCGGCCTCCTCGTCGGGGATCGTGATGTCGAATTCCTCTTCGAACTCCATGACGAGTTCGACGGTATCCAGCGAATCGGCGCCGAGGTCGTTCACGAACGACGTCTCTCGGGAGATTTGATCCTTGGCCACACCCATCTGCTCGCTGACGATCTCGATCACGCGTTCTTCCACAGACACGGGAAGACCTCCTGCTGGTCTCTAAGTCAAGGTCCGTCACGCATCCGGCATCGACGAGGCGCGGCGGCGACATCATTTCGTTCTTATCGGCCGGGACACGCCCGCGAATCCATCGAACGCACCCCACGCGAGGGCGAGACGGCCACCGAAGAAGCCCAAGCTAGCAACCTCGCCCTAAGTTGTCTAGCACTCCTCGCTACGGCGCGGCCAAGTGGATGGCCGCGATCCCGCGAGATCCCCAGGAACCAGGGGACGGACGGACGGGGATTTCCCGCCCCCCGGAAAAAAATTTAGCAGGTCATCCCGCCGTCCACCGCGATCGACTGCCCGGTCAGGAACCCCGCGCCCGGGCCGGACAGGTAGCAGACGAGGTCGGCGATGTCCTCGGGCGCGCCCAGGCGTCGCACCGGGATCCGCTCCTTGACCTCGGCCTTCACCTTGTCGGGCAACACGTCGGTCATGTCGGTCGTGATGAACCCGGGCGCCACCGCGTTCACGGTGATATTCCGCGAGGCGAGCTCCCGCGCGATCGTCTTGGTGAATCCGATCACGCCCGCCTTGCTCGCGGAGTAGTTCGCCTGTCCGGGGTTGCCCATGATGCCGCTCACGCTCGAAATGTTGATGATCCGGCCATACCGCTGGCGAATCATCATGGCCCCGATCGCGCGACAGAAGAGGAACGTGCCCTTGAGGTTGGTGTCGATCACGTCGTCCCAGGCCGAGTCCTCCATGCGGAGCATGAGGCCGTCCTTGGTCACGCCGGCGTTGTTCACCAGGATCTGGACCTTGGGGAACTTGGCTTCGACCTCGGCGATGATCCGTGTCACGTCGGCGGGGTCGGCCACGCTGCCGGCGAACGGCTCGGCGGTCCCACCGGCGGAGCGGATCGCCTCCAGGGTGCCGCTCAGCCCCTCGATCGTGCGGGCCACGGCGGCGATCGACGCCCCGCACTCGGCAAGACGCACGGCGATCGCGCGTCCGATCCCACGAGAGGCCCCGGTCACGAGCGCGACCTGGCCGCTCAAATCCACCTTGCAGCCCGGTTTCGGGGCGTCCGCGTCGGCCATGCTGGAGTCATCCTTTGAAAAGCGAGAGAGAACATCCGTCGGGCCGGAGCGAATGCCGATCGACGTCCAGGGGCTCGGTTATAAATCCGCAGCCCCCGGCGATCAACACGAAACCGCATCCCGGTTCGGGCTCAACGCGCGGGGACGCTCGTGCACGGGGTCTTGCGGTCGATGCGCTTCAGGAGGCCGGTCAGGACTCGGCCAGGTCCGATCTCGTAGAAGGTGTCGAATCCGTCGGCCATCATCCGACGCATGGAGTCGTCCCAGCGCACGCCCTGGATCACCTGCGCGACGAGGGTGGCGCGGATCATGTCGGGGTCGTTCGTGTGCGGTGCGGCGTCCACATTCGAGTAGACCGGCAACCGGGGCGGCGTGACCTGGGCCTCGGCCAGGGCTTCGGCCAGGCGATTGTCGGCGGGGGTCATGAGCGGAGTGTGGAACGCCCCGGCCACGGCCAGGGGGATCACGCGGGAGGCCCCCAGCTCGGTGGCGATCGGCTCGATCTGGGCGAGCGCGGCCTTCTCGCCCGAGACCACGATGTTGCCGGGCCCGAGCATGTTCGCCTTCCAGAGACGTCCCTGAGGGGCGATCCGCTCGCAAAGCTCGTCGATCTTGGCCTCGTCCAGGCCGAGCACGCTGGTCATGCCGCTGGGGGAGGCCACGGCGGCCTCTTGCATGGCCTGGCCTCGCCTGCGGACGACCTTCAGCCCGGTCTCAAAATCCATGGCCCCGGAGAACACCAGCGCCGTGTACTCGCCCAGGCTCAGGCCCGCCGCCCCTTCGCAGGCCTCGACCACCTCGGGCTTCGTCGCCTTCAGGTCCTCCAGCGCCGCGAGGCTCGCCACGAAGATCGCCGGCTGGCTCACGTCGGTGCTTTCCAGGGCCTCAGGAGGCCCTTCGAAGCAGATCTGGCGGAGGTCGAAGCCCAGGACCTCGTTGGCGCGGTCGAACAGGGCGCGTGCTGCGGGCAGGTCGCGGTCGAGCTCGCGGGCCATCCCCACGGCCTGGGCCCCCTGGCCGGGGAAAAGGAAAGCGATCCGAGGCATGGTGAGTCCTTCCGGTTCGGTCAATCGTGCGATCTGAGGTTCAGTCGCGGAAAACGAAGAAGACGGCCCCGCACAGGCACAACCCCGCCCACAGGTAATTCAGGCGGAGCGGCTGCTTCATGTAAAACACGGCGAAGGGCACGAACACGGCCAGCGTGATCACTTCCTGAAGGATCTTCAACTGCCCGATCTTGTATTGCTCGGAGCCGATGCGGTTGGCCGGCACCTGCAGAAGATACTCGAACAGCGCGATCCCCCAGCTCACGAGCGCGGCGATGATCCACGGCTGCGATTTCAGGCTCTTGAGATGCCCGTACCAGGCGAAGGTCATGAAGATGTTCGAGAGGGTGAGAAGCACCACGGTCTTGAGCAACACGGGCATGGGTCTTGATCCTCGGGAAGGATGGCTTCCTCACGAAAGCGACAGGAGATCGCGAAGGTCGGGGAAGCCAGGCCGCGCCGGCGGCGGGCCGAACCCCCGGTGATCCTGTCGGATCCACCGAGCAAGTGAAGGGCCCATCTCGAGACGTCCTGCTCTGAGCTTCCCAGGGCCTTCGCCGCTTCCTCTCCCCCGTCAATCCGCCGTCGTAGGGGCCTCGGCCAGCCCCTTGACCATCTCCTGCCCGATCTTTTCCTGCGCCATGATGCCCGCCACGCGGAGGGCGTTCTTGATCGCGCGGGCGTCGCTCGACCCGTGGCAGATGATGCAGGCGCCACGGATGCCCAGCAGAGGGCCCCCGCCGAATTCCTTGTACTCGTAGCGGGACTTCAGGGCCTGCAACCCTCCGCCCATCTTGCCGGCGACCTCGGGCGGGAGGAACGGCATGAACTTGCCCATCTCTTCCCGAAGCTGCGCGAACAAGAACTCGACAGCGCCTTCGCCCATCTTGAGCATGACGTTGCCCGTGAACCCCTCGCACACGACCACGCGGGCGTGGCCGTCGTAGAGGTCGCGTCCCTCGATGTTCCCCACGAATCGGGGGGCCAGGGGGCTCTTGAGGAACAGGGCTCGGGCCTCGCGGACGAGGTCGTTGCCCTTATCCTCCTCGCTGCCCACGTTCAGGAGGCCGACGGTCGGCTCGGAGATGCCCAGGACGTGCTCGGCGTAGACCGCCCCCATCACGCCGTACTGGTACAGGTCCTCGGGCTTGGGCGACATGTTGGCCCCCACGTCGAGGATGGCGACCGGCCCCTTCCTGGAGGGCCACACGGCGGCGATCGCGGGGCGACGCACCCCGGGCAGGAACATCTTCGCGTTGAACAGGCCCGAGGCCACCATCGCGCCGGTGTTGCCCGCCGAGACCACCGCCGCGACCTCCCCCTTGGCCAGGAGCATCCAGCTCCTGGAGATGGAGTTGTCTCGCTTCTTTCGCAGGGCCTCGACCGGCTTCTCGTCCATGCCGATAGCCTCGCTGGCGTGGTGGATCGGCAGGCGATCGCGCGCGGCGTCGGGGAACCGGGCCAGCTCGTCGGCGATCCGCTCCTGGTCGCCCACGAGCACGACGGTCATGGCGGGGTCGGCGTGGACTGCCTCGATGGCCCCCTCGATGATCGGGCCGGGGGCCTCGTCGCCCCCCATGGCGTCCAGGGCGATCCGCATCGGTGCATCTCCGGTATGAGAAAAGCAGCCCGGACTCTGAGCGTCCGGGTTCGGTTCGAGGGCCGAGAAAACTCAAGGACGGGGCCAAACCGCCCCGTCCCCTCCCGATCTGACGCATGCCGTGCGCCGCTCCGAACCCGGGACTCCCGGGTTGCCGGCCACGCGCTTCGGACGAACCGCATCCTAAAAATCGCCTCGAACCCTGTCAAGCATGCACCCGGCCCGGAGATTGCACACCTGCTTGCCTTCCAGACGTGGAGGAGGCGGCCCCGGACCTATGATCTTCATATCGCCGGGCGTGTAGACTGGAAGTGTCTGCCTTCGTGGGCCGGACATCGATCTCCGCCGGACGTTCCATTCCTGGAGAACCGACATCATGGCGAGCGACCACGCGACCAAGACGCGACATTTCCCCACCCGCATCGACATCCCGGCCAAACATCGGGAGAGCCTGTGCGAGATCCTGAATGCCCAGCTGGCCGACAGCTTCGACCTATTCAGCCAGGTCAAGCAGGCCCACTGGAACGTGAAAGGCAAGGACTTCTACCAGCTCCACTTGCTCTTCGACGAGATCGCGGCCGAGATGGCCGAGTTCGTGGACCTGATCGCCGAACGCTGCACCAGCCTGGGCGGCTACGCGACCGGAACCGCGAGGATGGCCGCCGAGAACTCGGCCCTGCCCGAGTATCCGACCGAGGCCGTGAGAGGCATGGAGCACGTAGAGGCCCTTGTCGAGCGGTTCGCCTTGTATGCCTCGCGGATTCGCCAGGCGGTCGAGGACACCGATAAGCTGGGCGACCCGACCACGGCCGACCTCTTCACCGAGATCTCGCGCACCGTGGACAAGCGTCTGTGGTTCCTCGAGGCCCACATCCAGGACAGCGAATAAGGCCCACATTCGCCGCAGGGTCCGCCGCCCGGGGGTGGCCGCCGCGAATCTCGGGGCGCCACCTTTGCGGCGCGATCCGCGCCTCCTATAATCGATCGGATCGGAAATCTTTCCCGCATCATGCGGCCCCGGGGGATCAGCCCTCGGGGCGTTCCCGTGAGCGGGGCTTCCGCGGATTCCTCCCGATCGCGCCTCCCCGATCCCCCGTGCCCCGTCCCGCGTGCTCGTCCGAGGAGAGTCGCTCATGGCCGCCGCCAATCCGGTCGCAACGAAGAAGTACTTCAGTGTGGACGAGGCGAACAGGATGCTCCCCCTGGTCAAGCAGATCGTCGCCGACATCGTCCGCCAGTTCCAGGTCGTGAGCGAGCTCGACGCCCGGATGATGGCCGTGGTGCCGAGGGACTCCAAGAAACGCGCCTCCGACCAGTACTCCGAGGAGCTCGCCCATACCAAGGCCGAGCTCGACGCCGAGGACGAGAAGCTGCAAGCCTATCGCGTCGAGCTCGAACGCCTCGGCGTGGAGCTCAAGGGCACCGACGGCCTGTGCGACTTCCCCGCCCTGCGCGACGGTCGCGAGATCTGCCTCTGCTGGAGGCTCGGCGAGAGCGAGATCACCCACTGGCACGAGATACACGCCGGGTTCGCCGGCCGCCAGCCCATCGCCACGCTCGACGCCCCCAAGAAGCCCGGCCCTCGCTCCCGTTGATTGCCAACTCACGCTGATCCCGTTTCTGCCCGAAGCCCGGTCGCTCTTCACCCGAGGAGCCTCCGGGCTTCCGTCGTCTCCGGGTCTTCGAGAAAATCTCGAACTCCGCGCGAACATGCCGCGGGGGGTCGGCGTCTACCTGGCGTACACACGGTGAGGTCCACCCGAAATCGCGGCAGGATCGCAGGGGATCGAGGTTACGATGCGTTGCTTGAATCTCTCTACAAAGCTCGAACGCTCCGCCGGGTTGCAAGCCCGATTCGCGGCGTACCGACCGAGCTTCGGCCCCCTACGACACTAGCCTCGCCGTACCCCCAAACCTGGTGGATCGTCGAGGCCCGATGTGTCGCTGCAGAGCACATCGGGCCTTGTCGTTGAATGAGAACGAGATGGGCTGGTAGCTGAGATGGAGTAGCAGCGGCCTGAAAAACCGCAGACGTGGATTCGAGCGCCACCCAGCCCACTCTCGCCCCTGGCGTGACGGCCCGTTCGTCTAACGGGAGGACTCCGCCCCTTCAAGGCGGGAACGAGGGTTCGACACCCTCACGGGCCGCTCCGCGCCCTGATCTCGAGAACCTGTCACAGGAGAGCAAACGCGATGAGTGTCCATAAACGAATGAGCACGACCAACCATCCGGGGTCGTGGTGTAACGGCGGCACATCGGCCTTTTAAGCCGGGAGGTGAGGGTTCGAGTCCCTCCGACCCCATGCTCGGCACGACCATCCCCGGCCCGTAGCTCAACGGGAGAGCCCCCGGCCGATAACCGGGAGACGGCGGTTCAACTCCTCCCGGGCCGATCTCGAGTCCGTGTCGATCCTTCGGGACCCAGGTGTTAGCGGCAGCACTCCCGGCTCTTAACCGGGCGGTGAGGGTTCAAGTCCCTCGGGTTTCATGTTCTGAGGTGTTCACGTTTTTGCATTTGCACCGGTCGTCCAGCGGCGAAGACTCCGCACCCGTAATGCGGCGACGTGGGTTCGAGTCCCACCCGGTGCCCTCTCGTCTCTTTGACAATTCGGACGCATCGATTGGTATCGATCGTGTGACGAGTGCCCGTGATGTAACGGCAGCCTACCGCCTTGCCATGGCGGACGTGCGGGTTCAATTCCCGCCGGGCACTCTTCTTCGAATCCTTGCCGGGGTGTGGGAAAGTCTGCGCAATCCGCCTGCCTTGGGAGCAGGAGATCGCCGGTTCGAATCCGGCCACCCCGACTCGCTTCATGAGGGACGCCTACCGGGGATGCGAGAGCTGGTTCTCGCGCCTCTCTGTTAAGGAGGAGACCGCAGGTTCGATTCCTGCCCCCGGTGTTCTCGACGAAAGCAGGAAGGGCAAGCCGACGGGCGACGGCACTCGTTTCGAAAACGAGCGAGCGACAAGCCTTGGGGGTTCGACTCCCTCCCCTTCCGCTGATCAAAATCGGGGATCGGCCAACGGCAGGCCCTCCGGCCCTGAACCGGACGATGGAGGTTCGAATCCTCCTCCCCGAATGCAACGCATCGAAATAACGGTCCGGGCTCCTTGCCCTTGAAGAACTCTCCCGCCCAGGTACGCCAACCGGCAGAGCGGCCCGGCTTAAGACCGGGCGGATGGGGGTTCGAATCCCTCGCTGGGCAGACTCAGATTTTGGCTCGGTAGGCAACAGGCAGACCACTCTCGCTCAGAACGAGAGATGCTGTGGGTTCGAATCCCACCTGAGCCATTCTCCCACGCAGAACGCCCTCGCGGAGCAGCCCGGAGTGCTCGCCTCGTTGTCAGCGAGGAGATCGGGGGTTCGAATCCCCCCGGGGGCGCTGGACAGTCGGCATGCTACGCCAACAGGCAGAGCGGCGGAGTTCAAGACTCCGCGGATGGGGGTTCGAATCCCTCGCGTGCCATGAGAGTGATCGTCGGGTGGTGCTCCTCACGGCGGACTGTAAATTCGTTGCCATGAACATGTGAGGCGGACGGCGGAAGGTTCGACTCCTTCACCACCCATGATTTCCAGGCGTGGCAGGCGCCCAGTTGACCCTCATAAGGTCGGCCCGCCC
>JANOBY010000180.1:0-8659 GCA_031411935.1 Planctomycetales bacterium | reverse complement strand
TTTCGGGGGGCGTGTCGCGACAAAGGACCACCCCCGCTCGTTCACAATCCGGACCAACGCGACGCGCACTGCCCGGACGATGACAGAGCTCTCCCATCGCGAAAACGTGATTCTGCATAACGAACCCAAATTGTCTGTCCGCTTCAAGAGCCGTGGTTTGAATTAAATGATGACATCGTAGAGATTTAGGGTTAATCATCCTGGGTGGATATGTCGCGCAAGATCGCGTGGTCATGAGAAAACGAACCCAAAACGAACCCAAAACGAAGCCGATTTGGGCCCTCCGCAGTGCAAAAGCGGCCTCTGCCTGCATCGAAATGGAGCGGCAATCGCCCTCGGAAATGACACGAGGACGACCCTACCGGTGAGCCTGGGAGCGGCCGCGAATAGGGCTGCCTTGCACGATTGACGCCCCTCCCCGGACGGCGTAGGATCAACGATCTCCTGTCCGACCGGCACGCTCGCCGGGCCGAGACGGGGACTCTCATGACCTGCTCGATCCGATCCCTTGGAGGTGAATCATGACGGGTGTGAATCGTCGGACGTTCCTGGCCAGCGCCGGGTCGGGGGCCGCGGCCCTCGCGCTGGGCTCGGGAGTTCGCGCCGCCGGGCCGAACGATCAGATTCGCGTGGCCGTGATCGGCATCCGCAGCCGGGGGCAGTCTCACATCGACGCCTACGCCAAGACCAAGGACACGCAGGTCGTGGCCCTTTGCGACGTGGATAGCCGCCTCTTCGACGCCTCCAGCAAGAAGATCGAGGACCGCGCGGGCAAGGCGCCCGAGCTGGTCACGGATCTGCGCCGGATCATGGACAACAAGGACATCGACGTGGTCACCATCGCCACGCCGAACCATTGGCACGCGCTCGCGGCGGTGTGGGCCTGCCAGGCCGGCAAGGACGTGTACGTCGAGAAGCCCGTGAGCCACAACGTGAGCGAGGGACGGAAGATCTCCGACGCCGCGAAGAAGTACAACCGGATCGTCCAGACCGGCACCCAGAACCGCAGCAGCGCAGGCGTGACCGAGGCCATGGAGTTCCTCCACTCCGGCAAGCTCGGCCCGATCTATCTGGCCAAGGGCCTGTGCTACAAACCCCGAGGCTCGATCGGCACCAAGGCCGACGCCCCCGTGCCCGAGGGCGTGGACTATAACCTCTGGCAGGGCCCCGCGCCCGAGCAAGCCTTCAACCCCAACCGCTTCCACTACGAGTGGCACTGGAACTGGAACTACGGCAACGGCGACATGGGCAACCAGGGCATCCACCAGATGGACGTGGCCCGCTGGGGCCTGGGCGTGGGGCTGCCCAACCACATCGTCTCCAGCGGAGGCCGGTTCGGCTACAAGGACGACGGCGAGACCCCCAACACCCAGGTCGCCGCCTTCAAGTACGACAACTGCATGCTCGAGTTCGAGGTCCGAGGGCTGCCCACCAACCCCGAGCAGGGCATCAAGATCGGCAACCTCTTCTACGGCCCCGAGGGCGTGCTGGCCATCAACGGCGACAACTGGACCACCTACCTCGGCCACAAGAACGAGCCCGGCCCCAGCGGCAAGGGCGGAGGGGACCACTTCGGCAACTTCATCAAAGCTCTGAAGAGCCGCAACGTGAAGGACCTCAATGCCGAGGTCACCGAGGGCCACCTCTCGAGCGCCCTCTGCCACCTCGCCAACGTCAGCTACAAGCTCGGCCGGGCCCTGAATTTCGACCCGAAGACCGAAACCTTCGGCGACGACAAGGAAGCCAACCTGCACCTCACCCGCGACTACCGATCGCCGTTCCGCATGCCGGAATCGGTCTGACATGGGAAGCTGATCCGGGGGGCCGCAAACGGTTGCGTCCCCCGGGTCGGACTGACGGTTATTGATCTGAATTCCAGGCCCGCCTTGTTGTCCATGAGGGCGGTGAAACCGGTCGGCGAGGCTGAATCGCGGGCTAGGTTCCTGACCGGATCGCCATCTCCGGAGGCGGTGGACTCTCCGGGTTAATCCACTGGATCACCTCGGCCCAGCCGTCGCTCTCCTCGTCGTGGGCGAGATATCCGTGGATGGGCTTCACGGGGCTCCACCCGTCCTTCAGGTGGACCGTGAGAACGGGGTCGGAAAGCTCTCCGCAGATCACGGCCTTCACGTAGGCGCCTGGGTCCATCAGGGTCCGGATCTTTCCGTAGCCGGGCAGGCGGCTGGCCGCGACCGTGCGCCAGAGCCCTTCCTGGCGGACGAGGTCGCGTGTGACGTCGGTCAGCGCATGGGCGATCCCGTGGTGCTGGTGCTCGGGGTCTACCATGATGTCTGCGCAATAGAGCGTGTGGCCCGTGACCGGGTTGTGGTCCGCGAACGTCCCCTTCGCCGTGAGCACGTCCCAGGGATCGTCGATGGAGAAGTCCGCAAGCCGCAGGCGCAGGGTGAAGTGGGCCCCGGCCACGACGTCCTGTGAGGTCCGCACCGCCACGAACTGGCCCTGAGGGAAAGCCCGGTGATGGGCCTCCAACTCGTCGCGAGTGTAAGGGACGTCGGACGGATAGACCTTCCGGCAGATGGCGATGATCGGGTCGAAGTCCGTCGCCTGCATGAGCCGAATGTGATAGTCGGGCGGAAGCATGGCGGGCCTCCCGATCGAGATCCGGGACCGTGCCTCACCGTCGCGCGGTCGCCGTCGATCGTCCGGAAAGTGTAGGACACACTCCCCCTCGCGGGCAATCCGGTCGTCTCGTCGAATGAGGCTACAGCGGCCGGCGGCGGAGTCCCGGGAAAGGCAAGACCCTCGGGGCAAGGTGCCGCACCCGAGGGTCCTGGAGAGGCCCGGGACGATCGATCGGGCGATCAAAGCTGGCCGGCATCCTCGATGGTGATCTTGCCCTGGGTCTTGCCGCTGCCGGAGCCGAGGGACTCGACCTTCTTGACCACGTCCGAGCCTTCGGTCACCTCGCCGAAGACCACGTGCTTGCCGTCGAGCCAGGGGGTGAGCACGGTCGTGATGAAGAACTGCGAGCCGTTGGTGCCGGGGCCGGCGTTGGCCATCGAGAGCAGGAACGGCTTGTCGTGCTTGAGCTTGAAGTTCTCGTCGGCGAACTTCTCGCCGTAGATCGACTTGCCGCCGGTCCCGTTGTGGTTCGTGAAGTCGCCGCCCTGGAGCATGAACTGCGGGATCACGCGGTGGAACGACGAGCCCTTGTAGCCGAACCCCTTCTCGTGGGTGCAGAGGGCGCGGAAGTTTTCCGCGGTCTTGGGAACGACGTCGTCGAACAGGGAGAAGACGATCCGGCCTGCGGGCTTGCCGTCGATCGCGATGTCAAAGTAGACGCTGGGTCGGGCCATGAGCGTGATCCTTCGGGGACGTGGAGCGAGGGGCGAAATCCAGGGTTGGATATCTTACCAGAAACCCCAACCCGCGTCGTGTATTCGCAACGGCAAGGCCGCGATGGTGCGGCCTTTTCAAGACGAGGCCGGTGCGCGAGGTGCGCCCATCGGCATGTTGCCCTTTACGATCCCGGGAGCGATGAGGAGGTCCTGTCCGGCCTACGCCTGTTGATGATCCAGGCCAAGGCGAGCGCCGTGGGGATCCAGAAATAGGCCGCCTCAAGGGGCAACTCGGCGTTGCCTACCGTCTGCAAATGGTGAGTGCTCAGGAAAACGATCTGCAAATAAGGTGCGAACAACAGGACCATCAGCAAGAATGCCCCCGCCCGCCCGGAAAGGCGAGTCCCCACGAGGACGATCGCCGGCAGGAGCAACACCGGGAAGTCGTAGTATCGTCCGTAAGGGGCCACGAAGAACGCGGCGATCAGCCCCCAGGCGACCACGTGGGCGAACGGGGCCGCGCGATCACGGGCCGTCGCGATCAGGAGGCCCAGGCAGGGAAGGGCGGCGGCGAGATACCCCGCCCAGAGCCCGACCCCGTGAAGGCCTTGCCAACGCAAGACAGTCATCCACGCCGTTCCGCACTGGGGGAACAGGGCCGTCGGGAGCGTAGTCACGCGGGGGGCCTCAAGCATGGCGAGGAGCCATCGAGGCTGAATCGCCGTGCTCACCAGCGAGAGCCCCGAAAGCGTGGCCGCGAACCCTCCGACGATCCGCCATCTTGACCGGGTCGCCGCCCAGGTCATGGCCCCCAGCACGAGCACGGCCGTCAACTGCGGCTTGACCATCGCCAGGGCCAGCGCACATCCGCCCGCAGCATCACGCCCCTGGTCCACCCATCTCCATGAGACCACCAACAGAAGCAGAATCAGCGGCGAGACCTGCCCGATCAGCAGCGCGGTCACCGAAAGGGCGAACAGGGGGACGAAAACCACCGGCACCGCCCGGGGCAGCCCGGGCATCCGATCCCGGAGCAGGTACCCCGAAAGCATCAGCAACTCGCCGTTCGCCACCAGCCACGCCCATTTTGCCAGCGGATACCCCAGCGGCAGGAGCGGGATTGCCAGCCAGCCCATCCATGGCGGGTAATAGTAGGGCAGGAAGTCGTAGAGGCCCAGGCCGTTCGTCTCCCGGCTCCAGCCGAGATTGCGGTGAATCGCAGCCTGGAGCGCGGGGTTGTACGGGTCCTGTCCCGAGGTGATCAACGTCGCCGCCGTCCAGAACTGGATAAAGTCCGGGCAGAGCTTCGCCGATCGCATCGACGACGGAGTCAGGGCCACCAGGAATGAGGTGGCGAGGACGAAACCGATCGCCGGGAACCCTCGGCGGATCCAGGTCGGGCCGGTCATGCAAGCTCCTGGGCCGGACCACCAGCGACCACACGTCGAGGTTTCGCGGGACCTCGGGAGAGCCACGCGACCCCCGAGAGAAGGCCAATATGGGCCCTCGCACGGGGTTTCTCAAGGGGTGTTCCCTCACTTCGCGTCTGGTTCGTCCCCGGCTACGCCTCTGAAGCGGGCGAGGCGAGGATCGTCTCCGGGCGAGATTGGAGAGTCAGGTGCCCATTTCCCAGCTTGCCAGGTACTTGGTCTGCTCCTCGGTGAGGATGTCGATGGCGATCCCCAGGGACTGGAGCTTGAGCTGCGCGACCCACTGGTCGATGGCCTTGGGGACCTCGTACACGCGGTGCTCGAGCTTGTCCTTCTGGGCGATCGACCACTCGGTGGCCAGCGCCTGGGCTGCGAAGCTCATGTCCATCACGCTGGCGGGATGGCCGTGGGCGGCGGCCAGGTTGATCAGCCGCCCTTCGCCCAGCACGTACAGGCGGCGTCCGTCGGACTGGAGATACTCGTCCACGAACTCGCGGACCCCCTTGTGGACCTCGGCCGACTGCGCCGCGAGCTGGTCCAGCGCCAGCTCGACGTTGAAGTGGCCGCTGTTGCAGATGATCGCCCCGTCGCGCATGGAGGCGAAGTGCTCCCCGCGGATCACGTTGATGTTGCCCGTGACGGTCACGAACAGGTCGCCCTTGGCGGAGGCCTCGGCGATCGGCATGACCTCGAACCCGTCCATCGCGGCCTCGATCGCGCGGATCGGGTCGATCTCGGTCACGATCACGTGCGACCCCATCCCCTTGGCCCGCAAAGCCACACCCTTGCCGCACCACCCGTACCCGCACACGACCACGCGTCGTCCGGCGAGCAGCACGTCGGTGGCGCGGATCACGCCGTCGAGGGTGCTCTGGCCGGTCCCGTAGCGGTTGTCGAACAGGTGCTTGGTCAGCGCGTCGTTCACGGCGATGACCGGCAGCTTCAGCACCCCGTCCTTCTCCATGGCCCGCAGGCGGATCACGCCCGTGGTGGTCTCCTCCATGCTGGCTACCACTTTGCCCACGAGCCCCGTCCGGTCGACGTCCGACAGCGTGGAGGCCCACGCCCGCACTTCGGGGTTGAGGTCGTCCATGCGGTTCAACGCGACGAAGATCATGGCGCTCACGAGGTCGGCCCCGTCGTCCATGGTCACGTGCGGGCGATGCCTGAGCGCGGCCGTGATGTGGCGATAGTACGAGGTCTCGTCCTCCCCCTTGATCGCGAAGACCGGGATGCCGAAGTCCTGGATGAGCGACGCGGCCACGTCGTCCTGGGTGGACAGGGGGGTGGAGGCCGCGAGCACGAGGTCCGCCCCCCCGGCCTGAAGGGTGCGGGCCAGGTTGGCCGTCTCGGCCGTCACGTGGAGGCAAGCGCTCATGCGCAGGCCGGCCAGGGGCTTCTCGCGCTCGAACCGCTCGCGAATGCTCCGCAGGACGGGCATGTCACGCTCGGCCCAGAGGATCCGCCGATAACCGACCGGGGCCAGGCCCAGGTCCTTCACGTCGCCCGACAGGACGGTCGCCAAGGGAAGGCTCCTTCATGAAAAACGTCGCGCCACACAGAGATCGGCTCCAACGCAAGGAACCGGAGTCGACGGCGCGAACTGCGTGGCCCGCTCATCGCGTGGAGAAATCGAGTCGGTAATCTAGGGGCTCGCGCGAGGCTGATCCGCATAAGTCGCGCCAAAAGCCGCCCAATGCCCGGTCCGCGATCGTTCTTCAAAGAGAAACCTCACCGCGGAGGACGCAGATCATCGCAGATCACCGGGGAACAGGTACTTTATCCACAATCTGTATTTATCTGCGTCCTCCGCGGTGAGGTCTTCCCTCATTCGACCTGTTGAGGGGCCCCAGCCGAGGCTGGAGGAGCGGGGCAAGTTCCTTCGCCTTGCCCGGGACCGGAAAGATTTGGTATAGAAGAACCGGTCTTTGAGGGGTTTTCTCCCCCTGGACGCTTGCCTAAAACGATTGAGTTCATCCTGTTGAGGGGCGCTGCGACGGTCCGCATGGTCGGACCTGCCAGGCTCGACGGGGTGGCGATGATCCCCGTTCAACTGCGCCCGTTCATTGTTTCAGGAGACACTGAACGTGCCCGCCACCGCTGTCGCTTCGAAGCCCGTCGCCGTCAAGGATTACCATGTGGCCGACATCGCGCTTGCCCCGTGGGGCCGCCGCGAGATCGCCATCGCCGAGACCGAGATGCCCGGCCTGATGGCCATCCGCGAGGAATATGCCTCGCGACAGCCCCTGAAGGGCGCCCGCATCACCGGCTCTCTGCACATGACCATCCAGACGGCCGTCCTGATCGAGACGCTCAAGGACCTCGGTGCCGAGATCCGCTGGGCCTCGTGCAACATCTACTCGACGCAGGATCACGCCGCCGCCGCCATCGCCGACGCCGGGATCCCGGTCTTCGCCTACAAGGGCGAGTCGCTGGAAGAGTACTGGGACTTCACCCACAAGATCTTCGAGTGGAGCGACGGCGAGCCCTCGAACATGATCCTGGATGACGGCGGGGACGCCACCCTGCTGCTGCACCTGGGGGCCCGCGCCGAGAGTGACATCTCGGTCCTCGACAAGCCCGGCAGCGAGGAAGAGCGCATCCTCTTCGCCGCCATCAAGAAGCGAATCGGCGAGCAGCCGGGCTGGTACGCCGAGAACCTCGCCGCCATCAAGGGCGTGACCGAGGAGACCACCACCGGCGTGCATCGCCTCTACCAGATGCACAATCGCGGCGAGCTGAAGTTCCCCGCCAACAACGTGAACGACTCGGTCACCAAGAGCAAGTTCGACAACCTCTATGGCTGCCGCGAGTCGCTGGTGGACGGCATCAAGCGCGCCACCGACGTGATGATCGCCGGCAAGGTCGCCGTGGTCTGCGGCTACGGCGACGTGGGCAAGGGCTCGGCCCAGGCCCTGCGAGCCCTCTCGGCCCAGGTGTGGGTGACCGAGGTCGACCCGATCTGCGCCCTGCAGGCCGCGATGGAAGGCTACCGCGTGGTCACGATGGAGTACGCGGCCGACAAGGCCGACATCTTCGTGACGACCACCGGCAACTACAAGGTCATCACCCACGACCACATGGCCCGGATGAAGAACCAGGCCATCGTCTGCAACATCGGCCACTTCGACAACGAGATCGACGTGGCGTCGCTCGAGCAGTACAAGTGGGAAGAGATCAAGCCGCAGGTCGATCACGTGATCTTCCCCGACGGCAAGCGGATCATCCTCCTGGCCAAGGGGCGCCTGGTGAATCTCGGCTGCGGAACGGGCCACCCCTCGTACGTGATGAGCTCGTCGTTCGCCAATCAGACCCTCGCCCAGATCGAGCTCTGGCAGAACAACGAGAACTACCCTGTCGGGGTGTACGTCCTGCCCAAGAAGCTCGACGAGCACGTGGCCCGCTTGCAGCTCAAGACGCTGAACGTCCAGCTCACCGAGCTCACCGCCGAGCAGGCCGCCTACATCCATGTCGCGAAGGAAGGCCCGTACAAGACCGATAGCTACCGCTATTGATCCTCGGGCCATCAGGATAGGCTGAACGGCGGGGGCAATGTCCCCCGCCGTTCGCATTTCTGGGGTGACGATCCGAGACCTGGACGTAGAGCAAGTCACGCCATTCCGGCGCTTGCCTCAGCGACAGAGGTTAAGATGGCTGGTGGGAGGCGCGTTTGAATCTAGACCACTCCCTCCACGACGCGGAGATCGAGGCCATAACGATCGGTCCGAGACGCGAGGTCCGCCTCACGCTCGCCCTCGGCTCGGCACGCCTCTCGGACCCGAGGTTGCCGGTTGCGGCGACTTTGCGTATGGGTGCCATTGAGAACTTTGAACAAGTTCGCGAATTCTTGGTGACTTTTGGGACGAGCCCGATCGCGAGAATCGACCGCTTCACCTTGTGAAGCAGAGGGGGCTAGTCCCTGGCTTTCGC
>JANOBY010000179.1:0-11023 GCA_031411935.1 Planctomycetales bacterium | reverse complement strand
CGCATCCCCCGGCCCGGCCCTCGATCCTTGAGGACCCCGCGACGAGCCCGAGCAAGAAGTAAGACCAGGGCAAGACGAAGACCAGGGGCCTCCTCCTCCGCCTCGCCCCCTGTGGGGGAGAGGCCGGCCGTAGGCCGGGTGAGGGGGCTTTGGGCGTGGAGGGATCGACGGGTGGGCGTGGCCCTGGGCCCCGGGGTCTTCGGGTTTTTCTGTTGCATGTAGTAATGATGAAACCCGAATGAAGATTTCCGGCGACGGTCGACAGGGGCCGTTCGACTCGCCACAATGCCGTCGTTCGACCTCCCGGACCCAACCCCACCTCACTCCGATCGGGATCCTTCCACGATGGATTTGAACTCGCTTCATGATGCCGCCCGCCGCGAGGGGCGCGTGACCCGTCGCCTGTTCCTGGCCTATGGGGCCGCGATCTCGTCGCTCCCCATGCTGGCCGGGCGGTCCCTGGGCGCTTCGTCTCGCGTGCGTTCGTTCGCCGAGGATCCGTTCACCCTGGGCGTGGCCTCGGGCGACCCCGATTCCTCGGGGTTCGTGATCTGGACCCGGCTGGCGCCGAAGCCCCTGGAGCCGGGCGGGGGGCTCGCTCCCGAGGCGATCGAGGTCTCGTGGGAGATCGCCGACGACGAGTCCATGGGCCACGTCGTGAGGAAGGGCACGGCCCTGGCCACCCCGCAGCTCGCGCACTCGGTCCATGTGGAGGCCGAGGGGCTGGAGCCCGATCGCTGGTACTGGTACCGCTTCCGCGCCGGGGACGCCCAGAGCCCGATCGGGCGCGCCCGCACCATGCCCGCGGCGTCGGCCTCGCCCGACTCGCTGCGCTTCGCGTTCGCCTCGTGCCAGAACTACGAGCAGGGCCTGTTCACGGCGTTCGAGCACATGGCCAAGGATGACCTCGACCTGGTCGTGCACCTGGGCGACTACATCTACGAGGGCAAGGGCAACGACGGCCGCGTGCGCAAGCACCAGGGCGACGAGATCCAGACCCTGGACGACTACCGGATCCGCCACGCCCAGTATCGCTCCGACCGCCTCTTGCAGGCCGCGCACGCCCGCTGCCCCTGGCTCGTCACGTGGGACGACCACGAGGTGGACAACAACTACGCGAACGACATCAACGAGAAGACCGGCGTGGACCCGATCGACTTCCTCATGCGCCGGGCCAACGGCTATCAGGCCTACTACGAGATGATGCCCCTGCGCAAGGGGAGCCTCCCCCAGGGCCCGAACATGACTCTCTATCGCGGCTGCTCGTTCGGCCGCCTGGCCGAGTTCCTGGTGCTGGACACCCGGCAGTATCGCACGGATCAGCCCAACGGCGACAAGGCGTCGCTGCTAAACGACGAGTCCGAGGACTCGCGCAGCACCATGCTCGGCGCCGAGCAGCGCGACTGGCTCAAGGGCCGCCTGATCGGCTCGGAGGCGCGCTGGAACGTCCTGGCCCAGCAGGTCATGATGGGCATGGTCGGCCGCGTAAGGGGGGACGAGCGGCTGTTCTCCATGGACCAGTGGCCGGGCTACACCTACGAGCGCAAGCACCTGGTCGAGTACATGGCCCAGAGGAACGTGCCCAACCCCGTGGTCCTGACCGGCGACATCCACAGCAACTGGGTGAACGACCTGCGCGTGGACGACCGCAAGCCCGAGACCCCCGTGGTCGCGACCGAGTTCGTGGGCACGTCCATCTCCAGCGGGGGCAACGGCCTGGCCCAGCCCAGGTACCTGGCCGACCTCCTGGCCGCGAACCCCGGCGTGAGGTTCCACAACACCGAGCGCGGGTACGTCCGCTGCACGGTCACGCCGGGCTCGTGGAAGAGCGACTACGTGGCCATCGAGGACGTGACGAAGCCCGGCGCCCCGGCCGTCACGCGGGCCTCGTTCGTCGTGGAATCGGGCAAGCCCGGCGCGCACCTTGCGTGATACGGGCCGTTCCCGGGCCCCGCGGCCCGGGGCGGGCCCCCCTGGACCAGGCGCGTCGCCCGTCACCTCGGGCGCCACGCCTGATCCTTCTTGATATGACCTGGAATCTTGAGGTGACGGGGCGGGCAACCCACCCATGGCACCCGTCTCATACGATCGCCGGGACGCTCTCGAATCCGTCAGGCCAGCAGGGCCGGGATGATCCGTCCGTTGGGCACGACGGTCAGCGGGCGGTTGAGCTGGTCGTGAAGCTCGTGGTCGGGCGCGATGCCCAGGCAGTGGTAGATCGTGGCGTTGATCTCGGCGGGCGTGACCGGGTCGAGGACCGGGCGGGCGGCGATCTTGTCGCTGGCGCCGAACACGTAGCCGGGCTTGATCCCGCCCCCGGCCAGGAACAGGCTGTAGCCGAGGTTCCAGTGGTCGCGGCCCCCCTGTCCGTTCACGCGGGGGCTGCGCCCGAACTCGCCCATGACGACCACCAGCGTTCGCTCCAGCATCCCGCGGTCGAAGAGGTCCTCGATCAGGCTGGGCACGGCGGCGTCCAGCTGCGGCAGGAGCCTGTCCTTGAGCGTGGCGAAGTTGTTCGCGTGGGTGTCCCACGTGGCGTTGGCGTCGGGAGCCCACGAGATGCACGCCACCCGCGTCCCGGCCTCGATCAGCCGACGCGCGAGCAGGACGCTCTGGCCGTAGATGTTGCGTCCGTAGCGGTCGCGCACACGCGGGTCTTCCTCGTCGAGGCGGAACGCCCGCCGGGTGGCCGGCGCGGTGATCAGGTCGAAGGCTTTGGCCTGGAAGGTGTCCATGTCGCGGAGACGCTGATCGGTGGTGAGCCCGAACGGCGGCCCGCCCAGGGTCTCGACCAGGCGCTTCCGCCCCTCGGACCGGCTGGCCCCTACGCCGGGCGGGAGGCCCAGCTCGGGCATCCCGAAGTCCGCGGCGTTGGGGTCCTTCAGGACCCAGAGCGGGTCGAGCGATCGGCCGAGCCATCCGCCGGTGAATCCCGGCTGCGGAGGGCCGCCCGCCCCCTCGGCGGTCCAGTAGGGCATGGACACGTAAGGAATGGCCGTGGTCAGGGGGGGGCGGAGCAGCCCCACGACCGAGCCGATGGCCGGGTTATCGGTGGCCTTGAACCCCCCGCCAAGCTCCCCGCGGTCGTGCCCGGTGAGCCCGCAGTACACGGCCGCCGCGTGCGAGTTGTTTACGCCGTGATGCGCCGAGCGCACGACCGTGCCCAGGTGCGCCACGCGGGCGAACCGAGGGAGGTGCTCGGAGAACTGGAGGCCGGGCAGCGAGGTGTCGATCGGCTTGAAATCGCCGCGGATCCCGTCGGGCGCGTGGGGCTTCATGTCCCACGTGTCGAGCTGGCTCGGCCCGCCGTTGAGGAAGATCAGGATGCACGCATCGGCGCGGGGCGAAGGGTCCGTCGAGCCCGTGCCCGCATTCGCGCCGGCGGAGGCCCGGCGCCGCTCGTCGGCCCGCAGGATTCCCGGCAGGCCCAGGCCCCAGAGGCCGATCCCGCCGACCTGGAGCATCTGCCTCCGCGAGATCCTCGCGGGGCCGCCGCACGGCTTGGGCTCGATCATGGCGAAGGGCCCCTACGTCGGGAGGAATCGCGAACCGCCACGCCCCTATACGACGGGCGCAGTCACCTCGCACGCTTACTCATACCCTCTCACGCGGAGGAAAATCAAGCGTTTGTTGGATATTCGCGAGAGAAAAACCACAACCCAGGGGGCGATCGCCGGGACCCCTGGGCCTGGTTGCATGGGAACTTGACGGGACGAAGGCGCGTCAGGCGGCTTCGTGCACGTGATGGGCGGCGAGGATGCCCTCGACGTCGGCCTGGGTGATGGCCTTGGAGGGCTTGTCGAGCTTCGTGCTCAGCCAGCTCATGACCCAGGGGGTGTACGGCAGGGCGTGGCCCTGGAGCACGGTGACCATGCGGGCGTCGCGGGTGGCGCGCTCGCGAACCTTCCTGGGGCGGTTGCGGGCCCGGGCCTTCGCTCGTTTCCTGGCACGCTCGGCACTACCAATCCTGCGCATTCCCACAGTACTGCTCCTGACACGAAAAGCCCTTCGACGTCCCCGCTATTCCGAGGATCACGCCGCCAGTCTAACGATCCCGGCCCGCAAAGTCCAAGGGAATGCCAATCCCGGCCCGGACGGAAGGGTTTCCCTCAGAGGTCGCGGAGGGCGCAGGGACGGGAGGATCCCGGATGACGGATCCGGATTCCCCATCCCCGATTTCCCATCCTCCGCGTCCCGTGCGTCTCCGCGTGAGACGCTTCCTACTTGGTCGCCTGCGGGCCGAAGGAGGCCGGCCTGGCCACGCGTCCGAACCAGGGGGCGGAGAGGGGGTGCCTGAGGTAGTTCGTGCGGTGGAACCAGAGCAGGTCCGGGTCCTCGGGCCAGTCCGCGTCGATCTCGTAGATCGAGTGCCGGCCGAACTGCGCCGCGAGCCTGGCGTTGGCGCGGATCCAGGCGTCCCCCTCGGGCGAGAGGTAGAAATAGGTGCCCACGTCGGGCGAGAGCGCCAGGTATTTCCGCCGGGGCTTGCCCGTGGCCGCGGCGCTCTTGGCCCGCTCCTTCGGCGTGTAGATCAGGGTCATGTCGATGATCGGGCGGTGCGTGAGGTACTTGTACTTGAACGGGACGGTCGAGTAGATGTCCGCCTCGGGCGGGATCTGCGTCTTGAGGAACCGCACGGCGTGGGCCTCGTCGCGGATCGCCTGGAACCGCCGGAAGTAGTCCACGCCCATCTCGCGAGACCACTCGAAGCTGATCAGGTTGCCCTCGCCCATCACGAGCGAGCGGGCCGTGCCCAGCACGCCGCCGGCCACCCCGCCCAGGGACACGAGCAGGATCACCAGCAAGGTGGACGTGCGCCCCTCGCGACGGGCCGTGTCGTAAAGCCGGGCCATGGCCAGCCCCGCCGGGATGGCGAAGCTCATGAGCGCGGGCCACAGGTAGCGGAGGTGCGGGATCGGGGCGCGGGTGACCCACCCCAGCGCGAGGACCCACGCCGAGGCGATCAGGAAGACCGAGAACCGCCGCTCGGCCGGGTCCTCCGAGGGCACGGAGAACGGCAGGGTCGAGGCCAGCATGAGCAGCAGCATGGGGCCGAACGCCTGGCCGATGAGCAGCTTGTTCAGGATCCGCGGATAGTCCAGCAGCCGGCCGAGTAGCCCGCCCGACACGCCGCTGGAGGCCGCCGCCTTCTCCAGCTCATCCCCCTGCGAGCCCAGGGGCGACGCCACGCGGAGGGCGTAAAGGCACGCCGCGAACACCGCCAGGAGCACCGCCGCCGCGATCGCCTCGCGCCAGGGGAGCCGAGCCGCGACCCGCCCCGAGGGGAGCCACCGCACCGCCCCGATCGCCACCAGGGGCGCGACCAGCAGGGCCATCTCCGTCCGGCACGCCGCCGACAGGCCGAAGAGCGTCCCGGCGAAGAGCCAGCGGACGAGCCCGGGGGATTCGTCCCGAGACCAGACCGCCGCGCCCCAGACCATCAGCAGGCACGCCGCGGACTGCCCCAGCGCCAGCGTGCCGATCTCGGCCGTGCCCGTGATGCTCAGCAGGGGCACCAGCGCCAGCAGGCCGTCGAACGCGGGCCGGCCCCTCCGCGTGGCCGTCCGGTACACGATCGCGAAGATGCCCAGTAGGCAGACGAACGAGAAGGCGCGATGGATCCAGATGTCGCTGCCGTACACCTTCTCCAGCAGCAGATTCCCCAGCGCATAGGGGCCTCCGCTGGTGAGGATCACGTCCACGCTCAGGTTCTCGACCACCGGCTCGCCCAGGCTCCGCACGCTGCCCAGGGTCCACGCCTCGTCGGTCCAGATCGTGATCAGGAACAGGCAGCCCACCGCGAGGGCCAGCCAGAGGACCAGCAGGGACCAGAGGATCGTTCTCAGGCTGCGCTCGAGCATCGCGACGGGGCTCCGGGGGCGGGCAAGCGGGAGACTCCCGGACTCGGCGATCGGAGGGCAGGGCCGGTCCGGAATGAGCCCGCGAAGACCCGATGGATTCGAGGCCGGGGCCTTGGAATGGAGGACGGCTAACGTGGGGATGGCCGTATCGATGTCCCGATCCGAGGACGCTTTGCAGCTTACTAGGCACGATCCGGGGAAGTCAATCATCCGTCCCCTCGAAGGCGTTTCACGCAGACACGCAGAGCACGCAGAGCACGCGGAGAATGAGGAAGGGCCCGGTCAACTCGGCTCCGGCCTTCTCTGCGTCTTCCGCGTCTCTGCATGAGACCTGTTGCCTTGCTTTTGCCGCCGTCATCGGAAAATGAACAAAATGGGCAAAGAAATGTGTTGCCAACGGGCGATTTATGAGCTAAATCGGCGGGTGCCCTGTTCGTTAATATGGCGAACCGTCGCGAAGAGTGCGGCGGGACGACGCGAACTGGCCGCCGAAGCCCGACGGCCCATCTCCGGAGGAGACCGCCCATGACCTTGCGCCGCCGCACCGCCTCCACGCATCGCCCGCAGGTCGTCTGCGCCGTCGAGACGCTCGAATCTCGGGCCCTGATGGCCACATCGACCCTGTATTTCCCGCCCTCGGCCCAGTTCCCCTCGCCGGAGCTGATCCAGCCTCCGGTCATCCGCAGCCAGAACGGGACGATCGACGCCACGATGAACATGGTCAGGGCCGGGTTCGACTCCAGCCCGATCCTCTACGGCGGGGTGCCCATCTACAGCTCGCCCGCGGCGCCCAACCCGCAGGGCTCGCCCCCGGCCCCGGTCTACGCGATGGCCTATCAGATCGACGCCTACGGGCAATCCCTGCCGGCGCAGTACCCCGGCCCCATGTTCCAGCTCAACCCGGGCGAGACCCTGAACCTCCGCGTGAACGACAACCTCGCGGGCGAGGGGGAGACCAACGTCCTGTTCCAGACGAACTTCCACTCGCACGGCCTGCACGTGTCGGAGCTCTCCGACGGCGACAACGTGTACCGGGAGCTCTTCCCGGGGCAGGGCATGGACGTGTCGATCCCGATCCCGGATGACGCCGCCTCGGGGCTGAACTGGTACCACGTGCATCGCCACATGTCCACGCATCCCCAGGTGTACGGTGGGCTCGCCGGGACGCTCCTGGTGGGCGATGCGCTCGACCCCTGGCCCCAGTACAAGGGCACGGTCACGCAGGCCTACCTGAACTTCTCGGAAGTGAACATCCAGAACGGCAAGCTGGTCAGCTACAACGCGGGGGCCTCGGGCAGCACCTTCACCACCGGCTGGCAGAAGCGGATCAACGGGCAGGTCAACCCCACGATCCGCCTGCGTCCGGGCGAGACCCAGGTCTGGAACATGGCGTCGATCGGCCCCTTCGGCTCGATCAACCCCGCGATCACCGACTCCAAGCTGGCCAACCCGCGGAACGCCCCGGTGCTGGTGCAGGACGGCAACGGCAAGTTCGTGAACCCGTATTCGCTCACGCTCGCGGCCGACAAGGCGCGCATGGAGGACCTGGTCTCGTCCACGCTGATCATGCCGGGCAACCGCCTGACCATGGCCGTGACCGCGCCCCTGACCCCCGGCACATATTACCTGATCGACGGGTGGGGCGGGCAGGACAGGCCCGCCATCGACGGCAAGGGGAACTCCAGCTACTACAGCCTGGCCACGATCGTGGTCGAGGGCGCGGCGGTCACGACCCCCGCGCCGGTGTTCGCCCCCACCGGGGTCAACCCCCTGTTCTCGGCCGTGCCCGACGTGAAGCGCACCTACGAGTTCGCCATCGTGCCCGGGGCCAACCCCGACCAGAACGTGTTCACCATCAACGGCAAGGTCTTCGGCGAGGGGATCATGCCCCAGCTCCAGATCGGCACCGTCGAGGAGTGGACGCTCACCAACCCGAAGATCGCCGCGGCCAACGCCAACCACCCGTTCCACATCCACCAGGGCGACTTCATCGTCGTGGCCGTGAACGGCGTGGCCGTGGACCCCGCCGCGAAGCCCCCGCCCGGCAAGAGCAGCCTGGCCTATGTGTCCGGGCGCGACGTGATCGACATCCCCTCGGGCGGGAGCGTGACGATCCGCTTCTTCGTCGAGGACTTCCCCGGCAAGTACGTGTTCCACTGCCACATCCTCAAGCACGAGGACCAGGGCATGATGTCGCCCGTGCTCCAGTTCGGCCCCGCCGCCGGCCTGAGGATGACCTTCGGCCCCGAGGGCACCCCGGGCAGCGGCGTGACCGTGCTCAACGGCCGGGGGGAGAACCTCGGCACGATCAAGCCCTTCGGCAAGACCTACAAGGGGGGCATCGCGTCGGCCTCGGCGCTGGGGGCGTCGGCCTTCAACCAGACGATCGCCCTGGCCAAGACGGGCAGCGGCTCGACGGTGAGGGTCTACGACGACGGGTCGCTCACCCCCACCAAGTCGTTCAAGGCCTTCGGCGGCAAGAAGTCCCACGGGCTGAGCGTGGCCGTGGGGGACCTGAACGCCGACGGCAAGGTGGTCATCGCCGTGGCCTCCAAGGGGCCGGGCAAGCCCGTGGTACGCCTGTTCGACGCCGAGGGCAAGATGATCCGCCAGTACCACAACGTCCTGCCCGGCAAGTCCAAGAACGGCTGGAACCTGGCCGTAGGGGACGTGGATGGCGACAACTTCGACGACCTGATCGTGTCGGCCCCCAAGGGGCGATCGCCGATGGTCACGGCGCTGGACGGCTACGACATCGCCATGGGCAAGAGCGACCCGGCGAGGATCTTCACCTTCATGGCCGCGGGCGGGAAGAACGCCGGGGCCCGCGTGGCGCTCGGGTACGTGGCCCCGTCGAGCACGCCGAGCTACCTGCCCAACCTCATGACCACCGCCGAGCAGGGCGCGCAGGCCGGCACCGTGTCGGTCTGGAACGTCTCGACCCTGGCGGGCTCGGGCGGCCACGACATGTCGTCCATGGGCCGCAAGGCCACGACAAAGGCCGTCCCGTCGCCCATGCTCACCTACAAGCCGTTCGCGGGCCGGGCCGGCAAGGCCGTGCAGCTCGGGAGCAACTACCTGGGCCGCCCCGGCACCCCGGTGATCACCGCCTGGATCCAGCCCAAGCGCGTGGCCTTCACCAGCGTGGACCTGACCAACACCGCCAGCACCCAGGTCCGCAACCTGGATTGAGCCAGGAACCAGTCGCAGAGCCAAGCCGAGACGCTCGCCGCGGGCCCCTCAGGCCCCCGTGCGAGCGTCTCCTTCGGTTCCGCTCGCTCCACGCCGGCCCCTCCAAGGTCCGCGCAGGGGCCCCAGATGGACCAGACTGGGATCATCTTCGGCGGGGGGCGCCCGAGGGTTCGCGGCCTGAGAATTGCGTCCTCTGCCGGGGAGCCAAGTCTTCCGACCCCAGATCCGCAGGAGGTGACGCATGCCCCGATCCGCAGCGAGGAGCCTCGTCGGCGCGTTCTCGATGGCCGCCTTTGTGGTCGCCGCCGGTGCCTTCGGGCAGGACGACGCGAAGAAGCCCGAGTCCGAGGACCGCGTCCAGAAGGGCGAGGGCGTGATCCTCCGCGTCGAGCCCGTCGACGACGAGGACGCGAAGGACAAGGACAAGGACGAGAAGAAGGCCGCGCGCCGCGTGAAGATCACCGTGAACACGAACGTCGTCTGGCGAGACTGGGTCCGCGACAACGCCGACCTCGCGAAGAAGCCCGACGCCAAGGGCGGCGAGAACTCGATCGCCACCAAGGGGCAGCCCGAGTCCGCCGTCAACGACATCGTGGCCGAGGTCGGCCCCGACACCAATGTGCAGCTCCGCTACCGGTCCTCGACCGACGAGTCCAACGAGGGCTCGCGCACCGTCGAGAAGGCCGAGAAGAAGGACGGGTCGCCCGAGTCCAACGAGGTGAAGACCTCCCTGCGCGACGAAAAAGCCCCGAAGATGAAGCTCGCCGACCTCAAGCCCGGCCTGTTCGTCGAGGTCGAGGCCAAAAAGGGCAAGGCCAACCGCCTCATCGTGATCAAGCCCGTAGGAGGCCCCCAGACCCCCGCCAGCGAGGCCGCGCCCAAGTCGTGACCTTCCGATCGCCCGTGGGGCCGGCAAGCCCGGCTCACGGGCGCTTCGTCGCCTTCTCCGGCTCACCGAGCAGGGCGAGCACCGATTCATGCGTGCCCAGCACCCTGGGGACCGTTTCGCGGATCCAGCGGAGCCAGAAGGCGCGTCGCGCGGCGACCCGGGCGGGGCTCTTCCAGGCCTCGGCGTGATCCTTCCCCTGGAGCGGCACGTCGGCGGCGATGGCGACCATCTCGTGGACGTCCGGGAGGTCGGCCTTCTCGACGATCTTGCGGTAGCTGCCGTCGTCCTTCCGGGCGACCTGGAACCACTCCCGCTCGTAGGGGATGTCCTCCTTGCCGAAGAGCAGCGCCCCGAGGTAGAGCATCTCCGGGAAGCCGCCCTTGTTCGCGACCTCGACCACGTTCACGAAGGGCTCGAGCGGCTCGAAGACCTCCCGGACCCGGCCCCGGGGGACCTCACCCCGCAGGTAGCGCCGGGCGGTCTCCAGGTAGGTTTCGGGGAACCCGTTCAGGACCCCGTCGGGGTCGTCCTCGCGGGAGATCTTGCGGGGATCCCACTTCGCGACGGCGTCCCGCGCAAGCACGTACGCGAGGGCCCCGCGCCGCAGGTCGGCCTCGGCCACGCCGTACTCGGCCCTCATGGCGTCCCAGAGCCGGATGCGCCCGCCGACGGTGACCTGCCCAGTCGGTTCGGCCTCGACGTCCCGCTCAAGCTCGGCCAGGACGGCCTTGACGGTCAGGGGTTCCTGGCCTTCGCCCCGGCAGCCAATCGCCGCCAAGCAGAAGATCGCCGCAAGAACATGGCGCATCGCTGTCCGCCGTTTCGGGTTCGCGGTCGGGTGTTGCTTCACCGTGAGCGGATCAAAACATACCAGAACCGGTGGCCCTGGGCAGCGCAGGGATGGTCGCGAAACTCTGTTCCGCGACGATCCCGCGTCACTGCCTGCGAGGTCCGCCCTCGATCGCCAGGATCGTGAACTCGCACGGGCCTCCGCTCCTGGCGGGCGTGCCCTTGTGGTGCTCGACCACGGGCAGGGCGCGGAGCAGGGGGGCGTACGAGGCCCGTTGCTCGCTCGTGGCTT
>JANOBY010000178.1:0-2576 GCA_031411935.1 Planctomycetales bacterium | reverse complement strand
CGGTCGCCTCGGCCGCATCCTCGGACCGCGCAACCTCATGCCCAACCCGAAGGTCGGCACGGTCACCATGGATGTCGCCCGCGCCATCCGCGAGATCAAGGCCGGTCGTATCGAGTTTCGCACCGAGAAGACCGGCATCGTTCACGCGCCGATCGGCAAGATGTCGTTCGGCGGAGACAAGCTGAAGGAGAACCTGACCTCGCTGCTCGAGACGCTCCAGCGTCTCAAGCCCTCGACCGCGAAGGGCAAGTACTTCAAGAGCGTCGCGCTGTCCTCGACGATGGGTCCGTCCATCCGTCTCGACACCAACGACGTCGCCGCCCTCGTCGAGGGCTAGACCATCAACTTCCAGGAGGCTGTCGTCACCGAGGTGATCGTTCGGTAGAGGCCCGGTTCCCGGGCAACACACTCGCAGACAGCAGGTGGTCGGAAAGCCGACCTTGAACGCCAAAGAGCGGCCCGCCGAGAGTGGAGAGAGCGTTGAGGGGAGGGGACCGGCATCCGGTTCCCGATCTCGGCGGTCCTCCCCCTCCGGAGGGCCAAGGAGACAAAGACCAATGCAGAGGGTAACCAAACACGAGCAATCGAGCCGGCTGCGCGAGGCACTGAGCGACGTGCCCGCCTTCATCCTGCTCGACTACACGGGCATCACCGTGTCCGAGGCCACCGACCTGCGGAACAAGTTCCGCGAGGGCGAGTGCAAGTACCAGGTCTTCAAGAACTCCGTCGTGCACTACGCAGTCCAGGGCACCCGCCACGAGCCGGTCTCCTCGCTGCTGACCGGCATGACGGCGCTGGCGTATTCGCCGAGCGACCCGGGCGCCGCCGCCCGAATCGCCCGCGACTTCGCCCGCGAGGCCAAGAACCTGAAGATCAAGGGCGGCATCATCGAGGGCACCGTCCTCGACACGGCCGGCGTGCAACGCCTCGCCGACATGCCGGGGCCGCGCGAGCTCAAGGCCCAGTTCCTGGCGCTGCTCAACACCCCGGCCACGAGCTTCGTCCGCGTGCTCAACGCCGCCCCGCAGTCCCTCCTCTACCTCCTCAACGCCCGCAAGGACCAGCTCGCTGCCTGAGCTGCCCTCCGGGACCCTGAATTCACCCCCAAAACGACACTCTGAAGGAATTTGAACATGTCCGACGTTTCCCGTGACCAAGTCATCGCCTACCTGAGCAACCTGCCGGTCATCGAGATCGCCAACCTGGTGAAGGAGCTCGAGACCAAGTGGGGCGTTTCCGCCGCCGCTCCGGTCGCCGCCGCCGGCCCCGCCGCCGCTGGCCCCGCCGCCCCCGCCGCCGAGGAGAAGACCGAGTTCTCGGTCGTCCTCAAGGGCTTCGGCGACAAGAAGATCAACGTCATCAAGGCCGTTCGCACCCTCAACCCCAGCCTCGGCCTCAAGGAGGCCAAGGACCTGGTCGAGGGCGCCCCGGCCAACATCAAGGATGGCATCTCCAAGGCCGAGGCCGAGGAGATGGCGAAGGTTCTCCGTGAGGCCGGCGCTGAGATCGACATCAAGTGAGCACGTGGCGCCGCATCCGGCGTCCACCCAGCTTCCGCGTGTATGGCGCCAGGGGGTGACCTCTGGTGCCGTACACCCGTCGCATTTCTGCATGGGCGATTTCGCGCCCAGATATTCGCAAACCTCACATTGCATCCCGTCAGTTTTTACGGCCCACCGGCCTTGGAAGCTCACGGCTCACTGGCCCGCAGCATCTCGCGCTGATGGCCGGTCTCGCTTATCACTTCAGCCCTTTGTCAGCCCTTTGGTCCGCCCTCAGGCCTGAAGCCCGCACTTAGACAACCTGCAGCTCCCCCGACGGTCCCCGCGACCGAACCGCCTCCAGCAAGGCCGCGCAGCCCCGCCGCCGCAGCCGCTCCGTCCAGGCCCCATCCAAGGAACGCCGATGCCACCGATGATTCAGAACAACTTCAGGGTGCGTAAGAACTTCGGAAAGCTCAAGCGCATCATCGAGGTCCCCAATCTCATCGACATCCAGAAGCGGTCGTACGACAAGTTTCTGCAGCGCGACGTTCCCCTCGAGTCGCGCGAGGACATCGGCCTGCAGGCGGTGTTCAAGAGCGTCTTCCCGATCAAGGACTTCGGCGAGACCTCCTCCCTCGAGTTCGTCAGCTACAGCCTCGATCGTCCCAAGTACGACGAGGACGAGTGCCGCGCCCGCGGCATGACCTTCGCGGCACCCATCAAGGTGGTGGTCCGTCTGGTGGTGTGGGACGTCGACGACGAGACCGGCACCCAGTCGATCCGCGACGTCAAGGAGCAGGAGGTCTACTTCGGTGAGATCCCGCTGATGACGGCGCACGGCACCTTCATCATCAACGGCACAGAGCGCGTCGTCGTCTCGCATCTGCACCGCTCGCCCGGTGTGTTCTTCGACCACGACAAGGGCAAGACCCACAGCTCCGGCAAGAAGCTGTTCTCGGCCCGCGTGATCCCCTACCGCGGCTCGTGGCTCGACTTCGAGTTCGACCACAAGGACCACATCTACGTCCGCATCGATCGCCGGCGCAAGCTGTACGCGACCGTGCTGCTGCGCGCGCTCGGGCTGTCCACCCA
>JANOBY010000177.1:0-2438 GCA_031411935.1 Planctomycetales bacterium | reverse complement strand
GACGCCCGCCCCACTGGGAAAAGGGTTGGAATTGAGCAGGACCGGGGCTCGCCGTCCTGCGGTCTCTTGGTTCGTCGCCGGCCTCATTTTTTGACGGCAGTTGCCCGCCCGGGCGTTGGGGGCGAAAGGTGGAGCGTGATCGGGAATTTTTTGGGCAAGACCGGTGCGAGTCGGCTATAGTGAGGTATCGCCAGATCGGGCCCGCGTTGCCCGGTGTCGGTTGTCACCGCGTGATTTTAGGACCTTGCCGCGCATCTTGCGGCTGCGACTCGACCCCTCCGTGCGGGACGCCGTGCGGGGGAATTACGGACGGGCGTCAGTCCGGTTGTTACGCATCCGAGCCCGGTCCCTTCGCCGTCCCGACGACGGAGGGGCCGGGTTGGCTCTTGCCTCCCGCGAGGCCACGCATGGCGCGATTCCGATGGACCGTGCGGACGATGATCCTCGTGGTGGCGGTCGCGGCCTGCGCCCTGGGCTATGTCCACCGGTTGCAACGTCTCTCGGCCGAATACGAGGCGAGGGCCAGAGTCCACCAGGCGGCCCTGGTGAACCTCATGAGCCGATGCTCACTGGGCCGTTCGCCCTGGCTCATCCACCGCCAGATCGATCGCGAGAGGATGCTGACCGACCGCTATCGGTACGCGTCCCGTCATCCCTGGATGGCCGTGGCCCCCGACCCCCCGGAGCCTCGGTGATGCGACGAACGGGGCCTCGGTTCACCGTGCGGCGGATGATGATCGCGGTGGCCCTTGTGGGGCTCATCCTGGGCGTGGCCGGGGCGTATCGCCGGCTGAGCCTCGCGTCGGCAAGGTTCCGGGCCCTGGCCGACGAGCATGCGGACGCCGAGCAGATCCTGCGCGGGATGCGGCCCGACGCCCCCATCGACGTGTCGCCGGGGCCGGGACTCCCGTCGGTCCGCTTCACGGCGAGCGCCGTGGCCGATCATGAGGCCTCCCTCCGGCACAAGTACGAACGCGCCGCCCGGTTTCCCTGGCGGTCCGTGGCCCGCGACCCTCTCCCGCCGGGGCCCTGATCATGCCGGGCGTGCGGATCTCGGTGCGGAGGCTCATGCTCGTCGTGGCGATCGCGGCCCTGATCTGCGGAGGTCTGGCGTGGTGGCGTCGGGTGAGCCGTCTCGGCGAAGACCATGCTTCGTTCGTGCCGTTCTGCGTGATGATGGAGCGGACCTATCGCGGGGAGACCGGCCCGGGCGATGTTGAGCGGTTCCGGTACTGGTCGGCCATGAGGGAGAAGTACGAGCGGTCGGCGGAATCTCCCTGGTGGCCCATGCCCCCGGACCTGCCCGCGCCGAGGTGACCCGTTGACGTTGCTCGCCCTCGTGCGATACTCGTGAGTCCCTGAGGATCGGTCGCCTTCGGCCGTTCTTTTCTCGACGAGTCTTGCCGAGGTGGTGTTGCCCTCCACGCCGATCGACGATCCCGAGCCGATGCCGGGCGAGAACGACCCCGGATCCCGCGCAGGACGAGGCGGGTGGGCGCTGGCCCTGGCCCTCACGCCGGTGCTCCTGATCGTCGGCCTGGTGCCGGGGTTCATCACGCAGGACGGCCCGGCGCATCTTTATAATGCCGAGATCCTCAGGGCGTCGCTCGGCTCCGAATCGCCGTTCGCCGGGGCCTTCGCGGTGCGCTGGGCCCCCTTGCCGAACTGGGCCGGGCATCTGCTGCTGATGGGCCTCCTGTCGATCCTCTCCCCGCGATGGAGCGACGTCGCCGCCACGTCGATCCCCCTGATGGCCCTGGCCTCGGCCGCGTTCTTCCTGCGGAAGAGGGTCGCCGACGACCCCGACGAGGTGGCCCCCGCGCTCCTGTGCGCCCTGATCGCGGTCAACGTGTGCTGGCTGCTCGGGTTCACGGGCTTCCTGCTCGGCGCGTGCCTGTTCCCGATCACCCTGGGCGTGTGGTGGGAGGGCCGCAACCGGATGACCCCGGCGCGGGTCGCGGCCCTGGCCGGGCTGATCGTTGTGGGCTACTTTGGCCATCTCGTGAGCCTGGGGCTGACGATCGTCGGCCTGATCGTGCTCTCTCTGGCCACGCCTGGCCTTTCCTGGCGAAGGTTGCTCGGGACGCTCGCGGCGATCTCGCCCATGATCGTGCTCGGGCCCATTTATCGCGGGATCATGAAGCAGGGGGGGCCGGTCGAGCCGATCTGGGGGCACCTGCAAGACGTGAGGTCGCTGGCGTCGTGGAGGCAGCAGCTCGGCTGGGTGGACCCGATCAGCCTGGGCCGCAAGCTGATCTTCCCCGGAGTGCGGGGGGAGTCGCCGTGGTTCGGGCTGGTCTCGCCGGTCGTCCTCATGATCGCGGCGCTGGTCCTGTTCGCCGGGATCACGTGGAGGAGGCGCGACCCGCAGCGCCGGGGGTGGCTGATCCTGGGCGGGGTGCTCCTGCTCGGCGGGTTCGTCACGCCCGACACGCTGG
>JANOBY010000176.1:0-6846 GCA_031411935.1 Planctomycetales bacterium | reverse complement strand
ACCCCGCGGGCAGCCCCCCCGGCCCCGCCTTGATGTCGCCCATGGACTCGGCCATCTTGCCGTCGAGGCTGGCCTTCAGCTTGTCGGCGATCTTCATGCGACCCTCCGCGCCACGTCCAGGGCGATCCGCTCAAGCCGCTCCATGAGCTCGTCGGCCACGACTTTCGTGCTCTTCGCCGCCGCCGACTTCGGCTTGTAGAACCCTATCGGCTGCCGCGAGGCCACCGACTCCTTGAAGTCCTTGGCCAGCGGGAACTGCGCCGCGAACACGTCCTCGCCGAACATCTCGCGGAGCTTCGCCTCGTAGGCCAGGTGGATCCCCAGGCGCTTGTCGTACATGGTCACCAGATATCCGGCCAGGCGGATGTCGGGGTTCGGCCCCCCCTGCACGCTGGCCACCGCGGCCCGCACCGGCCCGAGGCCCTGCGCCCCGAAATCCTCGGCCTGCACGGGGATCACGATCGCGTCGGAGGCGATCAGCGCCGCGGCCGAGCAGAGGTGCAGGTTCGGCGGGCAGTCGATCAGGATCACGTCGAACCGGTCGGCCACGTCGGACAGGACCGAACGCATCCCCTCCTGCGACCGGCCCCACTCCTTGACCGACATCATGTTGTACACGGCCAGGGCCGGAGATCCCGGCAGGATGGAAATGCCGGGGAACCCCGTGGGCTGGATGAGCGACGAGGCGATCGGCTCGTCCTCGGGGTCGTACACCGCGGCGACCGACGCCTCGGGCGGGATCGCGTTCATGCCCTCGGGGCCGAAGAACCCCTGGGTCAGGCTGGCCTGCGGGTCGTTGTCCACCAGCAGGACCTTGCGGCCGGACTGGGCGAGCGACCCCGCCAGGTGGTAGCTCGTGCTGGTCTTGCCCACCCCGCCCTTCTGGTTGAGCAGGCAGATCGTTCTCGCCATCGAAGAGGCTCCGCGAGGACGCCCCCGCGCGGCCTACGGCCGGGGGAGCATGTTCCCTCGGCTCGTTTCCGGGGGAAACGCCTCGGGGGTTATCGGCCGGGCGATCCTCGCCGCAACAGTCGCTCCGGGCGTTTCGGCGGGAAACGGCAAGCCTGGCGAACTGGGCGAAACGGGGCAAAGCCCGCAAAGCTCCACAGGGGTCTCGACGTTCGACCGAGATCCCGTCATGATACAAAAGCATGGGCCGGACCATCCTCCGGCGGAGGAGTTTGCTTGGACACCATAACCCGAATCGACGCGACGGCGAGCGTCGACCCTCGGGCCGAGCTGGACCATGGGGTCGAGATTGGCCCCTTCTGCGTGGTCGGCCCCGAGGTCGTGATCGGGCGGGGAACTCGCCTGATCGGCCACGCGTCGATCCGGGGGATCGTGACCCTGGGCGAGTTCAACACCGTGGGGCGGTTCTCGGCCATCGGGTGCGAGCCGCAGGACGTGTCGTACCGGGGCTCCCCCACCCGCGTGGTCATGGGCGACCACAACGAGGTCCGCGACAACGTGACCATCAGCCGGGGCACCGACAAGGAAGAGGGCGTGACCCGCGTGGGCGACCACAACGTCCTGGCCAGCGGGTCGCACGTGGCGCACGACTGCATCCTGGGCGACGGGGTGCACCTGGGGGCCAAGGTCCTTCTCGCCGGCCACGTCCGCATCGAGTCGTACGCCACCATGGCCGACGGCTCGGTGGCCCTGCAATTCGTGACCATAGGGGGGCACAGCCTGGCCCTGCCGCTGGCCAAGGTCGGGCGCGATCTCCCCCCGTTCATGGTCGCCAAGGGCAACCCCGCCGAGGTCTCCGCCCTGAACGCCGCGAGCCTCCGTTCGATCGAGCTGAGCAAGGAGGAGGTCACCGCCCTGAGGCTCGCCTACCGCCTCCTCTACGCGGACCGCGTGGACCTGATCCGCGCCGAGGAGGCCCTCAAGACCGTCGGCCAGATCACCCCCAGCGTCCGCCGCCTGCTCGACTTCCTCCACGCCCAAAGAGGCGGAAAGCTCGGCCGGGCCCGAGGCCACTGAGCCTCCAATCCCCCCCGCCCGGCCGCGTCCCGGCCCCTGCCCGCCCCGCCGCGAGCCCGGGTCCCGCACCCTGGACGTGCCGAGGGGGGAAACCCCAGACCCGGGCGGTCGCTCGACCCGCCCTTCCCTTCGCCTTCGAGACTCGCCATGACTCTCCCCCCGATTCGCCCCCGATGGGCCGCGGTCGCCTTCCTGATCTCCCTGATCGTCCCGACGGCCTCCGCCCAGGCCGTGAAGCCCGGCTGGAAGCTCGTGTGGAGCGACGAGTTCGACGGGACCGCGATCGACCGGGCGAAGTGGGACTTCGATACCGGGAACGGCTTCTACGACTACAACGCCAACCAGTGGATCCCCGGCTGGGGCAACGACGAGCTCCAGTTCTACACCCGCGAGCCCGAGAACAGCTTCGTCGAGGGCGGGATGCTCCACCTCCGCGCGATCAAGGAGTCGCACCTGGGCAGCGGCTACACCTCGGCCCGGCTCAAGACCCGCAAGCGCGACGGGTCGGCCCTGTTCAACAAGCGATACGGCCGGTTCGAGTTCCGCGCCAAGCTCCCCACCGGCCAGGGCGTGTGGCCCGCGCTCTGGATGCTCCCGCAGAGCGACACCTACGGGACGTGGCCCTCCTCGGGCGAGATCGACATCCTCGAAGCCCGAGGACAGGAGCCCGGCAAGATCCTGGGCACCCTCCACTACGGGGCCCAGTGGCCCGTCAACCTGAACACCAGCGTCGATTTCCTTCTGCCGGGCAAGGGCACGATCGCCGAGTTCCACGTGTACGCCCTGGAATGGGAGCCCGGCGCCATGCGGTGGTACGTGGACGACACGCTCTTCGCCACGCAGACCTTCTGGTGGAGCAGCAGCCAGGTCGAGAACGGCCGCGGGAAGCCCCCGGCGAACGAGGCCGATCTCAACCCCTGGCCCGCCCCGTTCGACCGGCCGTTCTATCTCGTGATGAACGTGGCCGTCGGCGGGAGGTTCCTGGGCAACCCCGACCGATCCACGAAATTTCCGGCGGAGATGATCGTGGACCACGTCCGCGTGTATGACCGGATCGAGGGCTACGGGAAGCCCGCCCTCCGCGGCGAGGGGAAGCTCCCGTTCGCGAACCCGTGAACGGGCCCCCGGAGGTCGTCGCGGATCGGTCGCGATTCCCCTCCCGGTCCCGGACCCCCCGAACGGGCTTCGGGAGGAGTCGCGAGGGCGGCCCCAATGGGTTCGTTCTGCAAAATCACATTTCGCGAAAAACCGGGGCCTGGGGCGTGAGAATCTTGAGTTTCCGCCGGAAACGCGCGGGTCGAGGTTGGGTTCGTTTCCAAAAACGAACCCAAAATTGGGTTCGTTTTGGGTTCGTTTTCCGGCATGGGCCCCCTCCGATCGGCCGAGAATCGCGAAGAAAAATCCCCCCTCCCAGATCATCGCGACCGCACGCCCCGATGATCTTCTCTGAGGGGAATGCTCGCGAGTCGCCCGGACCCGACGCCCCCACCTTGATCCGATCCTTCTCCCGGAGGATCGCCGGGTGTCACGGGTGGGCAACCCACCAGGGCCACCCCGCGCGGAGAAGACCGGGAGGGAAGCTGGGCCTCCCCTCGTTTCCAAGCTCCGCGTGGGAATGCCGTCCTCGACGCTCCGCGTCGGTGTCTCCGGTCGGCAGAAATCCGTGCCTGGGCGGGTGTCGATCGCGGACGCGGCGGAGCCTCGAAGACGGCATTCCCACGCGGAGCATGGGACCGAGTTTCTGTCCCATCCTCCGTGTCCTCCACGTGTCCGCGGGAAATCCCCCGGCAAGACGCTTCACGCGGAGGGCGCACAGATCCGCAGAGTAGAGGAAGAGCTCTTCAGGAACTCTCCTCCCCGTGTTCTCTGCGTGAAACTCTTCGCCCGACGCCTGCCCCACGGGGAGACGGGTGTGAGGCAGGGGACGACCTCAACCCGGGGGCTTCTCGGTCAGGCTCCAGATGCGGACGTGGCCGTCGTGGTGGGCGGTGGCCACGCGGATCGCGTCGGGGTGGAGGTCCAGGGCCCGGCCGGTGTTGGGCAGGGCCACCCTGGCGAACTCGTTGACCTCGCCGGGCTTCCAGAAGAGCAGGGCACCGCCCCCGGTGCCTCCCGTCACGGCGATCAGGAATCCTCCGGGGTGCGGCTTCACGCCCCAGGCCACGCCCTTGAGGTCGTCCTTGGGCCGGTGCAGGAAGGGCGCGGCGCCGCCTTCCCTCGTGTCGATCGCCACGAGCGCCGGGTTGCTCACCGCGCCCAGGGGGTTGGAGGCCTCGATCAGCCCGGCCACGAAGAGCATCTGGCCGTCGGCGGAGAACGCCAGCCCGCGTGCGCCTCCGTAGTCCACGCCCTGCCCCTGGTCGTACTTGGAGAGCTTGCCCGCGTCGAGCCGGCGGGCCTCCTTGCGGACGCTCACGTCCCACAGGATCACCAGGCCGGCGATGTCGGCCGAGGCCAGGAACCGGCCCGAGGGGTCGAACGTGGCCTGATAAACATATTTGGGGTGGCCGGGCAATTCCTGGATCAGCGACCCGTCCTCCGCCGACCAGAGCTTGACCAGGCGGTCATTGCCCGCGGTGGCGATGAGCTTGCCGTCGGGGCTCACGGCGACCGAGTTCACCCACCCGGCGTGGGCCTCGATCGTACGCGAAGGGGAGGGCTTCTCGGCCGCGCAGGGCCACCAGATCAGGCGACCGTCGCACGCGCCGGTGAGCAGGGTCTGGCCGTCGGGCGTGGAGGCCAGGGCGTGGGGCCAGCTGTCGTGCGCGGCCAGGACCGTCTTCGCGCCCGAGGCCAGGTCCCAGCACACGACCGAGTTGTCCTCGCTCCCGGCGAACACGAACCGGCCCTGCGCGTCGAATCGGCAGGACACCAGCGCGCGGTCGTGGACCAGATCCTTGACGAGGTGCGTCTTCGCCGGGTCGATCGCGGAGGGGTCGGCACTCATGCGAGCAGCTCCGCGATCGGCGAGGCGGCGGGGTCGGCGACCTGGATGTTCCGCCCGTTCACGAGGAAGTCCCCCTTCGCGTCCAGCCCCACGGCCTTCAGGTACGTGTGGAACAGGTGCCCGGCGCCGACCTGGCGGTCCACGACCTCGGTCCCCTTGTCGTTCGTCTTGCCGACCACCGCGCCCCCCTTGATCCCGCACCCGGCCAGGGCGATCGACCACGCGGCGCTCCAGTGGTCGCGCCCGTACAGGTAGTTGATACTGGGCGTGCGGCCGAACTCGCTCATGACGACCACCAGCGTGTTGTCCAGCCGCCCGCGCTGGGCCAGGTCGTCCAGCAGGGTGGAGAACCCCTGGTCGAACTCGCCGAGCTGTTCGAGGTGGAAAGCAAAGTTCTCGTTATGCGTGTCGTAATTCGAATGCGTGACCTGCACGAAGGTCGAGCCGGCCTCGAGCAACCGGCGGGCGAGCAGGCAGTGGCGGCCGAAGTCGTGGCTCCCGTAGCGATCGCGGTCGCGCTCGGGCTCCTTCGACACGTCGAACACCTCGCGGCGCTCCATGAGCTGCAAGGCTTGCTCGTACGTGGTGGTGTAGGCGTCGGTCTCGGCGGTACGCCTGCGCGTGGCGAAGCGGTCGTTCATGCGTCGGCGGAGGGCGTGACGCGCGGCGTCGGCCTCGGGCGGGAGCGGTCGGCCCGTGTTGTTCGGGGGCTGGCCGTTGCCCAGGTAGAGCGCCCCGTACTTGGGGCCGAGGATCGCGGCCTCGCTCCCGCCGAGCCCTCCGCCCCCGGGCGTGATGTGGATGTAGCCGGGCAGGGGGCCTTCCTCGGGGTTGAGGAACCTCGCGGCGATCGAGCCCAGGTGGGGGTGCTCGGCGCCCGGCGTTTGCGGGCGGCCGGTGTGCATGAGGTAATGCCCCTTGCCGTGATCATCCTCTTTCGTGTTGACCCCACGGACGAGTGCCATGCGGTGCATCTGCTTCGCGGTGCCGGGCAGGAGCTCGCAGATCTTCACGCCGGGGACGCTGGTCTCGATCGCGCGGAAAGGTCCCCCGGTGACGGTGCCCGGCTTCGGGTCCCACGTCTCCAGCTGGCTGGACCCGCCCGCGAGCCACACCACGAGCATTTGCTTGCCCTGGTCGGCCATGGCCGCCGAGGCCGCGCCCGACCGACCGAACAGCGAACCCAATCCCGACGCCGCCCCCAGGCCGAGCCCGGCGACCCCGCCGAGAAATCCTCGCCGGTTCATCACATGCTCATCGGATCGGCAAGAGTAGTCGCATCGCATGGGGAAGCTCCCTGTTGGTCACTTGTCACTTGTCATTGGTCATTGGTCATTGGTCATTGGTCACTTGTCATTGGTCACTTGAAAGTGAGGCGGACCATGCCTTGGGCCATCCCGACCTCGCGACAATGCGTTCCTAAAGAGCCCCGACACACTTCAATGACAAGTGACCAATGACAAGTGACCAATGACTAATGACTAATGACTAATGACTGAATCGGAACTCGGAGGAGGTGAACAGGGCCCAGGCCAGGTCCTTGACCGCGCCCTTGCGGTCGGCGGGCCTGGTGGCGAGGTAGGCGACCAGGTCGTTGCGGTCTTCCTGCGAGGGGCGTCTCGTGAGGATGCTCAGGTAGAGGTCGTCGGCCAGGGCGTTGTTGTCGGCGATCGCGGCCAGGCGGCCCGCGAACCCGTCCACCCAGGAATTCACGGGCTCGCCGTTGGCCAGGAACAGGGCCTGGTGCACGGTCGAGTCGCTGGCCTCCTGCGGCTGCCCCGCGGCGCGTCCGAACTGGCTCACGAACGGGGCCTCGTTCCCCTTCAGGCGGTCGTGCAGGGTCTGCTCCACCAGCCGACGCCGCGCCCGAGCGTTACGCCGTGGCCCCGCTCGAGGCGATCGGCCCCGAGGCC
>JANOBY010000175.1:0-2671 GCA_031411935.1 Planctomycetales bacterium | reverse complement strand
GCACCACCCGCCGCCCAGAGCATCCCCGCGATCGCCGAGACGGCGACCACCAGGAAGCGGAGCTGGAAGCGAGGGGCGCTCATGATTGGGAGGCCTTCGGGGCGGGGAGAAAGGTTTCCCAGTTTACCAAGACTATGCCATAGGGATTATAGCGGCGGGGATCGCCGGTGCAAGGCGAGCCGCCGAGAACATCCCGTTCCGTGTCCTTCTACGTCATGCCGGAAGCTTTGTTCGGACCTTAAGAATCGGCCTGCGTCAGGAAGACCGGAAAGTCGCCAGAATCGGCCGAAGTCGCACGACCCTCGCGGTCGATACCCTAGACTTGGGCTCATTGGATATTTCAGGACATTCTCGCGCCGAGGCTGCGCGCCCAATAAGGCTCCCGGCCTTCGCAATCGAGAGGGCAGTGATGTATCGACGATGGCCCCGACTCGCGGCACCATTAATCCTCCTTGCAGCAACTGGTTGCGCGCACGCACCGCGCCACGTGACCCCGCCACCTGCTGGTGACGTGAAGCCAGTCGACACCGACGTCGCCCGCGCCTCGCATGAAGTCACCCATCCTATTGCGGCGGAGGCGCAGCTCGCGGCCGAGATACCGCCCGTGCCCGTGGCGCCGGAACTCCTGGGGCCCCAGCCGGTCGACGTCTACATCCGCCGGGCGCTCGCCGAGAACCGCACGGTCCGGGCCGCACACTATAACGTCGTGGCCTTAAAGGCCCGCATCCCCCAGGTCACGGCACTCGAGGACCCGGTCGTCTCGAATACGATCTTCCCGATCCCCGCCGTCGCCCCGCAGTACTCGCTCATGGGGTACATGCCCTACGACGTCATGATCGCCCAGCAGTTCCCCTGGTTCGGCACGGTCCGAATCCGCGGCGAGGCGGCCGGCGAAGACGTGAAGGTCGCCTTGATGGAACTGGCCTCAGCCCAGCTCGACACCGTCTCGGCCGTGAAGCGCGCCTACTACGACCTGGCGTTTAACCAGAAGGCCGAGTCGCTCCTGCTCGAGAACCGCGGCCTCACCGAGGACTTCCTGAAGCTCGCCAGGGAACGGGCCAAGAGCGCCACGGCCACCCAGGTCGATGTCCTCCGGGCCGAGACGGCCATCAGCGACATCGACCGGGAGCTTGAGGCGACCCGTGCGGCCCTCGCCGCGGCCAGGGCCTCGCTCGCACGAGAGCTCCACGTGAGCCCCGAGACCGACTTCAGGGCGTTGCCCGAGCTGCCCGTCGCCTCGGTCCCGGCCGAGATCGAGCGGCTGTATCAGCTGGCCGTAGCGAGCCGCCCCGACCTTCGCGGACGCCTCTCGGCCATCGCCCGGGACGAGAAGGCCGTCGAGCTGGCCAGGAAGCGCTACTATCCGAACATCACCCTCGGCCTGAATTACCAGCTCATGGAGAAGACCAACGCCGAGTCCCCCATGGCGAGCGGGATGCCGAACGTCGGGATGTTCGTGGGCTTCAACCTGCCCGTCTACCGCAAAAAACTCGCGGCCGGCGTCTGCGAGGCCCAGGCGCGCGCCGCGGCCGACGCCCAGCTCTACGAGGCCGAGCGCGACCAGGCAAACCGGGACATCAAGGACCTCTTCGCCCAGGCCAAGGTGCAGGAGAACGTGGCCGGGCTCCTGAGGCGAACGAATCTGCCGAACGCCGAGCAGGTCCTGAAACTCACCGCCGGCGAGTACACGGCCGGCAACGTCGACACGCTAGCCCTCATCACCGCCCAGCGGGAGCTCCTCCAGACCCAGCTCCAGGTCGCCCAGGTCGAGAGCGAACTCGGCAAGGCCCTGGCCGCCCTCGAGCGCGCCGTGGGTGTCCAGCTGAGCGAGACTCCGCCGCCGGCGGGGGCCGCCCCGGCCGCTACCCCGCCTCCGCCGCCGTCCGAAAGCTCCGGTCCCTTCGGGGACGACAAGGAGGGCAAAGCACCGGCGGAGAAGGCGGCAGAGGACCCCCCTGCACTCCCGCCTACCGACGGGAGCATCCGATAGAAGCTCCCGTCCCTACATGCCCATCCCGGTGCCCGAGCCGGAGAGGCTCGCCGGTTCGCGAAAGGGGTAACTCCCCACCATGGGGCGTGCCATCGAGTTCATGCCCGGTCCGGCGGCGGGCCGCCTCACGAGGCCCCCGCCCATCCCCATCCCGGAGCCCGCCGCCCGGATCGGCGAGAGCGTGGGCAGCGTGGTCCTGAGCGCCCCGAGCCCGGAGGTCATTCCGCCGCCACCCCCGGGCGACATCGCCGCTCCGCCGGCACCCGTGGTAGGAGCGCGATCCATCGGCCGGGTCGCCCTGCTCTGGACGCCCAGGCCCCCGCCCGGCCCCGGGCTATAAGGTAGGAAGCCCCCGCTCCCGCCCCCGTACGGGACGTAGACCGTGCCCCCGCCGCCCGCGGGTCCGTATCCCTGGGCCCTCGCCGCAGGCTGGGCGACTTGAAGTGCAGCCCATAAGGCGACGACACCTACCAGCGTTTTTCCGAAGCTCCGCAGCATGAAGGCACCCGCTTTTCTCGGTTGAAGACTTTCCCCGCTAGCCTACACGAAGAAACTTGCGGTCCCGAAGGATCAGGCGCTAGCATCGTAGGCATGTCGCCCCGGTCCTTCTATCGCAAGCTCGGCGAATTCCTGCTCATCCCGGTCCTCCTCCTGGCGACCGTGATCTGCCCGTGCTTGCAC
>JANOBY010000174.1:0-10211 GCA_031411935.1 Planctomycetales bacterium | reverse complement strand
GCCTCTTCGGCTCGGTCAAGCGCGAGGAGATCCTCGGTGTATTCGAACCAGAAGATCGCGGCACCGGGGCGATAGGTCTTCAGCGAGGGGTCGATGGCGAGAAGGGCCTCGCTGACGGCCACGGCCTGGTCGGGCTTCTTGGCGGCATGGAGATTCATTGCAGACAGGGCCAGTCCATCCGCCTTGCCATCGGGCAAGCGTGACAGGCGTTCGGCGACCTCCGCGCCTTCGGCGAATCGGTCGCGGGTGAACTCCAGCAAGGAGAGCAGGAGCAACGTGGGTGCGTCGTTGGGGTAGGTTGCCAGGAGCTGATGGCAGGCCGACGCGGCGAGCTCAAACCGATTGGCCGTGAAGAGCCCGGTAGCGCGATCGCGTTGAGCCTCGATCGGCAGCGGCTGCCCCCGGCTCGCGGCCGTATACAGCGGCTCCGCCTGGTCCGCGTAAAGCAGCTGACTGAGACATCGCGCGGCGATCATGGCCGAAGGGCGGGACGAGGGGTGCCGGGAGAGGTCGTCCTGGGCAAGTCGAAGGGCGGTGGAGTAGTCTCGCCGGGCGAACGCGGCCTGGGCCCCAGCCAGCGCCGGGCGCTCCAGAAGTCGCCAGCCTGTCAGGAGGAGCAACCCTGAAAGGAGCGTCGCGCCCATCAGCATTCGGGAGGCGGACCGGACCGGCCGCCTTGGCGGGGGGGAGGCCGTGGTCTTGCGTGTGTTGGTGGTAGGCATGGAGGACAATCGCCGAGGAAGATCCGAAGGCGCCGATGCCATTCGACCCGAAGGTCCTGTCGAATCGCCATTCCCATCATAGGCGAGACGAGACGCAAACGGCTGGAGCCGTCTCGCAAGATCGCGAGAATGGCCCCAGCCGAATGTTCGATCGCCCCGGGCGGGAGAGGCACCCGGGGACGCTCGTTATGGGGATGACATCGTTGCGACCTTGTGGTGCAGCGAACGATTACTGCAGGTCACCGGTGGAGACGACCTCGCCCCAGTCGATGGTGCCGAGGGCATGCCAGGTGCGGATGTTGATGCCGCTCTTGATGAACTTGACCGAGCCGTCCATCAGGAGGACGTTCACACCACCGGGGTGGTACGAGCTGGCGCCGATGAGGGTTTCCTGACCGGCGGCGTTGCAGGCTTTACGGTTGGGGGGCTGGATGTGGTAGTAACCACCGCCGCGACCCGAGTCGCTCATGGTCCAAACTTCGCCCTTGAAGTCCCAGCTACGCTGGCTGGAAGCCTGGCAGAGCCCGGCGAGCTTGAAGTCGGCGTCACGCTCGCCCTGGGGGAACGTGGTCACGCCGCCGGGGATCTGGTAGGTCATGTTCAGACCATCCTGGGCGGCATTGTTCGCGGGGTCGCGGCCCTTGCCCTTGACCCACTCCGAGAAAGCGGCGGTCGAGGACAGGCCGTCGCTGATCGTCGCGAAGTTACGCGTGCGATTCACGCGGCCGTCGTGCCCCTGGTAGTAGCTGATGCCCGAGTTGAACCAGTCGGTGTTGTACCGATTCAGGCCGTAGTTCTCGGGATAGCTCACGCCCGGGAGCTGAGGGTCGTTCTGGCCCGGGTCGTTCATGTCCGAGGGGCAGGAGTAGCTGGAGATCTTGGTCTGTCGGATCGTCCTGTTGATGGAGAAGCCATCGATGCAGGAAGCGTTCTCGACGCCCCAGATCGCCGTCACGTTGAAGTTGACGGTGTTGTAGGCGTTGCCCGACTCCAGGTAGGGCAGAAGCCGCACCTTCATGGAGAAGTTCTGCGGGCCGTGGGCCCAGCCGAGCTGCGGGTACTCGTTGGCGAACGCCTGGCCCGAAGGGGGCAGAGCGTCGGTAGCTGAGTGGTAGTTGTGCAAGGCCAACCCGATCTGCTTCAGGTTGTTCGTGCACTGACTACGACGGGCCGCCTCGCGTGCGGCCTGGACGGCCGGCAAGAGCAGCGCGATCAAGACACCGATGATCGCGATGACCACCAGCAGCTCGATCAAGGTGAAACCTCGACGTCTTTTCGACATCATGTGACCCCCACCTCATTACGAACAATGGAACGAAAGAAATGCGCGCAAGGCGCCCGTATCGGGAAACCGAAGAGTCCCGGGTTGAACCCGGAAGACCCGTTGGTGTCTCGAAGCCAGAATCGGAGTTCAGCTGCGGAAGGAAGAGATATGACGGACTATGCAAAGCTGAGAGCAAGCCTGAAAAAGAAATCAGACTCGCTGAATTGCTTCGAAGGATCTGTCCTTGGAAAAAGGACGAACTCAAAGTCGTTCAGGAACCCGATCGACCCTCGCATTGCCGATCGTAACTTCAAAACCCTTGAGCCACACCCTTTGACAGAACACGACTCTCCCACGCCAACCTCAGCCCAAGCCACGAGCACGGCGTGAGTCACGAACGGGCAAGGTAGGCCTGGGCAGCCACTCCTCCCCGGAGCCTGGCCGCCCAGCCCGGGTTGCGATTACTGCTGGCGATAAGACTTGTTGTTCTTCAAGGGGTCATTTTCCTTCATCTTCTCGTAGGCGGCGCTCGAAGACCGGGGGGTGCCCGCAGGGGCTGTCGCCTTCACGGTCTTGCCGGTGGTCGTGTCCACCAGAGCCGCCTTCTCATTGTCTTCCGCACAGCCATTCAGGCCCACGACCAGGCCGAGAGCCGCCACACAGGTCGCCGTAACCTTGGAGATCGTTTTCATCGAAATCTACCCCGAAAATCAGATGATGAAGAAATTGCTTTGGCCACGACCCGGAGACTCATCGTCGGAGGATCAATCGCCAACGCACACTCTTGCCGCCAAGAGAATGCTTGCCTGCATGAATGCTTCGATGCCATGCGAAGACCGACCGCGATGGCTTCGGGTCACACTTCAGCAGAGCTTCGGACACGCCCGCACGACCGGACGCTCTAACCCCACTTCATCCGGCCCACACTCCCGAAGAAAGTGAGCCCTCAACACGATTGGTCGCAAACCAGAGCGGGGTTACTAACCCTCGAATATAGAAATCCGCATTACCCCTGTCCAGCCTATGTCGAGCGAAATCGTGCAAATCTTGACAAGATTCATCCGATCACTCAGGAGGCCAGCGGTATAGCGTTAAAACTACACCGAGTGGCACCACGATTCCAACAAAAAAACTTCACAATGTCGATTCTGGGAAAAATACGTACGCGATGGAACCCCAAGCGACGCATCCGGCCCCTAGGCCCTCGCAACACGTCGATCCTCATGATGGGTGAATTGACCGATGGTCCTCGAAGGCCGGCTCGGGTTGGCCGGACCGACGGTTGATCCCGAATTGCCCTTCTCTCGGATCGCAAGCTGCCGCGAGGAATCATGATTCACCTGGAATCTTTGCCATATGAGGATTGCGGACGTAGGTTTGCCGTGACGCTCCCCTTGTCCACGGCCCCCTCCTTCTCGTTGAAAGTCGTCATGTCGCGACGTTCCTTGGCGATCTCCTCGACCGGCTCCTCGGACGGTGACTCACCGGTCCGATCCCGGCGTACGCGGCTCTCGTTGGTCGACCCCGCCCGATTCGATCATGGAACTCTCGCGGTTCTGTGGGTCGGGCTCGCGACGGTCAGCCTCGGAGCATGTCTCCTCAGCGGGTCGCGTCCGGCCATCTTCGCGATCCTCTTCGGGCCCAAGCCCGTGATGACCCTGATTGGTCAGAATATCGCGATGCCGAGCAGGGCGGGGCCGCGGGTCGTTGCGGCTCAGCTCCTTCGTTCGCTGGTGATCGCCGCACTCGTCTCGTTGGGCCTCTGCCTCGAACTGGGCGGGGCGTTTTTCGACTCGCGGGCCGCCATCCTGCTGGACCTTGCGGGATCCTCGGCTCTCGTCCTGATCGCCTGGTGGACTGTCAGCAGGCACGTTACGGCGACGGCGACGGCGACGGCCCCGATCCTCCCTCGCGTCGGCACACCGGTTCCAGGTTCACTGCAGGGGCGAGCTGTCCTCGTGTGCGGTTCGGATCGGGAGATGGTCGCACTCCTGAGGCAGCGGCTGGAACAACACGAAGCGACCGTGGGCAGCGTCGATCTCGACACGGACGCATCCTGGCGGCGGAAGCTTGGCCGATTTCGACCCGAGGCCGTTGTTGTGGCAGACGGCCCACCGCCCGATTCGCTCGATCGGTCTCTAGCGGTCACGACCCGACAACTGGCCCGAGAGGCCATGAGCTTGGGCGTCGGCATCCTCGTGCGGATCACTCCCAGGACTCAGGGCTGGGACGACGTGCTGGCGAGTCGAGTCCTGGCGGCGCTTTCGGGGCTCTCGCCGACGATCTTGCTGACGCTCACGGTCTCACCGGGCCGGACCCGTGACGATGTGGCCGCATCGACGCTCGACCTGATCGCAAGGGCGCACGACGGCAATCTGGCGATCATGGAGGATTCGCAGGACCACGACTGCGAACGGCTCTGGAGGGCGCTCGACCGGCTGGAGGGGAAGGCCATCGCCGAGCCCATGTCCGTCACTTCCGACCTTTCACCATCCCCTGAAGGGTATGAGACAGCTCCCTCGCGATGATCCGATGCCCGGCGGGCGAGGGGTGGCAATGATCCAGGAAAAGCTCCTCGTCGGAGATCCCGGATTCGCGGAAGGCGCGGTCGAGGTCGATCATCGGGACGCCTTCGCTCTTGCAGAACTCATCGAGTGTCCGGTTGTAGCTGGGCTTGGCCGCGTCGGGATGCCAATCGCCCTCTCTCGCCAGGGCGAACTCAGCGCTGGCTTTTGCCACATTCCCCCGCGCCTGTTCCAGCTGCGCGAGCTGCCAGTGGGCCGCGAACTGCACCGGTTGCAGCTCGATCGCCTCTTGAAGCCAGCGGGCGGCAAGGTCCGGCTGCCCCCCGTCATCCCTGGCCCTCTGGAGCAAGGCGTCCACCTGAGGGGTGCTCGGGTCGAAGTGCTTCCAGATGGGCGTGACCTTCAAACGCAGCGGCATGTTCATGAAGACCACGCGAGCGCCTGTCGAGCTCGCCTCGCGGAGCAGCTCGCCGAGATTCTCGCGATACTCCTCGGTCGTGTTGGCCACGCGTCCGGGTTTCGGGTCGAGGTCCCAGGTGCGTGTGAGGGTCTCGGGAGCCCTTGAGAGCAGGACCCAGATCCGGCTGAAGCCAAGCCAACGGTGCAGGCTTCGCTTGCGGGCGAGCATCCGGCCGCGGTCGCGATCCCCCACGTTGCGGGCACGGCACTCGTTGTTGCTGGCCATGACGACCACCACGTCCGGTTTCTTGCGCGCAATCTGCTCGCGAAGAACCTGCAAGCACTGATAGGACGTGTACCCCGGGACCCCCGTGGAGACGATATCGACGGGCCGCCCCGTGGCCTCTTCCACGAAGGACTCGGCCAGGTTGGTATACATCTGCGACTCCTTGACGTCCCAGCCGAACGTCGACGAATCGCCCAGACAATAAACCCTGAGAGCCCCGGCGTTGAGCGTATCCCGACGGTCGCGAAATCCCTCGCGATTCGTGCGGAGCCGCACGTCGTGCCACCATGTGTCGAGGTTGGAGCGCAGGTGCCACCAGACAACCGGATCGGTCTGGCCGAACTCCTGGAATGGCTGCGGCTGGAACTCGGTGGGGATTTCCCAGGCCCACACGATCCCCCGGGCCACGATCTCGCAGCCCACGAGCAACGTGGACAGCACGATCAGGTTGCCCAGGGCGATGATCAGGACTCGACGACGGCGGGTGTTCCGAGGAAACGCGACGGCGGTCGGGGGCTTCAGAGGACTTGTCATGAATCGCGTCCGGATCGGAACTCCAACCTCGATCTCCCCTTGAGGGTAGGAAGTGCACGCGAGAAAGAAAAGCCGGGAGGCCCGGAGAGCCGGCGCCTCGAACAAGAAGAGCCTTTTCGTCGTAACGGCCGGGAGATCCGTAGGAATCCAGGCGAAAACGCCGTGGGGACTGCGACTCTCGGCCACCGAAGAGTTATCTTGAGCTTCGGATGGCGACCGTGTGGATCCCCGGCAGCTCGTTTCTCAACCACGAAGAGGTTTGACCATGAGGGCCACGCGATTCGATCGTCGGCGAGGTGTGACCCTGGTCGAGGTCGTGATCGTCGCGGTCCTCCTCAGCTTCGTGCTCCTCTGCCTGCTCATGCTGATCCCTCAGAGCCGCGAGAATGCCCGGCTGGCGAATTGTCAGAGCAACCTCATGCGGATCGGGCAGGTCGTGGCCCATTACGACGCCAACGTGGGACATCTGCCGGCCACTGGAGCCGCAGGATCGAACAGTCCCGGCCCGCTCGCGACAATCCTCGGCCAGTTCGGGCTCGGCGACCTGAGCCAGGTCTCGCCGGCCAACAAGAAATGGGCGACGAAGGGGGCGACGACCGCGACCGAGCATTTTGTCCGCGATTTCGTCTGCCCGGCCGACCCCCGGGCCATGCGGAGCAAGTTCCCTGCGCCGGTGAGCTATCGCGGCAACTCGGGGCCGGGGACGGCGGGCCAGGGCGGCCCGTTCGCGTTCGGGCAGTCCACCCGGATCGCGGATGCCGAGGCGTCCGCGGGAAGCGACTTCACCGCGTCTTTCGCCGAGCGGCTCGTCGGCAGCGGCTCGAACGCGTCCGCCTCGGTCAACAACTACCTGTCCCAACCTGGGCCCATCGGGTCGTCCCCCTGCCCGACCGGCGGGTCGGATGTCTGGTTGGGCAACGCCGGAGCTTCGTGGGCCGTCTCGGACTGGCAATCTTCGCTTTACAATCACGCGATGACGCCGAACGAGCAGCCCTCGTGCATTGCCCAGGATGGGAAGACGGCCCGGATGGGGACCTCAAGCGGCCACGCGGGACGCGTGAACGTGCTCATGCTCGGGGGGTCGGTCCGAGGCTTCTCGACGACCGTGGATCCCGACGTGTGGAAGAAATTCGCCGGAGTTTCGCCCGGAGATCGAGGGAGCGAGCCCGCCCCCCCGCCGACGCCGACCCAGCCGTGATCAGGATGAATCACCGCGCCTTCGGTCGGGGCATCCTCACGAGCGAGAGCTCCGAAATCATCCGGACCCAGCGCACGCGATCGCCGTCGCCGGGCACGATCAACTTCACCGGTCCGTGCTCCCTGGACAGGGGCTTGCCATCCACGGAGAGGGCCAGCAGGTAGCGGTCTCCCGATTCGTCCATGGCCACCTCGGCGGCCGAGACGGCCGTCTGGTAATCGTCCGAGGCCCTGACCAGGATCACCGCGTCCGAGAGGTCGCGCATGTTGACCATCGCGTTGCCGCCCTTGAGCTGATCCGCGAGCATGGCGCGCAGGGGCACGCCCTCGTACACCACGCGATTGCCCTTTTCGGTCACCGTGACCTGCTTCTGATCCAGGGCCTTGAGGGCAGCCGGGTCGAACTTGAGGGGCTCGACCGTCACGGTGATCTGGTCTCCCATCCCGAGCGCGAGCATCATCAGGGCGGCGTTGATCATCCTGGGCGAGCCTCAATCAAGGTGCGTGGAGGTGCGGTGGACGGTTCTCCGGGAGCGTTCTAAGATGCTACCCGCTTTGCGAAATCCCCCACCAGCCTGAATTCCGCACCTCGAGGTCTCGACATGGCGACGCGAAGCACGGCCCTGATCTTCGATTTCGGCAACGTGGTGGCCTTCTTCGACTACAACCGCGCCGGAGCCGTGCTCGGCCAACCGCTGGGCCTGACCGGCGAGGAGTTCATGGAACACGCGCGTTCGAGGGGATTCACGCCTCTGCTGGCCCGGTTCGAGAGCGGAAAAATGACGGCCGAGGAATTCGGAGCCGAGCTCTGCTCGCTGGTCGGTCTCGATATGGCGCACGGCGACTTCGCCGCCGCCTTCGCCGACATCTTCACGCTGAACGAACCGGTCGCCGCCCTCCTGCCCGAGCTCAGGCGCGAAGGTTACGCCCTGGTCCTTGGGTCGAACACCAATGCCCTGCACGCGGGGCATTTCCGGAGCCAGTTCGAGCAGGCCCTCTCCCACCTCGACGCCATGGTCCTGTCGCACGAGGTGGGCGCGATCAAGCCGTCTCGCGACTTCTATCTCGCCTGCGCACGGGCTGCGAAAACCGATCCCGCGGATTGTGTGTTCATCGACGATTTGCCCGAAAACGTCGACGGGGCGCGTCGTGCCGGATTGCAGGCGTTGCTTTTTCGCGACATCGACGAACTGCGTCGGGACCTGCGAGGCCTGGGCATCGCGATCTCGCCGGGCTAACGGCTTCTCCGATCCCGCCGAAAAGACGGGCACGACCCGACGGGTCACCGCGGATCCATCATGACGATCGTAGCGGACGGGATGGTGATCTGGCTCGCCCCCAGAGCGAGGCCACGTGCGTCCGGGACGATACAAATCGCACGACAGGACCGACCCCCACGATCCGTCGGGAAAGGGCACGACACACTATCACACGATGACATGATTTGATAAGTTAGCTCATGCTCTTCGTCGCACGGACAATAGGGGTTGCAAGGGCGTCGCTCGTCCTCGTGAGTTCAATCGCTTGATGTTCGCCTTATTTTCCTACCGATGAACCCACTTGAATCACGGCGACACCGGTGCAGGACCCTCAGGCGCAGGCCCCTTCCAGGGCCACGGACGCGCCTGGACACAGGGGCCGATGTCGCGATCAATCACGGACCGTGCCCCGCTCTGAAACGGAATTCGATGCCCTCCTCATCCTTCGCACCCGCAACTTCGCCGAATTCTCTTCGATCGGACTTGACAGGGCCCGACCCGCCCGCAAAGATTGAGTGCGTGCATGGAGTCAATCACACACTTTGACCGCGTGAGGGGTCCGACGATCGGGCCTCGGCGAGGCGGCGGGTGTGGGCGACTTCTGCCCATGACCTTGAGGATGCCAGGACCCGATGGGCTGGCTTCCCGGACTTTGGGCCTGGACATCTACGAACGATTGGGAACTGAGAGTCAAAGGAATCCTCGCCGCGAACCGGTTATGATCGGGGCCCAAGCCCTGCGAGAACCGGGAACTCAACGCGGCGAGGTTTAACCGGGGAGCCTGTCGATGGGCAGCGTCAATGACAAGGGCCGAGACCGCGGGCCGATCGGGCGTAACGGTCGCAATGATCGTCGTCGTCAGGCCCTGCCGAACATGGAATCGCTGGAGCTCCGCACGCTCCTGGATGGGCAGGCCGTCCCGGCCTGGATCTCCACGTCCCTCGACGTGGCCGACGTCAAGAACGGGCCGCTGGCCAACGCGGGCACGGAGCTGATCCAGGTCTATCAGCAATACCAGACCTATCTGGCTTCGGGCGAGCAGGGCAGCTTTGCCACGAGTTCCCTGAACACGCAGAAGTCGGCGATCAAGTTCAGCGGCGATTCGGTCGCGGTTCGCGTGTTCGTGTACGGCGACTTCGACAAGTCGGTCACGGGGCTCCAGCAGCAGGGCCTGGTCGTCGGGGGCACGGCCCGCGATCAGAAGGTCGTCGAGGGCTTCCTGCCGATCTCGAAGCTCACCGACGTTGCCGCCATGCGGGCCGACGACTCGGGCACCGACGGGCTGAGCGCCCAGGCTTACGCGATCTCGCGGAGCCTCGGGTCGGCCAACAACCAGGCCGAGCAGGGGCAGCTGGCCGACATCGGCAAGACCCAGTACAAGGTCACGGGAACCGGCGTGACGGTGGGCGTCCTGTCCACCAGCGTGAACCGGGTCGCGGGCGGGCTGGCCGACTCGGTCCGAACCGGCGACCTGCCGAACAACGTGAACGTCCTGTTCGACAACGACGGCAACTCGCTCGTGACCGACGAAGGTCGCGCGATGCTTGAGCATGTGTACGACATCTCTCCGGGCTCGGGCCTGGCGTACCACAACGGGTTCTCGGCCGCCGCCTCCGAGACCGTGATGGCCGCGGGCATCCGCCGCCTGGCCATCGAGGCGAACGCCCGCGTGATCGTGGACGACATCGGGTTCCGCGACGAGGCTTACTACCAGGACGGCATCTCCGCGACCGCGATCACCGACGTCCGCAACACCCGCGGCGTGTCGTACTTCAGCGCCGCGGGCAACGACCGCAACGCCGGCTTCGAGTCCCCCTTCCGAGGGGTGACCGGGACGGTGGCCGGCCTGGGTGCGGGCCGCTACATGGACTTCGACCCCTCCGCGACGCAGGCCCTGAGCATGCGGATCGTGGCGAATTCCGCGGGCCAGTTCGTGTTCCAGTACGACAACCCCTGGTTCGTCACCAACGGCGTGACCAGCGACGTGGACGTGTTCCTGCTGGATGCCAACGGCACCGTGGTCTC
>JANOBY010000173.1:0-6471 GCA_031411935.1 Planctomycetales bacterium | reverse complement strand
GCGGCCCTCGTCGACGAGCAGAGGAAGATCTTCGAAGCCCAGGCTGCCGACAAGCCCGAAGCCATCCGTGCGAAAATCGCCACCGGCAAGCTCGACTCCTGGTTCGCCGAGAACGCTCTGATCGACCAGGAGTCGAGCTTGCCGGTGGCGATTTTCGCACGGATGGCTTCGGGCTTGTCGGCAGCCTGGGCTTCGAAGATCTTCCTCTGCTCGTCGACGAGGGCCGCGGGCATCTCATCGCGGTGGATGCACAGGGGCTTGATCGCGACCACGTGCAGGGCCAGGTCCTTGACCAGCGCCTTCACTTCCTCGGAACCCGCCGTGGCATCGTCGGCGGCCGAGACCTGGACCAGGGCCCCGCTCTTGGCGTCGTGGTGGATGTACGAATCGACGCGACCGGAGCCGGGCACAACAAAACGCTCGGCGCGGACCAGGGTTACGTTCTCGCCGGTGCGGGCGTTGGTGTCGACGAGCACCTCACGGATCGTTCGGGAGGGATCCTTAAAGAACTTCTGGTCGAGGTAGTCGGTCCCCTCGTTCTGTCCAACATGCTCGGCGAGGTCGCGGGCGATGTTGCGGAACTCCTCATTGCGGGCCACGAAGTCGGTCTCGCAGCCGAGCTCGATCAGGGCGCCGAGTTTGGCGTCGGGGGCCAGGTAGACCTCCACGCGGCCTGCGGTGGCGGCGCGACCGGCGCGCTTCTCGGCGTTCTTGAGGCCGCGCTCCTTGGCCAGGATCTCGGCCTTCTTCAGGTCGCCGTCGGCCTCTTTCAGGAGCGCCTTGCACTCCATGAGGCCCAGACCCGTACGCTTGCGGAATTCGTTGACTGCCTGAGCCGTGATGTCGGCCATCGGCGAGACTCCTTCAACTGTCGTGAAATTCAAGAGGAATGCGGCGCGAGGATTCGGTAGTCGGGAAGGGCGTGCGAAAGTCCCCCCCTTCGCAAGACGACGAGGGGAAGCTCCGCACGCCCGGATTGAGGCCAGTTCGGGGTGACGCCCCGGCCAGGATTACTCGGCCTGGGCGCCGGTCTCGGCCTCGGGGCCCGCGGTCTCGGCCACCGGGGCCGCCACGGGCGAAGGCTCGTCCACCGGTGAAGGCGTGGTGTCGGTCGCCGGAGCGTCGGCTGGGGCACCGACCTGGGTACCCTGCGACCTCTGGACTCCCCCCCGAGTACCGCCGGCTCCTCGGTTGGGACCGCCTCGCTGGCCGCCTCGGCCCGCATCGCCCTCGCGAGGGGGGGGCTCGACCGGGGCCGAGGCCTTGCCCTCGACGATCGCGTCGGTCAGTCGGCGGACCACCAGTTCAATCGACCGCATGCTGTCGTCATTGCCAGGGATCGGCAGGTCAATCACGTCCGGATCGCAGTCCGTGTCCAGCAGGGCGACGACCTTGATGCCGAGCTTGCGGGCCTCGGTCACCGCGATCTTCTCGCGATGAGGGTCCACCACCAGCAGGGCCTCGGGCAGCCGGGTCATGTTCCGGATGCCTTCAAGGTTGCGCTGGATCTTCTTACGCTCGCGGGTGAGCGTGGAGACCATCTTCTTGGAGTAGGAGAGGGCCTGCTCGCCGTCGAGGATCTGTTCGAGCTCATCGAGCCGTTCGAGGCGGCTGCGGATCGTGCGAAAGTTGGTGAGCGTTCCGCCCAGCCAACGCTCGGTCACGTACGGCATGCCCGACCGTTTGCATTCCTCGACAATCGTGTCCGCCGCCTGTCGCTTGGTGCCGACGAAGAGGATCAGACCGTTGGAGGAGGCGACCCGCGAGAAGAACTTGGTCGCGCGGAGAAGGCCGCGGACGGTTTCCTTCAAGTCGATGATGTGAATCAGGTTGCGCTTGCCGTAGATGTACGGCTTCATCTTCGGGTTCCACCGGCTCACGCGGTGTCCGAAGTGCACGCCAGCGTCGATCAGATCCTTGACGACCAGTGCCACAGACGATGACTCCCCCGAACAAGTCGGGATCAGAGCGATTTCCGGCCGCTTCCCACCGGCGGAATGTCGGTGGCGACCGTGCTGAGAGGAAGGAAGACCCACACATACCCAGGGCAAGAGTGTATCGCGTCGGCGTCGACGCGTCAAATCCGTAGCCCACGGGGATTTTGAGTAGGCGTCTCGACTGTAGGTGGGGAGATCCGTACAAAGGAGGATACTGATGGGACTGCCGAAAGTCGACACCCTGCCCGCACAGATGGCGTGTCATGCGTACCCCCGACCTGAGCTTGACGCTTAAACATCTCGCCGAGGTTGAGCGGATCTATCCGAGTTATGGAGCCAAGGGCTGGTCATCTCGTTCGGGGCCGGTCGAATCGGCATTTCCAAGACGGCCATCGGCCGATGCCTGAAGGGTTCGAGCATATAATGGAGCCCCGGCCGAACCGATGAAGTCGGCCAGTTGCGTGCCCCTGTTCAAGACCCGCGATGACCATTCGAATGCCTGCTGGCACCGAGCAGCATGATTCCTCCCGCCTTCAAGCGGGACAACTTCCCGAAATTCGAAATGTATGAGTCTCTGACCAAAAAGCTTGGTGAAGACTGGGTCGCAGATCATCGTCGAATATCAGCAAGTCTCTATCCATCACAATGCACCGGTGGCTGCGAAGGTTGTTTTTCTCGAGGGGTTTGACCCTCGTTATCATCGGATGTAGGATCCAATTGCGGGTGAGGTCCTTTTAGGGATTCTCACCATCCCCTGACCCGCTCACATCTTGAAGGGGGGCCTGGATCATGCCGCTGTACGAAGTCGAGACGACGTCGCATATCATGATTGCTTGCGCCGACGATGAGGCAAGGGCTCGGACGTTCGCTACCGAGAACTATCCCGACGAGCAGGTGGTGCGGGTGAGCCATCGCCCTCGCGACGCCTGGGTGATCTCGAAGAATTTGCTGGGGATCGCGGGCAACGTGGACCCCTGCTCGAAGGCCAGGGAGTGCCTCTCGCAGGCCCGGGGCGACAAGCTCCACGCCGTGAGGCTTTACATGCAGAATACGGGGACGGATCTCGACGGTGCTCGCAAGGTCATCGAGTCCAACATGGCCATGGGTTGGTGAGACGCCAGTCCATCGACAACCTCGAAGCATTCCTCAAGAAAAATGTTCTGATCGCTCTTGGCGCAGGGCCGGGAGCGTGGCAGTTTCTTGAGATTGCCTATAAGGTTCGCGGCTATCCGGGGTCGGACGGTTGCGGCTTTCAGCGCGGGAGTCGTCATGCCAAAGGTGATCTGCCTGATCCTCGGCGGTGGCCGGGGGTCGCGCCTCTATCCGTTGACAAAATCGCGGAGTAAGCCGGCGGTCCCGATCGGCGGGAAATATCGTCTGATTGATATCCCGATCTCCAACTGCATCCACTCCAACCTCAACCGCATCTTCGTGCTCACCCAGTTCAACTCGGTGAGCCTGCACCGCCATATCGTGAACACATACACGTTCGACCCCTTCGGCGGCGGATTTGTGGAGGTGCTCGCCGCCCAGCAGACCATGCATCACGAGACGTGGTACCAGGGGACGGCCGACGCCGTGCGTCGAAACATCCCCTACTTTGGTGAGGGGGATGCGGACCTCGTCCTGATCCTGTCCGGCGACCAGCTCTACCGGATGGATTTTCAGGAGATGATCCGGACTCATCTGGAAAACAAGGCTGACGCGACGATCGCCGCACTTCCCGTCCCCGAGCGAGAAGCAACGGCTTGCGGGATCATGATGATCGACGAGTCAGGGCGGGTGACGGATTTCCACGAGAAACCGAAGACTCCTGAGGCTCTTGCCCGCGTGCGTACCGAGCCGGAATGGATGGAGAAACACGGCATCCAGGCCGATGGGCGCCCTTATCTAGCCAGCATGGGCATCTACCTTTTCAACCGATCCATGTTGGTTGATCTTCTTGCTTCGGGCACCGCGACCGATTTCGGAAAGGAGCTCTTTCCGCAGGTCATCAGTGAACATCGCGTTCAGGCCCATCTCTTCGACGGATACTGGGAAGACATCGGGACGGTAGGCGCATTCCACAAGGCCAATATCGACCTGACCATGGATGATCCCCCGTTCCATTTCGCCTCCGGGGACAAGGCCGTGTACACACGTCCTCGGTACCTTCCCTGCTCCAAGCTCCTGGGAGCGACGGTCACGGATAGCCTGATCTCGGACGGGTGCACCATCGGGCGTGGCTCGGTCATTGAGAACTCGGTCATCGGTGTTCGAGCCCAGATCGCCGAGAACGTGACGATCCGCAATTCCTACATCATGGGCGCCGACAGTTTCGAGTCGCCGAAGGAATTGGAAGCGAATCGCAAAGCGGGGCGGCCCAACATCGGCGTGGGGGCGGGGTCTCTGATCCAGGACGCGATCATCGACAAGAACGCGCGTTTAGGAAAGAACATCAAGATCGTGAATGAGGCAGGCGTGATCGAGTCGGAAGAAGCTTCCCATTACGTGATCCGGGACAAGATCGTGGTCATCCCCAAGTTCACGATCCTTCAGGACGGGACTATGATTTGAGGTGAGGCTACATCTCGAAGATAGCGTCTGTCCTTGTCGCCCCGATGTCCGAAAGTTCTGGCGTATGGCTCTCCTACCTGCGTTAGAGCTTGAGAGGCCGATAGACCATGGATGCGAATGTTGCCAGTGAAGATAGGATCGGCAACTACAAGTTCGTCCGAGTTCTTCTTCAGGGTCAGAATTCGACCGTGATGGAGGTCGTCCAGGACGGCACGGGCAAGAAGTTCGCGATGAAGCAGATGCTCCCCTCCAAGTCCGAGGACCCCGCAGAGCGAAAGCTCTTCGAGTTCGAGGCAAAGCTGGGGATGGAGCTGCGTCATCCCAACCTCATCCGCGTGTTTGATTTCGTGAAGGACCGCTTCCAACCTTACTTCGTCATGGAGTACTTTCCTTCCCAGCACCTCCGGCTCGCGCTCGGGAAGCGTGAGAACTACGAGTTGATCAAGCCGAAATTGCACCGGATCATCGTCCAGTCCGCTGCGGCTCTCGCCTACATGCACGATCGAGGCTGGATTCACCGCGATATCAAGCCTGAGAACATCATCGTGAACAAGTCGGGCGAAACCCGGGTCATCGATTATGCTCTCGCCCTCAAGATGAAGTCGGGGCTCGGCGCCCTGTTTGCCAGCAAGCCCCCGTGCCAGGGGACCCATAGTTACATGTCGCCCGAACAGATACGCCGGGAACCCGTGGCCATCGCAGCCGACATCTACAGCTTCGGGATCACCTGTTATGAGCTCGGGTGCGGGCGTCAACCGTTTCGAGCCGACTCTCCGAGCCAGCTCCTCAACAAGCACATCTCCGAGAAGCCCAGCCCCCCGACGGTGCACGACAAGGAGCTCACCCAGGAGTTCTCCGACCTGGTCATGCGCATGATCCGGAAGAAGCCCTCGGAGCGTCCCACGAACCTCCACGAGTTCCTCAGCCAGTTTCGACGGACTCGGATCTACAAGAACGATCCCATGCCCGGCACGGACGGCTGAGACAATTCCGGGTGGTCAGTCAAAGCGGAAGCGGGTAGGCTGACGCACTCGTCGGGACGACGTTCCCTCGCGCCCCGACCTGATCCATCCGCAACGCGATTCCGCCAGGATTCACCCGACGATGCCCATCCCGATTCGATATCGCCTCCCCTTTGAGGCCCCAATTCAGGAGATGGAAGCCGGGCTCGCTGGGCTCGAAGCCCGGCACAGCAGCTTGTTATCCGAGAAGACAGCCGAGTCGGCAGCAATGGCCGAGCAGATCCGTCGCGTCAAGCGGGAGCTAGCTTCGCTCACGAGGACCATCTACGCGAACCTCTCGCCGTGGGAGACGGTTCTGGTCTCACGATGCGAGGCTCGGCCTCAGACTCGCGACTACCTGAACCTCGTGTTCGATCAGTTCATCGAACTCCACGGCGATCGCGCTGTCGGGGATGATCAGGCGATCGTCACCGGGTTTGCCCATCTTGGCGAGCAGAAGGTGCTGTTCGTCGGTCATCAGAAGGGGAAGAGCCTTGCCGAGAGGCAGAAGTCCAACTTCGGGTGTGCCCATCCGGAAGGCTACCGCAAGGCGATCCTGAAGATGAAGATGGCGGCCCGATTCGGCCTGCCGATCATCTCCTTGATCGACACGCCGGGGGCTTATCCGGGCATCGGAGCCGAAGAGCGAGGCCAGGCGTCGGTCATCGCGGAGAGCCTCATCGAGATGAGTCAGATCGACACACCGATCGTTTGCGTGGTGATCGGCGAGGGGGGCTCGGGCGGGGCGCTGGGGATTGGCATAGGCGACAGGGTGGCCATGCTCGAACACTCTTATTACTCCGTGATCAGCCCCGAGGGGTGTGCGACCATCCTCTGGAAAGGGGCCGAACACGCCGAAAGGGCCGCGTCTGCCCTTCGGATGACCGGACGCGACCTGCTCAAGATGGGGATCGTCGACGATGTGATCCCCGAGCCGCTCGGGGGGGCCCATCGCGACCACCGGGAGGCCGCAGCAG
>JANOBY010000172.1:0-18168 GCA_031411935.1 Planctomycetales bacterium | reverse complement strand
CCTTATGGGTACCTGGAAACGATCACGGCGAGACTTGAGGACGGCCTGAACCGCGCATGCCGGGACGCCGGCACGCCACACGCCGTCCAGCGCGTCGGGAGCATGATCACCCTCTTCTTCCACGACGGGCCGGTCGAGAATTACGAGGACGCCAAGCGATCCGACACCAAGCTCTTCGGCCGGTTCTTCTGGGAGATGCTCGCGCGGGGTGTATACCTCCCGTGCAGCCAGTTCGAGGCGGCGTTCGTGTCGGCCACGCACACCGAGGCCGACATCGACCACACGATCCAGGCCGCGAGCGAGGCCCTGAAAGCCTGCGTCTGAGGGGCTTCCGGAACACGCTTCGGCCCATCCGTACGAAATCGCCCCGTCCCCTCGCTCCGACTGATCGCAGGCGGGAAACGCCCCGATAGTCAACAGAGGAGACGGGCCTCCGCGCGCCGCGTGTTTGACCCTCAAACCTTGCAGGCCGGGCTCAGCCCGATGCCCGGGAGGTTGAGCTTCGCGAAAATGCTGAATTTCAAAACGAACCCATTTCGGCCCCACCGATCGAGGGTAAGATTCACTCCGATCTCATTGCCTGGAAGGGGGTTAACATCCATTCAGGGCTTCCCTTTCCATCGGGTCTCAGAATGAAAACGAACCCAAAACGAAGCCAAATTTGGGCCTTTCCGCGGCAAACGAACCCATTCTCCGGGCCTCTTCCTAGCGTGCAACTCCTCAAAGCAGGTTAGCCCCGGTAGGGACTTCCCCCTCTCGGCACGGCCCCGAGGCATTGACCTCGGGTCTCGGCGGATCCTCCCCTTCTCGGTAGAATGGGGATTACTGGCCGTTTTCGCCTCCGCATGCCCGTCGAGTCGCTCATGATCCTCGTGTCCGCGAATGATCTCGGTCGTCAGTATTCGGGAGACCCGATCTTCACGGGCCTCCGGTTCGAGATCCGCGCCGGCGAGCGCATCGGGCTGGTCGGCCCGAACGGCGCGGGCAAGACCACGCTCATGAAGCTCCTGGCCCGCGAGGATCAGCCCGAATACGGTCACCTGCACGTCCGGCCCGGTGTCCGCGTGAGCCTCCTGAAGCAGCAGCCCGACTTCTCGGGCGATCAGACGCTGATGGACATCGCCAAGACCGGACTCGCCTCCCTGCTCGACCTCCAGCGCGAGCTGGAAGAGGCCGCGACCGAGATCGCCGAGGCCGACGACGACGATGACCGCCTCCGCGCGACCCGCCGCTACGAGGAGCTTCGCGACCGCATCGAGCACCAGGACGCCTACGCGATCGACCACCGCGTGGAGGAGATCCTCGGCGGCCTCGGCTTCAAGACGCCGGACTTCCATCGCCTCGCGAAGACGTTCTCGGGCGGGCAGCAATCGCGGCTCATGCTGGCGAAGCTCCTGCTGGAGAGCCCCGACCTGATGCTCCTGGACGAGCCCTCGAACCACCTGGACATCGCCACGACCGAGTGGCTGGAGAGCTACCTGTCCCGCCAGTCGGTGGGCATGGTGATCGTGAGCCACGACCGCTACTTCCTGGACAAGGTCGTGACCAAGATCTGGGAGCTCCACGAGGGCAAGATCGACCCCTATCCCGGCAATTACACGCAGTACTGGCGGCTCCGGACCGAGAAGGCGAAGAACCTGGAGAAGCAGAGCGAGAAGCAGCAGGAGAAGATCGCCGACCTGGAAGCCTACATCCGCAAGTACGGCGCGGGGCAACGCGCCACCCAGGCCAAGGACCGCGAGAAGAAGCTCGCCCGGATCGACCGCGTGGAGACCATGCGCGACATCGTGGGGCCGGTCATGGGGTTCGGCGAGGTCGAGCGCTCGGGCGACATCGTGGTCGAGGCCCGCGAGGTCTCCAAGAGCTTCGACAAGACGCTCTTCGACAAGTTCAACGTGTCGGTCCTGCGGGGCCAGTGCATCGGCGTGATGGGCCCCAACGGCGCGGGCAAGTCCACCCTCTTAAAAATCCTGATCGGGCGCGAGAAGGCCGACTCGGGGGCCGTGAAGCTCGGCCACAAGGTGCAGGTGGGCTATTATGACCAGGGCCTGGAAGCCCTGCCCCCGAACACGACCGTGGTCCGCGCGGTCTGGCCCGAGGACGACCCCGACTGGGTCGAGGGGCAGATCCGCGACCTGCTCGCCAAGTTCGGGCTCTCGGGCGACCAGGCGTTCCAGACCGTGGGCAAGCTCTCGGGCGGGGAGAAGGGCAAGGCCGCCCTGGCGAGGCTCGCCGCCACGGGGGCCAACCTGCTGGTCATGGACGAGCCCACGAACCACCTGGATATCTGGTCGTGCGAGAGCCTGGAACGCTCGATCCGCGAGTTCGAGGGCACGGTCCTGGTCGTGAGCCACGACCGCTACTTCCTCAACGCCGTGGCCGACCGCCTGGTCATCGTGGCCGACGGCAAGGCCCGCACGATCGAGGGGGATTACGAGACCTACCAGCGCATGGCCCAGCAGGAGGCCGCCACGGCATCCGCGAAGGCCGCGGCGGCCCCATCGGCGTCGGGCAAGCCCTCCCACAACGCAGATCGCCCCGAGAAGAAGAAGCGGAAATTCCCCTACCGCAAGACCGTGGACCTCGAAAAGGACATCGCCAGGGTCGAGGCCCGCGTGGCCGAGCTGGAAGCGGCGCTCAGCCGCCCCGAGACCTGGAAGGACGCCGACACCGCCCGGAACACGCAGGGCGAGTACGACGCGAAGAAGCAGGAAGTCGCCAACCTGTACGCCCACTGGGAAGAGGCCGTGGAGTTCAACAGCTAGCCGGGATCCAGACTTCGGATTTTGCTTGTCATGATCTTATGTCCGAATTTCGCCACATCCCCGAACGAATTCGGGCGGTCTCGAGCGTGGCCGCTTGAGGTCGGGCGATGTTAAGCTAACATGGAGGCCTTGCCGCCCTCCTTCGCCCGCCGCAGGCCGACCCATGCCCGATCCCCGGAAGGTCCTCTACACGATCCGCCGCGCCCGGGACCTTTGTCGGACCACCGCGGGACGATCCGGATCGTTGATCACGCTCGGGCCTGACACGCAGGACGTGCTGGTCGTGGGAGACCTCCACGGCCACATCCACAACTTCGTCGCGGCCATGAAGATGGCGGCCCTGGACAGGAACCCGGCGCGCCACCTGGTCGTGCAGGAACTCGTGCACGACACCCGCGCCGACACCGACGGCGAGAAGCCCGACCTCTCGCACCGACTGATCGACCTGGTCTGCGCCCTCAAGTGCCAGTACCCCGATCGGGTCCACTACCTGCCCGGCAACCACGAGCTTTCCGAACTCACCGGCAGGTCGATCGCCAAGAACCGGATCCCCCTGAACGACCTGTTCCGCCAGGGGATCGAGGCCTCGTATGGGGAGAGCGCGAGGGAGATCCGCGAGGCGTACGGCGACCTCTTCCAGGCGCTCCCGCTGGCCATCCGCACGCCGAACCGCGTGTTCCTCTGCCACACGGTGCCCGATGAGCGGGACCTGGACGCCTTCGATCGCGAGGTCCTGAACGCCACCGAATGGTCGGCCGAGTCCATGAAGCGGGGCGGGTCGGTCTACGCGATGACCTGGGGCCGCGACACCTCGATCGAGACCGCCGACCGCTTCGCCCAGTTGGTGGACGCCGACCTCTTCGTGATCGGCCACCACCCCTGCGACGACGGGTTCCGCAGGGCCAACGACCGCGTGATGGCCCTGGACGGCACCGACCCCCAGGCCGCCTGCGTGATGATCCCGACCGGGGAACCTCTCACGATGGATGACCTCGTGGCCCGAGTGCGCCTGATCCAGGCGTGATCGTTGCCTGCGTCGTCCGGTACGCGATCATCCGCGAGGGAGGTCCAGGCGGAAACGGGTCCGGTCGCCTTCTCGGACCCAGGACGCATGGCCCTGATGGTCCGAGGCCACCCGATTCACCACGGCGAGGCCCAGCCCCACGCCCTCGGGCTTGGTCGTCACGAACGCCTCGAAGACGGTGTCGGCCAGGTCGGACGGGGGCCCGGGCCCCGAATCGACGACCTCGAAACGGATGAGGCTTCCCAGGTCCTTCGCGACCAGCTCGACCGAGCCGCCCGGCCCGGCGGCCTCGATCCCATTGAGGGCCAGGTTGAGCACCGCCGCGCGGAGGTTCTCGGCGTCCGCGTGGAGCAAGAGACCGCCCTCCGCCCGGTGGTGGAAGCTCACCCGCGAGTGGCGACACGTGGGCATGACCAGCTCGGCGGCCTCGCGCACGACCTCGGCGGCATCGACCTCTCGGCGGGTGTTGATCTCGGGTCGGCCCAGGGCGAGCAGGCCCTTCACATGCTCCTCGCCGAGGGAGAGTTGCCTGAGGGCGACCGACAGGCTCGCGTCCTCGGCCGCCATCGGGCATCGACGGGCATGGAGCTGCACGGCCAGCCTCGCCCCCGTGGCGGCGTTGCGGAGCGAGTGCGCGAGACCCGCGGCGACCTGGGCGAGCACCCCGGCACGCTCGGTCCGACGGATCGCGGCCCGCATCTCCTGAAGTTGCTCGCACATGCGGTTGATCGAGGTGGCCAGGTCGGCGATCTCGTCCCCCTTCGAGCCCACATCGAGCGGCCGGAAGTCCCCCGCGGCGATGGCGCGGGTCTTCTCCTCGAGCGATTGCAGCCTCCGCCCCAGACGCTCGGCGATCACGCCGGTCACGGCGGCCATGGCGGCGAGGGCGAGCCCGCCCACGGCGATCGGCGGCATGGCCGCGTCCCATCGGGCCCGGAGCCACGCCGCTTCCGGATAGAGCACGAGCAACGTGGGCCGATCGACCCCTCCCGTGCTCCGGATGGACGCCGCGAGGTAGCGGGCCCCGGCAAGAACGACGATCGCCGAGCCTCCTCGGACGTCCAGCCTCACCCGATCGGGCAGCAGACGCATCGGAGGCAGCGACGAGGGGAGCCTGGCCAGGGTGGAATCGCGGACCCTCCCCTCCGACGCGATCACCACGAAGTGGGCCCCCGAGAGCCCGCGCATGGCCTGGAGCACGGCCGGAGTGAGGGGGAACGTCGAGCGCTCGAGCGTGGTGATCACCGCGTCGAGTCGGTCCACAACCTGCGCCTCCGCCTTCCGGGCGGCCAGGATCGCGGCCACGAACGCCAGGGCCGCCACCGCAAGGGCCTGGACGGCCAGCACGGGGATCAAGATGTCCTTGCGGATCGAGGCGGCCATGGAAACTCGCGGTGATGGGTCGATCGATCCAGCACACCGAGTTTCGCCGTCAAACACAAGCGACGGGAGAGACCCGGGCGGGGAATTCCTCCCCCTCGGGAGGCGAGATTTCCCCCGAGGCGAGTCGTGGATCGATCGCGGCACGGCCCCATAGAATCACTCGCAGCCATGAGGACATGCGTCGAATTCGCTCGGACGGGGATGCCCCTCGAATCCGCGTCCATCTTGACTGTGGAGGTTTGATCGATGGGCAAGCGTCGTGCTGGGTTCACGCTGATCGAGTTGCTGGTGGTGATCGCCATCATCGGCGTGCTGATCGCCCTGCTCTTGCCGGCCGTGCAGGCGGCTCGCGAGGCGGCCCGGCGGATGCAGTGCACGAACAACCTCAAGCAGATGGGCCTCGCCCTGCACAATTATGAGTCGTCGGTCGGGAGCCTCCCCCCCACGCTCTGCATCACGGGAACGACCTCGACGGTCACCTGGACCAACGGCTTCGGGGCCCACCCGAGGATCATGCCCTATGCGGAGCAGGGTCCCCTGTTCAACGCGATCAACTTCGACCTGGATATGGCCACGGTCTACAACACCACCGTGCGGGTCCAGGTGATCAACATGCTCATCTGCCCGAGCGAGAACAAGCCGTCGTACCGGGAGACCTCGGGCGGCAAGCTGGCGATCAGCAACTACGGATATGTGGTGGGCGACTGGTTCGTGTGGGGCGGGTTGGGCTCGTCGGTGGCCGGCCGATCGGCCTTCGGGCCGAACCTCAGCCGACGCCTGGCCGACTTCACCGACGGGCTGAGCAACACGCTCTGGGCCTCGGAAGGCAAGGCCTTCATGGACTACATCCGCGACTGCCCCTCGCTGGCGAACATCAACACCCCCAACGGGATCCCCTCGCCCGACGCCGACCCTTATGCCGTGGCCCCCGAGTATCTGAGCGGATGCGTGCTCAAGCCCGGCGAAGGCCGAACCGAGTGGTACGAGTCGGGGGCGCACCACTCGGGGATCACCACGGCGTGGCCCCCGAACAGGAGGATCGTCGGCGGCCCCGGCAAGATCTACCCCGACACCGACCTCAACAGCAATCGGGAGAAGCTGGGCAAGCCCACCTACGCGGCGGCCACGGCACGCAGCTATCATCCCGGCGGCGTGAATGCCCTGTTCGGCGACGGCTCCGTGAAGTTCATCAAGAGCTCCATCAGCGGCCAGAACTGGCGGTCCCTGGGCACGGTCGCCGGCGGAGAGATCGTGGGCTCCGACGCGTATTGACGGGATGGGACCTTGCGGACGGTGGGCCGGCTCGGATAAAGTGCCCGGCCTATCGCCCGGTCCGCCATCCGAGCGGATCGGCCAAGCCCTCTCTTCCGTCCCGGAGCCCCCCGCTCATGCCAGCGAGCGATTCTCCCGCCATCGTCGTGTCTTCCGGAGAAGTCGCCGACGCTGGGCTGGACACCGAATTCCATCGCGGGCTCGGACTGTATGACTCGACCATGGTGGTCGTCGGGTCGATGATCGGCTCGGGCATCTTCCTGGTCTCGGCCGCCATGGCCCGGCAGATCGGCAGCCCGGGTTGGCTGCTCATGGCGTGGTGCCTTACGGGCGCGCTGACCGTGGCAGGTGCCCTGTCCTACGGAGAGCTCGCGGCGATGATGCCCCGCGCCGGCGGCCAGTACGTGTATCTCCGCGAGGCCTACTCGCCCCTCTGGGGCTTCCTCTACGGGTGGACCCTGTTCACGGTGATCCAGACCGGCACGATCGCGGCCGTGGCGGTCGGATTCGCACGGTTCGCCGGCGTGTTCTGGCCCGCGATCTCGGAGACCGCTTATCTGATCCCGCCGGTCCATCTCACCTCCGGCTATGCAATCTCCCTGTCCTCGGCCCAGCTCCTGGGCGTTGTCCTGATCGCCTTCCTCACGTGGACGAACACGAGGGGCCTCGAATACGGCAAGATGATCCAGAACGTGTTCACCACGGCCAAGACCGGGGCCCTGTTCGCCCTGATCGTGGTGGGCCTGATCTGGGGCTGGAACGCCCTGGCCGTGAAGTCCAATTTCGGCGACCTCTGGACCGCCCGCGGGTTCGACCCGGTGGCCCCCGGGCTGACCGCCGCCACGGGATTTGGCCTGTTCGTGGCGATCTGCCTGTCGCAGACCGGGTCGCTGTTCTCGTCCGACGCCTGGAACAACATCACGTTCACGGCGGGCGAGGTGAAGGACCCGAGGCGGACGATCCCGATCAGCCTGGCGCTCGGCACCGGCCTGGTGATCGCCCTGTACCTGCTCGCGAACGTGGCGTATCTCGTGACGCTCCCGCTGAACGCGGTCCAGCATGCCCCGAGCGACCGCGTGGCCACGGCCACGCTGCAGGCCATCTTCGGGAGCTGGGGCGCGGGGATCATGGCCGCGGCGATCATGGTCTCGACCTTCGGTTGCGTGAACGGCCTGGTCCTGGCCGGGGCGAGGGCCTATTACGCCATGTCCCGCGACGGCCTGTTCTTCGCGAAGGCGGGCAGGCTCAACGCGGCGAAGGTGCCCTCGTGGGGGCTCGTGATCCAGGGCCTTTGGGCGGCGGTCCTGGTCCTGCCCCGCACCTATGACCCGGTGGCCAAGACCTACGGCAACCTTTACGGGAACCTGCTCGACTACGTGATCTCCGCCGCTCTGATCTTCTACATCCTCACGATTGCCGGCATCTTCCGGTTGCGGAGCACCCGGCCGGACGCCGTCCGCCCCTATCGCGCCCTGGGATACCCGATCGTCCCGGCCCTGTACATCGTCGGGGCGCTGGCGATCCTGATCGTCCTGTTTGCGTACCAGCCGGCGACCACGTGGCCGGGCCTGGTGCTCGTGCTGATCGGCCTGCCCGTGTACGCGCTGTGGAGCAGGCAGCGAGGGGCCCTCGCCGCAAAAAATGCCTGAAGGCGGGGCTTGGGGCTGGAACCGGCGTGGCGAAGTGGGCAGACTAGTCGGTTCCCGAGCCTCTCCCGAGGGTTCGCCTCGCCGTTCTCGGTCCCCCCGCTCATCGTGAAGACGATCGGGGCCGGGCGGATCTCTCCTTCCTCCCGCGCCGAGTTCAGCACTTTCCTTCCCTGATCCATCCACGTCCACGTTCGATCCGCGGAGACCGCGCGCATGAAGAATCAGCTCTGGGCCAAGAAACCGCTAGGGATGCTACTCGAGGAGATGAAGGGGGAGAACCGCCTGAGGCGCGTCCTCGGCCCCGTGGGCCTGACGAGCCTGGGCGTGGGCGCGATCATCGGCACCGGGATCTTCGTCCTGGTGGGCAAGGCCGCACGCGATTCCGCCGGCCCGTCCCTCATGCTCTCCTTCGCCGTGGCCGGCGTGGCGTGCATCTTCGCCGCCCTGTGCTACGCCGAGTTCGCCTCGATGGTGCCGGTCGCCGGCTCGGCCTACACCTACGCCTACGCCACCCTCGGCGAGCTGTTCGCGTGGATCATCGGCTGGGACCTCGTGCTGGAGTACTCCGTGGGCGCGGCCACGGTCGCCAATGGTTGGTCCAAATATTTTCAGGACTTCATAAAACTCTTCGGTTGGGAGATCCCCTACCGGATCGCCAACGCCCCCATCAAGTTCGACCCGGCGCTCGGACAGCCCTGGCTGGACCTGCCCGCCCTGATCATCACGGCCCTGGTGACCACGGTCCTCGTGATCGGCATCCAGGAGAGCGCCCGCTTCAACGCCGTGATGGTGATCATCAAGGTCGCGATCGTTCTGTTCGTGATCGGCGTGGGGGCCACCTTCATCAAGACCGTGAACTGGTCGAACTTCGCCCCCTTCGGCTATGGCGGACTGAGCTTCTTCGGCTGGAATCCCGGAAGGGCCGACGCCGACGGCAAGCCGGTGGGCATGCTCGCCGGGTCGGCCGTCATCTTCTTCGCGTACATCGGGTTCGACTCGATCTCGACCCACTCCGAGGAAGCCAAGAACCCGCAGCGTGACCTGCCGATCGGCATCATCAGCTCGCTGATCATCTGCACGGTCCTCTACATCCTGGTCGCCGCCGTGCTCACCGGCATGGTCCCTTACAACCAGCTGCCAAAGGATGCCCCGGTGGCCGGCGCATTCAAGCTCGTCGGGATCGACTGGGCCCGCTATCTCATCTCCTTCGGCGCGTTGACTGGCATGACCTCGGTGCTGCTGGTCATGATGCTCAGCCAGCCCCGCGTGTTCCTGGCAATGGCCCGCGACGGCCTGGTCCCCGCCAGCTTCTTCGGGGCGGTCCACCCGAAATTCCTCACGCCGTACAAGTCGACGATCCTCACCGGCCTGTTCGTGGGCCTGATGGGGGCCTTCCTGCCGCTCGACATCCTGTCGGACCTCGTGAACATCGGCACCTTGCTCGCGTTCGCGATCGTGTGCGCGGCGGTCCTGATCATGAGGAAGACGAACCCCAACGCGAACCGCCCGTTCCGCGTGCCCCTGGTCCCGCTCGTGCCGATCCTGGGCATCATCATGTGCGTGATGCTCATGTTCTCCCTGCCCTGGCAGAACTGGGTCCGCCTGGCCGGATGGCTGGCGATCGGCTTCGTGATCTACTTCGGTTACGGGAAGCGGCACAGTGTCCTGGCCAACGGCGGTGCCGCCGCCTACGAGGCGCAGGTGGCCGCGGGCGAGGCCGGTACGCTCGCCTCCTGAGCCTTCGTCGTCTCCTCGCTCAGGACGGGACCGCCCCGTCCTGAGTGGCCCCCCCTCGTCGGGAGAGGCATCGGACGAGCGCCGAGGTCACGATGACCGCGGCGCATCCAATTAAGAGGCCGGTCAGGCCGATGTTCAGCCAGCCCTTGAGCGTGTCGCCCTTCTGGATCCATCCCCAGTAAGTGCGGGTGATCTCCAGGTAAGCGGCCGACAGCGTGGTCGTCCCCACGAAGAGCATGGGCACCAGCGTGACGAAGGCGTAACGCCCCCGTCCGGCGTTCACGAGCCCGGTCGTCACGATCGCAAGCGCGATCAGCGCGAGCATCTGGTTCGCCATGCCGAACATGGGCCAGATCGTCGCCACCGTGCCCGTGTAGATGAAGTAGCCCCACCCGAAGACGACCAGGCCCGTGGCGAGGAGCGACGCCGGCAGCCAGTCCAGGTCGCCCAGGGGCTTCCAGACCTTGCCGAGGAATTCCTGCACGAGGAACCGGCCGATACGCGTGCCGGTGTCGATCGTGGTGAGGATGAAGAGCGCCTCGAACATGATCGCGAAGTGGTACCAGAAGCCCACCAGCCAGGTCGATCGCGGGATCGCCTGCGTGAAGATCCGGGCCATGCCCACGGCCAGAGTGACCGCGCCCCCGGTCCGCCCGTGGAGCGATTCGCCCACCTGATGCTCGAGCTCCACGAGCTCGGTGTTCCCGCCCGCGAGCTCGCCGTGGCCCCCGTGGGGGTCCAGCTCCAGGGCCTTGAGCGCCTGCTGGAATTGCGGGCGTTTGGCGAGGTCGATGTTGATGTCGTAGTACATCGCGCTCGGCAACGAGGCCGCCGCGATCAGCGCGACCACGCCCACCAGCCCCTCCATGAGCATGGCCCCGTAGCCGATCATGCGGATGTCCGACTCCTTGCTCACCATCTTGGGCGTGGTGCCCGAGCCCACGAGAGCATGGAACCCGGAGATCGCCCCGCACATGATGCAGATGAACACGTAGGGGAAGATCGGCCCGTTGAAGTACGGGCCCCCTCCGTTGGCGAACTGGGCGTTGATCGCCGGGGCCTTGAGCGTGGGGTTGGCCAGGATCACGCCCACGACCAGAAGCGCGATCGTGCCGATCTTCAGGAACGACGACAGGTAATCGCGAGGGCACAGCAGGAGCCAAACCGGCAACACGCTCGCGACGAACCCGTAAGCGGCGATCGCCACGATGGTCTGGTCGCGGGACAGGGAAAAGTAGCCTTCCAGCTGCGAGCCCGGGATGAAGGCCCCGGCCACCGTGGCCCCGAGCACGCCCACCGCGCCGATGAGCGAGGCCTCGAACACCTTCCCCTTCCTCACCCGGTACATGTAGAAGCCCACGAACAGGGCGATCGGCACGGTGCAGGCGATGGTGAAGGTGCCCCAGGAGCTCCCGGGGACGAGCCGGCGTGCCCCGTTCGGGATGGCCAGGGCCCCGGTGGACACGCCCGCCCTGTCTTTCTCCGAGACCAGGGGGTTGGCCGCCGGGACGGCCAGCTTGAACGGCTCCTGAAAGCTCATGGACTGGCCGGGCTCGGTGCCGAATCGGTAGGACGTGCCCGGGGGGATCTCGTAGGTGTATTGCTGCGTGAGCGCATCGAGCCGTTTGTTGATCGAGGCCTCGGCCGGGAACTTCAGGGCCGTGCCCGCGGCCATGGGCACTTCCTCGCCTCCCAGGGCCTTCACCACCACGATCCCCAGGCCCGCAAGCGCGATGATGATCACGTAAAGGATCGCGATGGCGGTGGCCCCCCCGGCGACCGGCCCCAGCTCCGACCGGGCGATCGCGGCGAGGCTCTGCCCGCCTTTTCGGGTGGAGGCGGCCAGGACCATCATGTCCTGCACCGCCCCGGCCAGGCACACGCCGATGACCAGCCAGATCAGGCCGGGCAGGTAGCCGAACTGGATGGCGAGGACCGGCCCGATCAGCGGCCCCGCGCCCGAGATCGCGGCGAAGTGGTGGCCGAACAGCACCCACTTGTTGGTGGGGTGGAAATTCTGGCCGTCGTTGTGCGTGTGGGCGGGAGTCACGACCGAATCGTCGAGCGCCGCGACCTTCGCCGCCAGGAAGGCGCTGTAATAGCGATAGGCGATCGCCAGAACGGCCAGCACGCCAACCATGATCCACATCGCCGGAACGTTCATGATCAGACGCCTGACTTCTAGGGGAGGGGTCGGCCGAGGATCGGGCTGCTGACTCCCAGTCTACGGACGACGGCAGGGCGGTCAAGCGGCCATGACTCGCCGTGAGAACCCTCCCGATCGCGCCCGTCAACAAAAACCGTCATCCTCAAAAGGGGGATGGTCGATACCAGAACCACGCACGGTTACTCCCGAGCGCCCGATTGCGAGCGCATCAGGGGCTACAACCGCGACATGAGCGGGTGTGCCGGCTTCCTCTCCCCCGGGACGGTCGTCTCCACCTATTTACGTTACCGAACGCGAAGCGGAGCTTTCAGGATGAAAGCAGTGACGATGAAGGCCTGGCGGGGATGGCTCGCCCTGGGCTTCGGCCTCCTGGCCCTCGGCGCGGACGCCGACGCCCAGCAGATGTCCACCCGGTCCATCCCGGGTGCAGGGACAGCGCCCCGCTTTTTCAACGGGCAGGGCGTCCGTCGGGTCCAGGCCACGCCGGGCGACCTCGCCCCGCCGCCCCCGGCCATCAGCCCCGGATCGGGCACCGCGACCGACGCGGCGACGGCCACCAATACCGATATCGCCCTGCCCGCCTCCGAGCGCGAGTTCGGCGGCGGCGGCCCGACCGACGCCCAGCAGGCGATCGAGGAGGCCGAGGAGCCCGCGAAGGACGAGACCAAGCTCCTCATGAACTTCCTGGGCATGGAGGATTCCAAGCTCAAGATCTACGGATGGCTCCAGCAGAGCTACACGGGCAACACCAACGGCGTGCCCCCGAGCGGCACGAACTTCGGCGTCACGCCGAACTTCCTCGCCAACCGCTACATGCTCAACCAGTTCTACATCATCGTCGAGAAGCCGCTCGAGCAGGTCGACGAGATCAACTTCGGCTTCCGCGTGGACACGCTGCTGGGCAACGACTGGCAATTCAACTACATGCAGGGCCTCTTCCAGGGCGCGTTCAACAACAACCGCCTGGGTTACGACCCGGCCCAGTTCTACGCCGAGGTCCACCTGCCGGACCCCTGGCTGGGCACCAAGGGTATGGACATCAAGGCCGGCCGGTTCTACACCCTGGCCGGATACGAAGTGGTGCCGGCGACCGGTCGCCCGCTCCTCTCCGTGCCTTACATGTTCAACTACGGCCAGCCGTTCACCCACTTCGGATTCGTCTCGACCTGGCACGTGAACGATCGGCTGAATGTGTACAACGGGGCCATCAACGGATGGGACCGCTGGGTCAACTCGAACTACAAGTGGGGCTACATCGGCGGCTTCAGCTACACGTTCAACGACTCCAAGACCTCGCTGGCCTTCACCGCGGTGTGGGGCCCGAACCAGTTCCCGAAGCAGCTCCCCGCCAACCAGTCGATCTACCCCACCGGGTACATCAACATCCCGTCGCTGGCCGGCCAGACCAACAAGGGCTACGGCGCCAACGACCGCGTGCTGTTCACCACCGTGCTCTCGCACCAGTGGAGCGACCGCCTGACTCAGGTCATGGAAACCGACCAGGCCTACGAGCAGAACGTCCCGGGCGCCGGCTCGCCGGTGGTCAACGGCGTGGTCCAGAACGGCGCCTCGCAGGGCGCGGGCTGGTACAGCTTCGGCAACTGGTTCATCTACAAGATCAGCAAGGACAGCGACAAGTTGACCGGCGTATGGCGGTCGGAAATCTTCCGCGACAACAACGGGGTGCGGACCGGGTTCGCCACCAATTACTCGGAGTTCACCCTCGGCCTGATCTACAAGCCGGTCCCCTACCTCTGGATCCGGCCCGAGGCTCGCTATGACTTCACCCGCAACACCAACGTGTACAACGACGGGACCCGAGACGACCAGTTCACGATCGGCCTGGACGCGATCCTGCTGTTCTGAACCCTGGCAACGACCCTCAACCCATCGACGCAACACAGCGGGGGCCGAAAGGCCCCCGTTTGCGTGGCCGACCGTGACAAAGTCAGCGACGACAGAACGCATCGCATGCAGGCAAAGCCGCTCAGATGTTGGGCACATCGCAAGTTCGCAACTCCGTCGCCTCGCCCGCAAGATCTGCCTAACTTGTTTCATGATAGCGGCTAACGTCGCGCAAAGTCTTCGCGCCTCGTGATGACCAAGATTCGGCATGGATCTTGCCAACGCACCCGCGGGTCGTGTTGAAATCTCGCCCTTCGATCTCCCTTGATAACTTGTCCCCCACCATCGCCCCGAGTCCGGGGGCGAATCGTTACCTTCTTGACTATCCATCAGAATTGTGGCACGAAGGGCTACTTCCCCTGGAAGTGGGCTCGCGCCTGAGGAGCATCGTGATGATGACACGAGGTCGGAGATCCTGGGGCCAGACGGCCCTCTGGGCCCTGGTATTTGTGGGGATCTATTCCCTTGGGAGGCCCTGGATCGCCGCGGCCCAGGAGCCGAAGGCGGCGGAGGCCCCCGCGGCCGTCGCGCCCGCCGAGGCCCTCTCCTCGACCGTGCCCGCCGCACCCGCCGGCCCTCCCTCGGTCATCGAGAACGATCCCACGCAGGCCCCGTCGGCCGCCGACTCCACAGGGGCGAAGTACACCGGCGGGGCGGCCTACACGCTGACGGGCGACAAGGGCGCCGACGGCAAGATCGCCTACAACCTGGACACGCTCGCCAAGGACGCCAAGCTGCTGAAGGTCAGCCTGAACGTGGCCTGGACCCTGCTCTGCTGCTTCCTGATCATGTTCATGCAGGCCGGCTTCGCGCTGGTCGAGACCGGCCTGACCCGCGCCAAGAACGTGGGCCACACCATGGCCATGAACTTCGTGGTCTACGCGGTCGGCATGCTGGGCTTCTGGATCTGCGGTTTCGCGCTGCAGATGGGCGGATACGGACCGGTCCTGGCCTTCGACGGCCCGCCCATCCTCGACAAGCTCTACAAGCTGAACCTCTTCGGCAAGGATTTCGGCATCTTCGGCTACAAGGGGTTCTTCCTGGCCGGCGACGCGAACGACATGTCGGTGCTCGTCCTCTTCATGTTCCACATGGTGTTCATGGACACCGCGGCCACGATCCCCACCGGGGCCCTGGCCGAGCGATGGAAATTCTCGTCGTTCATCGCGTTCAGCTTCTTCCTGGGAACCGTGCTCTACCCGGTCTACGGCTGCTGGACCTGGGGCGGCGGCTGGCTCGCGACCCTGGGCTCGAACTTCGGCGCCGACAAATTCGGCAACGGCCACCTCGACTTCGCCGGCAGCAGCGTGGTGCACATGACGGGTGGAGTGACGGCCCTGGCCGGAATGCTCGTCCTCGGCCCACGCATCGGCAAGTTCAACAAGGACGGCTCGGCCAACGCCATGCCTGGCCATAACATCCCGATGGTCGTGCTGGGCACGCTGATCCTGGCCTTCGGCTGGTTCGGGTTCAACTGCTCGGGCACCATGGCCGCGACCGACGGCCGCATCGCCTCGATCGCCGTGTGCACCATGCTCGCCACCGCCGGCGGGACGATCACCTCGCTGCTCTACATGTGGGCCGTGTACGGCAAGCCCGACCCGACGATGGGCTGCAACGGCCTGCTCGCCGGCGCGGTGGCCATCACCGCCCCCTGTGCGTTCGTCAACCCGATCGCCTCGGTCCTGATCGGCTCGATCGCCGGGATCCTCGTGATCTGGAGCGTCCTGTTCGTCGAGAAGGTCCTGAAGCTGGACGACCCCGTAGGTGCGGTCAGCGTCCACGGCGTGTGCGGTGCCTTCGGCGTGCTGTGCGTGGGGCTCTTCGCCAACGGCGAATACGGCGCGGGCCTGAACGGCGTGGCCGCCGCCCCCCTCGGCCTGCTCTACGGCGGAGGCTTCCCGCAGGTTGCGGCCTCGCTGGTCGCCATCGCCGCCAACTTCCTCTGGGTCTTCCCGGTCTCCTTCATCGCCTTCTTCGTGATCAACAAGACGATGGGCATGCGGACCCGCGCCAAGGACGAGATCGAGGGCCTGGACATCCCCGAGATGGGCGTCCTGGGATACGTGGACGAGGACCCCGTGTACGTGAAGATCCTGGGCGACGAGCACCTCGACACCCACGGGCCGGGCGTCCCGGGCAAGCTCGTCAAGAACGGCAAGGTCGGGGCGGGCAGCCGCTAGGCGCCCCCCCGAGGTCGACACGATGTGATGGAAGTCCGCCGAGCGGATCCGCAATCCTCGCACAAGAGGGGCGCGGTTCCGCTCGTCGGCGTTGACCCTCCCCGCTTCGATCCCCTCCTGGTCTCCACCCCATGTCCCCCGACTCCCTGGAAGCGTCCATCCCCTCGGCCCTCTGGGCCCTGCCCTTCGCCACGCTCCTGCTGTGCATCGCGGTCCTGCCGCTCTGCCCGCACAAGGTCAGCCACTGGTGGGAACGGAACTCGACCAAGCTGGTCCTGGGGCTCGTGCTCGGGATGGTGGTCCTGGGGTACTACGGCCTGCGCGGGCACGGGGTGCACGCCGAAGGCCACGACGGCCTCACCGCTCCGGGGCTTCCGGCGGTCGCGGCGATCCTCAAGCATGCGATCCTCGACGAATACGTGCCCTTCATGGTCCTCCTCTTCAGCCTGTTCGTGATCTCCGGGGGGATCCAGCTCCGCGGCGACCTGCTGGCCACGCCCCGGGTGAACACGGCGTTCCTGGCGGTGGGCGCCGTGCTCGCCAGCGTGATCGGCACCACGGGCGCCTCGATGGTCCTGATCCGCCCTCTGTTGCAGACAAACCGCGAGCGAACCCGCGTGCAGCATACGGTGGTCTTCTTCATCTTCGTGGTATCCAACATCGGCGGATGCCTGCTCCCCCTGGGCGACCCGCCCCTGTTCCTGGGTTATCTGCGGGGCGTGCCGTTCCTCTGGACCACCCGGCTGGTCGGCCCCTGGCTGTTCTGCACGCTCTCGCTGCTGATGGTCTATTTCCTGTGGGACTCGCGGGCGTATCGGAAGGAACCCCAGAGCGCCCTCGACTCCGACAAGCGGCACCAATCTCCCTTGCGGCTCCACGGGGCGTGGAACCTCCTGTGGCTCCTGGGCGTGGTGCTGGCCGTCGCCGTGATCGTCCCCGGGCGTCCCTATCCGGGGACGACCCGCGTGGTCGGGAACTATGTCCGCGAGGCGGTCATGCTGGCCCTGAGCGGGATCTCGCTGGCGACCACCCCGCGAGGCCTGCGCAAGGAGGTCGAGTTCAGCTACGGGGCGATCTTCGAGGTGGCCAGCCTCTTCCTCGGCATCTTCCTGACCATGCAGGTGCCGATCGAGATCCTCCGCGCCGCGGGGCCTGACCTCGGCCTGAGCACGTCCTGGCACTTCTTCTGGGCCAGCGGCCTGCTCTCCAGCTTCCTCGACAACGCGCCCACGTATGTGGTCTTCTTCGAGACCGCGCGGACAATGCCCATCGGGACGAACCCGATGGTCACGCTTTTGGACGGGACGCTCGTCCGCACCGACCTCCTGATGGCGGTCTCCCTCGGATCCGTGTTCATGGGTGCGAATACCTACATCGGCAACGGCCCGAACTTCATGGTCAAGTCGATCGCCGAGACCCGCGGCGTGGTCATGCCCAGCTTCTTCGGTTACATGGCCTACAGCGGCGCGATCCTGATCCCCCTGTTCGTGGTCGTGACCTTCGTCTTCTTCCGATGATCACCCCGGGCCGGGAGAGCTCATGAGCCGCATCCTGGTGGTGGACGACGAGGAGAGCATCTGCTGGTCGTTCCGCGAGCTTCTGACCGAGGACGGCCACGAGGTCGCCACCGCCGCGACCGCCGACGAGGCCCTGGGCCTGGCCTCGTCCGGCCCCTTCGACGCCCTGGTGCTGGACGTCCGCCTTCCGGGCCTCGACGGCCTGACCGCCCTGCCCCGGCTCCGCGAGCACCTGGGGCCGATCCCCGTGGTCATCATGACCGCGTTCGGCGACCTGGAGTCCGCCGTGAGGACCGTCGAGGCCCGCGCCTTCGACTGCCTCCTGAAGCCCTTCGACCTCGACCACGCCTCGAACGTGGTGAGGCGTGCCCTGGAAGCGGGGGAGGCCACGCGACACGAGGCCCGCGACAGCCTCGCCCCGGGCGCGGTCCATGCCCTGGTCGGGTCGTCGGGCGTCATGCGCGAACTCTTCCAGACGATCGCGATGGCCGCCCCCGCCAACGTTCCGGTGCTCATCACGGGCGAATCGGGCACGGGCAAGGAGCTCGTGGCCCGCGCCCTGCATC
>JANOBY010000171.1:0-3545 GCA_031411935.1 Planctomycetales bacterium | reverse complement strand
CTCAAGGGCTTCATCGCCGAGGCCAAGCAGATCACCGAGGAAATGAAGAACTTCGCCCCCGGCACCCAGGACTTCAAGACCCGCGACGCCAAGCTCACGAAGCTCAAGGCCAGCCTTCAGGCCGTGAAGGAGACCGCCGAGCGCGAGGGCCAGGCCAAGTACGCCGAGATCATGGCCTCCTTCTACAAGGAGGTGCAGGACATGACCCGCAACGTCGCCAAGTACAAGGGCATCAACTACGTGGTCCGCGTGTCGAACGAGGCCGTCGACTCGCTCGATCCCGAGGGCGTGATGGCCGCCATGGCCCGACCCGTGGTCTACTCCGACCCCTCGGTCGACATCACCAACACGGTCGTCTATAACCTGAACCTGGCCTATCAGAAGGCCGGCGGACAGATGGCCAAGAACCCGGCCCCGGGCGCCGCCGCGACCGGCGAGGCCCCCGCCCCGGCGACTCCGGCCGCCCCCCGTGCCGCCGCCAATCCCGGCCTGCCCAAGTAATCGGAACCCGGGCGGGCGAGCACGACTCTCCGTGCTCGCTCGCCTGACCGACGATGTCTTCTTGCCGATTTCACGTGGCGCGGGGATTCGCGACGAGGAGTTGCCCTCACGATCGTCGCCGGATCGTGGAACGTGGATCGGTCGTCGAGGACGCCCACGCGTCCTGTTTCTCACGGTGACTGGATGGAGCCGGAATGACCTCGGCCACTCGACCGCAGCAAACGATCGCACGCGAAGCTTCCGTCCGCGGGGTCGGATTCGTGACCGGGGCCGACGTCGCCGTGCGATTTCGCCCCGCCGAGCCCGACTCCGGTGTGATCTTCCGACGCACCGACCTGCCCGGCGCCCCGAGCGTGCCCGCGCACATCCGCCATGTGATCCCCCGTCAGCGCAGGACGACCATCCAGCGAGGCGAGGCTATCGTGGAGATGGTCGAGCACGTGATGGCCGCGCTCTCGGGCCTGAACATCGACAACTGCCTCGTCGAGATCGACGCCGGGGAGACCCCCGGATGCGACGGATCGAGCCGCGCCTTTGTCGAGGCCCTCACTCACGCGGGGTCGGTCGTCCAGGATCGTCCTCGCCAGCGCCTGGTCATCCAGCGACCCATCACCGTTCACGACAACGGCGCGACCCTGACCGCCCACCCCGGCTCTCCCGATGAGCTTTTGCTCTCGTACAACCTCGATTACGGGGCGAACACGCCGATCGGTCGGCAGAGCCTGTTCCTGCCGATCACCCCGCAGACCTTTCGCGATGAGCTCTCGGTCAGCCGAACGTTCATCCTGGCGGAAGAGGCCGAGGGCTTGCGGCGATCGGGCCTGGGCCATCGGATCACCGAGTCCGACCTGCTGGTGTTCGGGCCCGATGGGCCGATCGGCAACCCCTTGCGGTCCAAGGACGAGTGCGTGCGGCACAAGATCCTGGACATGGTGGGCGACCTCGCGCTCATCGGCCAGGACCTCGCCGGCCACGTGGTCGCCCATCGCTCGGGCCACGCCCTGAACGCGGCCCTCGTGCGCAAACTGCTCGAAGGGGCGGGCCGCGACCAGACCCCGTCGAGCGAGATGGCCGAGATGGACATCGGCGCGATCATGAAGATCCTGCCCCACCGATATCCATTCCTGTTGGTGGATCGTGTCCTGTCGTGCGAGCCGAATCGGGTCATCGCCCTGAAAAACGTCTCGTGTAACGAGCCCTTCTTCCAGGGACACTGGCCCGAACGCCCGATCATGCCCGGCGTGCTCATCCTTGAGGCGCTGGCCCAGACCGGCGGGATCCTGATCTCTCGCGGCTCGAACGTCGAGAATCGCGTGGCCCTGATCGCATCGATCGACGGCGTGAAGATTCGCCGCCCGGTCGTGCCCGGAGACCAGCTCCACCTCTCGGTCGAGACCATCCGCCTCAAAAGTCGGACCGCCGAGGTCCAGGGCTTCGCCCGGGTCGGGAACCAGCTGGCCGCGGAGGCGAGGATCCGCTTCGTGCTGGTCGAGAGCTAGCGCCCAATCGTCCTTCCGTCTTCGGCCTCGTCGGAAGAGCGAGGCCTTTCGCCACGTTTCGGTCGCCAAGGATGGCGTCCTGAATCCCCCTCAAGGAATCGAGGAGTCCCGATCATGGCCATTCAGATAGCCGACACCGCTTGCGTCGACCCGCGGGCCGAGCTGGCCGACGACGTGGAAGTGGGCCCTTACTGCGTGATCGGCCCCGACGTCCGGATCGGTCGCGGCACGAAGCTTGTGGGCCACGTGTGCGTCCTGGGGGTCACCTCGATCGGCCAGAATAATCTGATCAGCCCGTTCGTGGTGATCGGAGGCGACCCGCAGGACGTGTCCTACCTGGGCTCGTCCACCCGAGTGGAGATCGGCGACAACAACATCATCCGCGAGGGCGTGACGATCAATCGCGCCACCGAGAAGGAAGACGGCGTGACCCGCCTGGGCTCGAACAACTTCCTCATGGCCACCTCGCACGTGGCGCACGATTGCAAGCTGGGCAATCGGATCACGATCGCCAACGGCTCGATGCTGGGCGGCCACGTCCATGTGGAGGACTTTGCGAGCATCTCGGGCGGAGTGGCGGTGCACCACTACGTGACGATCGGCGGGTATAGCTTCGTGGGCGGGCAGTCGCGGATCTATCACGATGTGCCCCGCTACATGCTCGTCGATGGGAACCCCTCGAAGGTCCGCTGCATCAACGTGGTCGGACTGAAGCGCAACGGCGTGACTCCCGAGGGGATCGACTCGCTGCACGAGGCCCATCGCCTGATCTACCGCGCCAAGATGAGCGCCCGCCAGGCCGGCGAGATCCTTCAGGGGCACGGGCAGGTGACGGCGGAGGTCCAGACGCTTCTGGACTTCATCCAGGCCCAGCACGAGGGCAAGCACGGTCGAGCCCGCGAGAAGTTCCGTCGCGGGGGGAAGCCCACTCCCGTCGAAGAAGGCTCGGCCTGAGCCCGCGCTAACGATGGCCCCGGAGGATCCGGGGCCCGGCCGTGAAGTTCGTCGATGCGTCCCGCCCTGCCCTCGATCGGAGTCGGATGATGGATACGTTGCGGGTCGCGGTGATCGGAGTCGGACATCTCGGGCGTCATCACGCGAGGGTCCTCTCGGGAATTGAGGGCGTGACGCTTGTCGCGGTCTCCGATTCCCGGATCGAGCAGGCCCGCGCCGTGGGAGAGCCTCTCGGTGCCGAGGCCGTGTCCGATTACCGGGAATTGATCGGCAGGGTGGACGCGGTGTCGATCGCCGTGCCCACGGTTTCGCACCGCGAGGTGGCGGGCGCCTTCCTCGAACGCGGGATCTCGACCATGGTCGAGAAGCCCCTGGCCGCCTCGTTGCGAGAGGCCGAGGAGCTTGTGGCGCTCGCGAAGTCCACCGGAGCCACGCTCCAGGTCGGCCACATCGAGAGGTTCAACCCCGCGTTGAGCACGCTCGACGGGGTCCGCATGCGGCCCAAGTTCATCTCGGCCGAGCGGCTGGGCATCTACACCTTCCGCTCGACCGACATCGGCGTGGTGCTGGATCTCATGATCCACGACCTTG
>JANOBY010000170.1:0-8481 GCA_031411935.1 Planctomycetales bacterium | reverse complement strand
GAAGCGCTTCGTGGGCTCGCCGGTCCTCCAGGTGATGGGGGAGAGGGCATATTCGAAGCGGGTGAGCGTGGGGGTTGTGGCCGTGGGCTTGGCGAGCTTGTCGGGCTTGAAGACCTTGTCCTGGGTGCGCTTCTGCCAGGGGCAGTCGTCGATGGCGTAGGTGCCGCGCTCGAGGAGGCTCGCCACGGTGCACCAGCGCGAGATGTCGTTGGCCTCGAGCTGGGTGGGGGACTTCATGGTCACGCCCAGCACCTGCGCGGTGGCCGCGCCGATGACCAGCATGGCCACGAACTGGCGGGCCTGCGAGCGATGGGGCCGAGGGCCCGCCCACATCTCGTCTTCGACGTCCAGCTCAGCCATCGCGCTCGCTCCCGGGTTGGTGGCCGGAAGGCGCCCGGGCGGCGATCCGTTCGGCCACGCTGTAGGTGTCGTCTGGACGAAGATTGTACGACGTGACCAGTTCGGCCAGGATGCCCAGCGACAAAAACTGCGCCCCGACGACCAGCATGGCCGCCGAATAGATTAAGAGGGGGCGATTCCCGATCACCGCGCCCTGGAGCCACTCGACCGCCAGATACACCAGGCCCAGGCCCCCGGCGAACAGGAGCAGCAGGCCGAGCGTGCCCAGGATGTGGAGCGGCCTCTGGCTGAACCGCGTGAGGAACCGCACGGTCATGAGGTCGAGGAACCCCTTGACCAGCCGGGCCACGCCATACTTGGATTGGCCGAAGCGCCGGGGCCGATGCTTCACGACCAGCTCGCCCACGCGGAAGCCCCGGGCGTGGGCCAGCACCGGGATGAAGCGGTGGAGCTCGCCGTAGATCTCCACCTCGTCGAGCACGGCGCGCTGGTAGGCCTTGAATCCGCAGTTGTGGTCGTGCAGCTTGCACTTGGTCAGGGCGCTGACCGTCCAGTTGAAGAGTCGGGACGGGGCCACCTTGTGCCAGGGGTCGTGCCGGGTCTTCTTCCAGCCGCTGACCACGTCCAGGCCGCCGGCGAGGGCTTCGAGGAAGCGGGGGATCTCGGCCGGGTCGTCCTGGAGGTCGGCGTCCATGGTCAGCAGGATCTGGCCGCTGGCCTCGCGGAACCCGGCCGTGAGGGCCGCGGCCTTGCCGAAATTGCGCCTGAGTCGGACCCCTCGCACGCGGCTGTCGCTCTTCGAGAGGTCGTTCAGCACTCGCCAGGAACCGTCGTCGCTGCCGTCGTCCACGAACACGAATTCGACGTCCCGATCGACGAAGGCCCGGTCGAGCTCCGCGTGGAGCTGGACGAGACTTTCGCGTTCGTTGTAGAGAGGCAGGACGACCGAGATCTTGCTCATGGGGTGACGGCCCCGGCATCGATCCCGCCCGGCCCCGCGGACGGTCTCAGGGCGAGCAAAATGGCGGCGGCCCCGATTTCTCCCACGATCCACGCCATCCTCAGGGCCAGCGACGACACGACCGCGAGGTCCCGGTCCAGCACCGAGCCCAGGCAGGTCCAGAGCACCCATTCGCGGACCCCCAGGCCGCCCGGCGCGATCGGCACGGCGAAACCGGCCACCGTGGCCAGCGCCACGCTCCCCACCACGATCGGCCACGACGAGAGCGGCATCGTGGCCATGCCCAGGGCCTGGATCACGGCCACCTGGCTGAGCCCCAGCGCGATCCATCCGAGCGACGCGATCGCCAGTCCGCTCGCCAGCAATCGCCACGAGATCCGGGGCAGGGCATCGGGGCGGACATCGGGAAAGGGCTGGCGGGCCAGCGTGGCGAGCCTCGGGAAGACCGGCGGGCTCACCAGGACGAGGAACCCCAGGCCCATCGCCAGGCCGATCAGGCCCAGGGGCACGTTCACGCCCGAGAGGCCCGTCCAAGAAGGCGCGTAGGCCACGGCCGAGAGGGGCAACACGAGCGGCACGATCAGGCCGCCGGCGCTCATCATCACAAGCGTCTCGTAGAACGTGGCGAAGGCCGCGGTCGAGGCCCTCGCCCCGAACGGAGTGACCAGCCCGACCCTCATCACGACCACCAGGGCCTTGCCCGGCACGTATTTGCCCAGGTGGCTGATCAGATAAGCGCGAACTCCCACGAAGGGGCCAACGGGCGTGACGCTGTCCCTCATCACGAGCACGAAGTAGAGCCCGAACAGGCTCAGGCCCGCGAGATACAGGGCGACCGAGGCCAGCCCCCAGGCGAGATCGAGGTGGGGAAGGGCCCCCCTCTCGCGCAGGGCGTTCCAGGTGCTCCACGCGTGGCGGGCGACCGCGATCAGAACCAGGGGGCCAACGATCGCTTTCACGACCGGCTTGAGCCATCGATACCCGCGCGGCCGGCCCACTCGTCACGCCTTCCTCATGGTGTCCAGAGCGATGCTTGGCGAGTGCCCAAGCTAGCCTCCGCCCGGCCCGATTGCAAGGGAGCCCCCCGTCGTATTAAGCTTGGTCGGAAGGGCCGATGCGGCCCCTGAACTTCCTCCGGGCGGCCACCATGTCCCAATTTGTCCTGCACTGCCTGGAACGCGACGGATTGCCCCCCAGGCCCATCTCGCCCCGGCTCCGCTCCCAGCTCGTGTACTTCGCGACACTGCCCGAGAGCGCGACCGCGGGCTCGGACGAATACTGGTTCAACCTCGAAGAACTCGGCCGATGGCTGGATGACGGGGTGATCGAGCTGGTCTCCCCGCTGGACACGGCCAACATGACCGAGGTCGAGCTGAGCGAGGAGCAGGAGGCCCTGCTCGGATGGCTCGTCAAGGAAAAGGTCGCCCACGTGAAGCTGGAAGAACGGGGCTGACCGTCGAGGCCCGCGACCCGCCCCTCACGGCGACCGGGAGGGGCGCGGGCTGTCGGGATCGGCGGCACCTCTCGGCCGGAAGGCCAGGCCGGCGAGACGGATCGCGAGACGAGGGTCGGTCGCGATCCGCCCGAGGATCCCCGGCCAGAGCCGGACGCTATTTCGGAGCGCCACGCGGGCGAGCTTCGGGTCCTCGGCCTTCATCGCGACATACGCCCGGTTGAGATAAGCCCGAGACAATCGCCGATCGGCCAGATGCCGGACCGATCGTCCCTCGTCCAGGGCGTCGAGCAATCGCGAGGTCTCTTCCAGGTCGTCGGTCGATGTCGCGAAGCGGTGGGTCTCGCTGGCCAGGTGCCATCGGACGTCCACCGAGGGCGTGGCCAGCCAGGCGACCTTCCGTCGTCGTGCCACGCGGATCCAGAAATCCCAGTCCACCACGTAGCGATAATCGGGGGAGAAGCCTCCGGCCTCTTCGTGGGCCCGCGAGGAGACGGTCACGGCCGAGCATCGCAACGGGTTCTCGATCGCCATGAGGGGCAGGGCCTCGCCCGCCTCGAAGGTCCGGTCGGATGCGCCGAGGCCGCCTCGACCCACGACCGTCTCCGGCACCGGTTCTCCGCCCTTGTCGATCACCCCGGAGGCGGAGGCGACCCAGCCCAGATCGGGATCCTGAGCAAATTGTCGGCAGTGGGCGCCGAGGTGCCCCGGCCTCATGAGGTCGTCCTGGTGGAAGACGGCGACGAAGGGGGTTCGTGCGACCTCCACGCAGCGGTTCCAGTTGCCCGCGAGCCCGAGGCGTTCGGCATTCACGAGGACCCGTGCCCGGTCGCCCGCGACCTCGCGGACGATCCCCGAGGTGTCATCGGTCGAGCGGTCGTCGCAGAGGATCAGGTCGAACGCGGGTCCGTCCTGGGCGAGGATGCTCCTGAGGGTCGCAGCCAGGGTCGTGGCCCCGTTGCACGTCGGGATGGCGACGGTGATCTGGGCGGCCTTCGGCGGCATCCGTTCACCCGGTCTGTTCGGTGGCGAGCGTCTTGAGGGTTTCCCAGGTGTAGAGGCCCGACGAGTGGCCGTCATTCCACCCGAGGCGGACCGCGTAGTTGCCCACCATCTCCATGGCTTCGAGCTTGAGGTCCGGGCGGATCGTGGACGGGTCCAGGATGCGGGCGCCGGTCCACTCGTCGCGGCACGAGGCGCAGGGGCACATGGATCGCAGGTACAGATACGGGAGCCGGTCGCTGTCCGTGTCGGTCCAGATCAGCTCGAGGGCCTGTTCGGACTGGTGGGCGCGGATGTTCAGGGGGGCGTCAGCCATCGGCGGCGGGCTCGATCCGAGGTAGAGTTGGCATTGCGATCGCGAGAATCCTCCACAGCATCAGGATAACAAGGGCCGGGCGATCGGGCGAGGAGACGTCGGGATGGAACGCTTTTATGTGAAGGCGGCGAGCGTGAACTCGGTCAAGCGGGCCCTCGGTCGGGCTCCGGGGGGCGTGAAGGTGGTCGGCCGGTTCGATCGCGAGCTCATCGAGTGCAGCCACACCATGGAGGCCCATAGCCTGGGCAGGCACTGGGCGATCATCGTGAGCCGCCTCTCCAAGCACGGACTCGCGGTCGTCCCTCGGATCGAGAAGTCCGGAAACGACGGTTACGACGGTCGGTGATCCCGTCCAGCCGGATTTCGACGGAACTTCGGCAAAGTTTGCCGCGCGTACGGCCGATGAAGCCCGGACGACGGTGATGGATCCAGGAAGGATCCTCCCCGGGTCTCCACGCGAGAGGTGCGACACCGTGCCGCGAAGACGTTTCCTGCTGGCCATCCTCGCGATCTCGGGGCTGGTCGGTTGTTCCTCCCTGAATTCGCTGCGGGTCCGCGAGCCCGAGCCGAATCCCGGCGGGCACAACCTGAGCGAGTGGACCCGGGGTGTGCTGGAGAGCCGCCGTCTTCTCGGGACCTTCAAGCACCATCCCGAGAAGGCTGCGCTCGCGTTGCGAACCGCGGCCGAGAGCGGGTCAGATCCCCAGGCCCTGCTCGCGCTGGCCGAGGTCTCGTATCGAAACGGCAGGCGGATCGATCTGATCCAGCCTCGCAGGGCGATGGAGTGGTATCGGGACGGCGCGGCCTATGCGGCGTTCTCGCTGGGGGCGTCCGACACGCCCGACCCTGAGCTTGCCGGCGAGGTCCACGACGCCGCGGTCGGTCGCCTCATGAGGATGGTCTCGCGGTCGCCGCTGTCGCCCTCCCGGGAGCACTGGTCCGAGTCCCTTGCCGGGGCCGGGATCATGGCGACCTCCGATCGCCCGTTCCTCGGGCCCGACCGGGTCGAGCGGGTGCACGTGGCGTCGGACCTCCGCGTCCGCGGGATGAACGCCTACCACTCCCGGCCCGGCCTGGGCGTGCCGATCGTGACATTCCGCGAGGTGGATCGCGAGGCCCCGCTGGATGTGCAGGATACGCTTTACGCCCGGGAGCTCATCCTGCCGGCGACCGCGCTGATCCGCCCCGCGGGGAGCCTGCAAGGCGGGCAGTGGCGTCTCGTGCCGGTGCACCTCGACCTTCGCGACTCGTACAACGAGGAGCAGGTCGCGATCGGCGGACAATCCTTCCCGCTCGCCGCGAATTTCACCGCGCCCGTCGCTTACGAGGCGAACCGGTCGGAGGCCCGCAATCTCGGGGTGGTCGGCACGCTCAACCCGGTGAAGGTCCGCGAGCTTGCGGGGGTGCTCATGCCTCGCCCTTATGAGCCCGGCAAGATCCCGGTGATCTTCATCCATGGGCTGGCGAGCCAGCCCTCCACATGGCTCGCGGCGTTCAACGACCTTCAGGGCGACCCCGAGATCCGCAAGAAGTATCAGCTCTGGGCGGTTCGTTACCCCACGGGCGAGCCCATGCTGATCTCGGCCCTCACGATCAAGAAGCTGATCCGCGAGACCCGTCAGAAGATCGACCCCGCGGGCACCGACGAGACCCTCACGAGGATGGTCATGGTCGGCCACAGCATGGGCGGGATCATGACCAAGGCCCTGATCAGCGACACCGGGGAGGACCTCTGGAACGCGGGGTTCACGCGTCCGCTCGATCAGATCGTCACCTCGGAGGAGACGCGCAGCAAACTCGCCGCAATCTTCCACCTCAAGCCCGAGCCCTACATCGCCCGAGCCGTGCTGATCGCCGCCCCTCTGGGCGGGAGCCGCGAGGCCATCACCCTGCCCGGCCAGCTCACCTCGCGCCTGATTCGCCCCGACGATGACCTGACACCGATCCGCGAGCAATTGATGGCCGACAACGGCGAAGAGGTGATCCAGGAATTCTTCCGGCCGAAGTTGCTCAATGGGGTGAACGGCCTTCGTCCCGACAACCCCAATCTGCGCGTGATCAAGAACTCGCCGGTGCCGCCCGAGGTGCCCTATCACACCATCATCGCCGTGCTGAACCGCGGGACGAACGTCCCGGCGGATCGGATCACCGACGGCGTGGTGCGGTACCCCAGCGCCCACCTGGACGGGGCCCAATCCGAGGCGTTCGTCAATTCCTGGCACGGCTGCCTGGCCAAGCCCGACACGTCGGCCGAGGTCCTCAGGATCCTGCACCTGCACCTGGCCGAGCTGGCCGCCCGTTCCTCGCCGACTCAGGGCGGGGCGGTCATCCAAAAATCGCTTTGATCGGCCTGCCCGCCGCGATCGGCAGGGGCCGGCCCAGCGTGTCCTGGAACTCGCTGTCGGGGTCGATCCCCAGGGCCCAGTACATGGTCGAGGCGATGTCGTCGGGCGTGACCGGGTCGAGCGCGGGGAATGCGCCGATGCGGTCGCTGGCCCCGTAAACGGCTCCGCCCCGGATCCCGCCACCGGCCATGAGCACGGTGTAGCATCGCGGCCAGTGGTCGCGGCCGTCGGGGCCGAACAGCTTGGTGTTGGTGATGCGCGGGGTGCGGCCGAACTCCCCCATCCAGACCACGAGCGTGTCGTCGAGCAGGCCGCGAGCCTCGAGGTCCTCGATCAACGTGGGGACGGTCAGGTCGGTGATCGGGAGCAGGCGATTCTTGAGCCGCTTGCAGTTGTCCCCGTGGGTGTCCCACCCGCCCCCGGCCGCTCCTCCGATCGAGTCGGAGAAGTAGACGGTCACGAACCTCACGCCCGACTCGACCAGCCGACGCGCCAGCAGGCAACCCTGGCCGTAGGTCGTTCGCCCGTAGCGGTCGCGCAGTTTGGCGTCTTCCTTCGAGAGGTCGAACGCCTGCTTGACCTTGGGCGAGGCGAGCATGGTCAATGCGCGGTCATAGAACGCGTCGATCCCCCGAGCCGTGGGCGAGGTCTCCAGCAGCTCGGATTGTCGATCCACCGTCCGCAGCAACGCGCGGCGGTCGTCGAGGCGGGCCAGAGTGGTATCCGCGGGGAGGCTCAACTCGGGCAGGCGGAAGTTTGAAGAATTGGGGTCCTGGCCGATGAAGAACGGGTCGAAAGCCTTGCCGAGGAAGCTGGCGGTCTGGCCGGGCGTCACGCTCCCGTCGCGCAAGATATGGGGGTAGGCGACCGACGTGGGGATGGCGGGGTCGTCCACGGGCCTGAACTTCGCCACGGTGCTGCCGTAGGCCGGGTAGAGCTCCAGGGTGTCTCGCAGGCGGATATCGTCCAGGGGCGGCGTGTGGCCGGTCAGGCTGTAGAACGTGGCCGAGTTGTGGTTGCGCATGTTGTGGTTGACCGACCGGATCTGCGCGAAGCGGTCGATCACGGTCGAGAAGCGGGGCAGGTGTTCGGCCACGGTCAGGCCGGGCACGCTCGTGGCGATCGGCTTGAAGTCGCCGCGGATCTTCTCGGCGGCGAGGGGCTTCATGTCGAAGGTGTCGATATGGCTCGGCCCGCCGAACTGGTGCAGGAAGATCACATGCTTGGCCCGGGGCTTGATCGAGGAAACGTCGGCCGCTCGCAGGAGGGCCGAGAGGTTCAGCCCCGCAAACCCGGCCGCGCCCACCTTCAGGAGGCTTCGGCGAGAGAGGCGGGTCGTATCGTGAAAGTCCGAGCACGAGAAGTTCATGGGGCCGCTTCCGAGGGAAAGGTCCGAGCGGGCACGCTCAGTGCCGGAGCAGGAATTCTTTGCTGTTGAGGATGGCCCAGGCCACATCCTCCCACGCCTTGCGGCGGTCGCCGGACCTCGCCACATACGAGAGGTGGGCCTGACGTTCGTCCTCGGTCGGTGGCCGTGAGATCGCCGAGAGGTAGAGGTCTTCCAGGATCGCAGGGTCTTCCAACTTCTCGTCGAGCGCCTTGCCGATGCGGTTGCCGCGTCCGGTCAGGCGCTTGCGGACGCTCTCGCCGTTGATAAGCTGGAAGGCCTGCGCGAGGGTCGTGGACTCGGAACGCTCGCACTCGCAGGTGAGCAGGCGTTCGGGCTTGCCGAAGGTCTTCAGGAAGTCGCTGCCCGAGGCCACGCCGGGCAGTTGCGCGGTGCGGACCGTTTTGGGAGCCCCAGGATAAGGCAAGTTGCGGTCGAGGGCCGAGCCGATCGCGTCCAGGAGGATCTCGGCGGGCAGGAGTTTCACCGCGGAACGCGAGAAGTTCGCCTCGTCCTCGGCGTTCGTCGCGTTGGGCGTCGAGCCGAAGGCGTAGGTACGCGACTTCATGATCCGGGCGACCAAGGGCTTGAGCAGCATCACGTTCGCGACGAACTCGGTCGTGAGCACTTCGAGCAATTAGGGGTTGGACGGAGGGT
>JANOBY010000169.1:0-11025 GCA_031411935.1 Planctomycetales bacterium | reverse complement strand
CGACCGACGAGGGCAGCCGTTCGCGGGTGTCGAACACCTCGATGGACGCGAACACGGCCCGCTCGGCCTCCGCTCCATCCGCGAACACCCGCCCGTGAGCCAGTTCCTTTTTCAGACTGGCGATAAACGACTCCATGGGGGCGTTATCGTAGCAGTTCCCGGCCCGGCTCATGCTGCACGTGATGCCGTGGTTGGCCAGCACTCGCTGGTCGTGCTCGCTGGCGTACTGGCGGCCCCGATCCGAATGGGCCAACAGACCCTCATCCGGGAACCGTTGGGCCACCGCCAGGTGCAAGGCATCCACCACCAGCCGGCTCTCCAGCGTCGTCCCCATCGACCAGCCAACCACCCGGCGCGAGTACAGATCCTCCACCGCCGCCAGGTACAGCCATCCCTCGCCCGTCGCGATGAAGGTGATATCGGCCGTCCAGATCCGATCGGCGGCTGTCGGCTCGAAATCCCGGTTCACGACGTTCTCGGTCACGGGATGCCCGTGATTCGAGTCGGTCGTGCATCGGAACTTTCGCTTCGTCTTGGCAGCGATCCCGTGCTCTCGCATCAGGCGGGCCACGGGATTCACGCCGCAGGCCTCGCCGCGGGCGACGAGCTCCGCGTGGATCCTCGGGCTCCCGTAGCGGGCCTTCACCTCGCCGTGGACCTCCTTGATGGCGACGACCAAGGCCTCGCGTCGCTGCGTCCGGGTGCTTTGCAGCCTCCCCCGCCAGTCGTCGTAGCCGCCCGGCGAGACGAGCAGCACCCGGCACATGAGCCGGACCGGCCATCTCTCCCGGTGGGCCTCGACGAAGTCGTACCTCATGACGACTCCCTGGCGAAGAGCCGGGTCGCCCTGGGGGATTACTCCCCCAGGGCCCCCACAGATCCGGATCTGCGCGACATAATGCCTCCGTTGTCACAAGGAGTTGGCTCTCGGTCCGGCGGAAAATGGGTAGATCGGTCGAGTCCGGCGCGTACGAAGCCTGCTCGACCGATCGAGGTGAATTCTATCAAATGACAAGGTTTTCAATAGTGTCAGGCCACGAGGAAGGTTTTTAGCTTGTCATGATTCCGACTCGGCCTTGGTCCCTCTCCCGGTAAGCCCGCGGCGGGAAATGAGCTTTCTGACCGATGTCGAGGTGTACCCCTTCCGAGACCTCGGCGTGCGGAACCCGTCGCTGTTCAGTCGGGCCGCCACCTCCTTGATCGTCAAGCCCTCCTGGCGCAACCGACTGACCCGATCCATCAGGCGATCGAAGTCGCTCAACGATTCGTAACGTGACACGGAGCGAACGATCTCGTGGCGGGTCGTGAGCCCTCCCTTCCATGAAATCGTTACCTCGGCTCGTTCGCTCTCCGGACGGACGTGGACCACGACTCGGTCCACGATCAGGCGGACGACCTCCTTGCGGTCGACGGCCGTCGTGCCGGGGTCGGACCAGAGCTTGGCCACGTCGGCGGCTGCGGCGGTGATCCGGGCCCGTTCATCGCCGTCGAGTCGCGCCGGCTGTTCTTTCAAGAAGCGATCATATTCCTCTTGTAGATCGCGTTGACTCCGCAGGGCTTCCTCCCACCGCTGTTCGAGCCCGCGGGCCACAAGGCGGTTCTCGGGCTCGACCGCGTTGTACTGCCGTTCGGCGCGTTGGGCCTCGTACCCAGCTCGCTCCAGGCGCTGTTGCCAGTGCCGGTGGAGTCGGTCGCGGTCCCGGTTCACGTTCTCGATAGCCCTCAGGCTCAGTTCCAGGGCCGCGGGTTCCAAGGCGAGGAGGACCTGGCGGGCCACCAGGTCGTCGATCGCCGCGGCGCCCAGCCCGCAACAATCCGACCCCTCAAGTTTTCTTCGCATGCACACGTAATAGGGTTTCGCCTTGGTGCGGTAACCCGCGTGCATCCGCCGCCCGCAAGCCCCGCACGTCAGCAGACCGGTCAAAAGGGCCACGCCGTCGCGCGCCGCGCCGGGGGTCCCGGGGCGGAAACGGTTTTGCTCCAGCCGCCGCTGGTTCGCCAGGAATCGCTCCCACGTGATGTACGCCGGCAGGCGGTCCTTGTGCAACGCCGTCCACTCCGACATCGCCGCCACCCGCATCCTTACCTTGCCGGGCCCCGCGGCCGTCCGCTTGGGGTCGACGCGGCGTCGGCCGTAGGAGTAGGCGCCCGCGTAGATCGGGTGGTGAAGCATCCGGCCGAGCATGGCCCGCGTGGCCGGCCGCCATTCCAACTCGCCGCGCCGTGGGCCGCGTTGGACCCTTGTGCCCATGCATAACTTGTTCTGACGAAAGTAGTGATAGAGGCGACTGAAGGAGCCCAGTTCGTCGAACTTGTCGAAGACCATTTGCACGGTCGAACGAGCCTGCTCGTCGGGGTCGAAGGCCACTTCCCCGGTGGGCAGTTTGACGTACCCGCAGGGGACGCCGAGGACCAACTCCCCGCGCTCAGCCTTGTGGAGTTTTCCTCGCTCCAGGCGGTTCCGCATGGTGATCAGTTCGACCTCGCTCATGGTCCCCTTCAGGCCCAGGACGAGACGGTCGTTGGTGTCGTTGGGGTCGTACAAACCGTCCTGATCGGCCAGGAGCGTCCCGAAGACGGCGCAGACCTCCAGGAGATGATACCAATCCTTGGACGAGCGCGAGAGCCTGCTGAGTTCCAGCCCCAGGACCAGACCGACATGGTCCATGGTGACCTCGGCGAGCAGCCGCTGGAAGCCGAGCCGTCGCTCGGCGGTCCTGCCGCTCTGCCCTTGATCTTCGTCGATGACCAGAACCCGACTCTCGGGCCAACCGAGAGCTGCGGCATAGTCCGTCAGGGCGTACTGCCTCTGGCGAGACTCCTCATGATCGAACACCTGTTGAGGGCTAGATTGGCGGACATAAACGATAGCCAACTTGTCGAGATGACGCCCCGAGAGCTTCGCGGAGGCCGACCGGCACACCGCCGGTGAGGCCGGCGCCGCTCGCGACACGTCGGCCGAGGGGCGGGCGCGGTTATGGCCGCTCATTCGGCACCTCCCGATCGTATGGTCCCTTCGCGAGGCGCCGCGCCAGGACGACGCTCAAGGCGTTGAGGACCTGTTCCCGGCTTTCCGCCGGTAGTGCCGGCCAAAGACGGCTCAGGGGCAGCGGGCAAGCCGCAGGCATCGGGCGCGGGGGGGGACAGTGGATGTCCGGTGCTGACGCATGAGGACCCTCCATGTTGAGACTTCTGCCGGCGCGTATTCAACCAGTCGACCAACTGGAGCAGCGCCGGTAGCCCGATGATAGGCGACTCGGAGGCCCGATGGGGAGGTGTGACTAGGTGTGCAGTTTGTTTGACACTTCCGGATCTGTGGGGGCCCTGGGGGAGTAATCCCCCGGGGCGACCCGGCTCTAAGAGATGAACCGTGACACTGACAGGCTGACAGGCTCCATCACGACGCGAGCAGTTCGAGAGGGTTCCGGCCCGGATACAACGCGACCGGGTGGACGATTCCATTTCGCGATCGCAAGGAGAGGCGTGACACGTTCTGATACTTTGCTAATTGACAGGGTTGTGTTTCCAATTTTGCTGAGGCCTGGTGGCTCTACGCCAGGCGGATTGCATCGGGATGGCTCTCCCGGTCATCGATTCGGGACCTGGCGATCGGACCAGCGGTCGGTCATACTTCGATTGTGTGGACCAAGATCGCTGCTGGGGCGAGGAGGAAGCCCATGATGGGGACGAGCGACGCCGTATCGTTGACCCTGAACGTGAACGGGCAGAGGCGGGAGGTGACGACTGACCCGACCCGTTCCCTGCTCGACGTTCTGCGCGAGGATCTCCAGCTGACCGGCACCAAGTACGGTTGCGGTGAGGCCCAGTGCGGAGCTTGTTCGGTGTTGATCGAGGGCAAGCGTGTGTTCTCGTGTCGGACAGCAGTGTCGAAGGCCGAGGGCAAGACCATCGTCACGATCGAGGGCACCGCAAAACCCGACAAGCTCCACCCGGTTCAGCAGGCCTTCCTCGACGAGGGTGCCTATCAATGTGGCTTTTGTACTCCAGGGATGATCGTCGCGGCCGTGGCCCTGCTGGAGCAGAATCCGAAGCCCAGTGACGCCGAGATCGTCGAGGCGATGAATCGCAACCTCTGCCGATGTTGCACCTATCCGAATATCCTCGAGGCTGTCCGTCGGGCCTGTGGACGAGAGGCGGAGGTGAAGTCATGACGCCCCCCCATCTCGATCCGAACGGCACTTACGACGAGCGGTTTGATGTCGTGGAATATCACTTTACAGGAGAGGTTCCCGACCCGACACGCCGCGAATTCCTGCAGATCCTCGGGGCTGGGCTCCTCATCGCCGTATCGACAGGCCAGGCCCTCTCGCAAGAGCCGAGAGGGGGACGTCTCGGGGGCGGAGGGGGCGGCCGTGGCGCAACGACGATCGGTGCGAGGCTTCATCTTGGCCAGGACGGCACGATCACGGTCATGACGGGCAAGGTGGAATGTGGCCAGGGGGCTCGCGCCGAGCTGTCCCAGGCCGCCGCCGAGGAACTGCGGGTTCCGATCGCCACGATCCGGATGGTCATGGCCGACACGTCGCTTGTGCCCGACGACGGGGGGACTTTCGGCAGCCGATCCACCCCTTCGACGGTCCCCGCGATCCGGAAGGGGTGTGCGGCTGCCCGCGAATTGCTGAAGAACACCGCGGCCACTCGCTGGGAGGTCGATCCGTCGAGCCTCGTCGTTCGCGATGGGGTGGCGTGCCACGAAGCATCGAATCGGACACTCTCGTACGCCGAGCTGGCGTCCGACGAGAGGGCCTCGCGCGCCATCGCCTCTCCCTCACCCGACGCCGAGCTTACGACCGTCGCATCGTGGAAGACCCTGGGTACCTCGGCACCCCGCCCGAACGGACGCGACATCGTAACGGGAGTTCACGCCTATCCATCCGACGTGACTCGCCCGGGTCTGCTTCATGGGAAGGTCCTGAGGCGGCCATCGTACAACGCGAAGCTCCTGGAGGTGGACCTCGAACCGGCCAGGGCGATCGAAGGTGTAGGCGTTGTCCGTGACGGCGATTTCGTGGGCGTGACTGCCCCTTCGCGATCCCTTGCCGAGAAGGCCTTGGCGAGGATCGCGGAGAATGCGCTCTGGGAAAAAGTGGACCATCCGTCGAGCGAGGACCTGGGCGATTACCTTCGGAGCCACGCGCGAGGTGGCGTGCCCGTAAACCCTCTCGCCGAGGATGTGCGATCGGCGGCGAAGTCCTTGCGACAGACCTACCAGGTGGCCTATGTCCAGCACGCCCCCATGGAGCCGCGAGCCGCGGTGGCGGAGTGGCAAGATGGAAAGTTGACCGTCTGGACGGCCACGCAAAACCCGTTCGCCGTGCGAGGCGAAGTTGCACGCGCGTTTGGATTGGCCGAGGACCATGCCCGCGTGATCATCCCCGACTTTGGCGGCGGGTTCGGCGGGAAGCATTCGGGGGAATGCGCGGTCGAGGCCGCCCGGCTCGCCAGGGCCTCCGGCAAGCCCGTGAGGCTCGTGTGGACTCGTGCCGAGGAGTTCGCCTGGGCACAGTTCCGCCCCGCAGCCGTCATCGACGTGGAGGCCAGCCTTGACGTGGAGGGAAAACTCAGTTCTTGGTACTTCGTGAACATCAATTCGGGGGCGAATGAGATACAGACCCCGTACCGGGCCAGCAAGGCGCGGGCTCAGTTCGTTGCCTCCGAGCCTCCCCTGCGGCACGGGTCGTACCGGGCCCTGGCCACCACGGCCAACACTTTCGGGCGTGAGTGCTTCATGGATGAGCTCGCGGAGGCGGCCGGTTGTGACCCCCTGGAGTTCCGACTCCTCCACCTGGAGGCCGGACGCCTGCGCGACGTCCTGGTCAAGGCGACGCGACAATTCGACTGGTCTTCGCGATCGAAGCGAAAGGAGCCAGGCCGGGGTGTAGGACTTGCCTGCGGGATCGACAAGGGTTCCTTCGTGGCCGCATGTGTTGAGGTGGCCGTGGATCCGCAGTCGAGCAAGATCACGGTGGAGCACGTCTGCCAGGCGTACGAGTGTGGCAAGATCCTCAACCCCGCGAACCTGCTCAACCAGGTGAAGGGGGCCATCATCATGGGACTCGGCCCGGCTCTTCGCGAGGAGATGGTGTTTAAGGGTGGCAAGATGCTCAACGCCTCGTTCGCCCGTTATCGCGTCCCTCGGTTCGCCGATGTGCCCAGGCTCGACATCCACCTGATCGACCGACCCGACCTGCCCTCGGCCGGCGCGGGCGAGACGCCGCTAATCGCTGTGGCCCCGGCCATCGCCAACGCCGTCCACGCGGCTACGGGGCGTCGAGCCCGCACCATGCCGATCCGCGTGCCGGACGCTTGAGGGCACAGGGCTGGAGGGCGATCTTGATGGCAATGTCCTCGGTAAAATTGGGCGATTCCAGGCTCAACCGGCCCGCAGCCTTGAACGTCCCCGACTTCACGGGCTTGCCGGACTTCACGTCGACCCATTGATACGAGTAAGTGCTCTCAGGCAAGGTAAGAGCGAGCGTCGCCCGCGGGCCGGCTCCGATGTAGGCGACATACTGGCCGGGCTTACCCAGGGCGTAGGCTCGGGCTCCTTCGGCAAGCTCGCTCCCCTGGATCAACTCCGGCGATGGCTTCATGTGGACGAAATCCACGCTCGACAGGAACGACTTCAGGACCGCAAGCTGGGCGCGAAGCGCGGGGCCTCCGCCTCCTGGCGTGGGGTCCTCGATCTCGGCGCTGCCGTCGGGATGATCGGTGGTGAAGGAGTAGTCGAGGTTATTGTAGAGGCTGCCTCCGGCGAGCAGGAATTCCCAGGCCTCGCGCCGGTAATGACGATCGCCCGTCCCCTTGAACCCGGTTTCGTCGTCGCCGATCGCACCCCTCAGGTCCGCGTTCATGGCGATCACGTCGGGCGGGCTCGCGTAGTGGAAGTTGAAGAGCGAGACCGCCGGATGGGGTTGATCGACGCGGGCCTTCTCGTTGGCGATGTTCTGCGCGATCATGTGCTTTCGTGGTAAGGCTTTCTCTGTCTCGACGATCGTGTCTGCAACCTTCGCTTGCCAGTCAAGGGTCACACCGCCGAAGTAGGGCTCGTTGCAGATTTCGAAGTAGACGTTATCGAAGCCATTCAGCTCGTTCACGGCCTTGCGGACGAAGCTCAGCTGGAGATCGACGAGCCGGGGGTGCTTGAGCGTGAGGACCTCGGTGCTCGGGCAGTCCCCGACCTCGTTCACATTGTTCGCGGAGTTCATCGGGCTCGCGGCCCAGAGTGCCTGGTCGTAAAGCGGGCAGAAGAGGACATACTCGACGACGATCCCGCGAATGGCGGCCTCGGCGACGAAACCTCTGAGGCGGCCGAAATACTCGTCGTCGAACCGCTCCAGGTCGAAGCGTTCGACCTCGCCGCTCTTCTGCACCTGGACCCACGGTGAGAGTAGACGCCCTCGGGCAGGGGCGAGATTGTTGTGCTTGATGTTGAACGAACCGGGGACCTCCCGGTATGTGCCCGAGAACACGCGGGTGAGATTGAAGCCTCGCGCCTTGAGTTCGTCGAGGTAGGGCGTGAAGTTGAAGTCGCGGTTGACCACGGCCCCGTAGTGTTCGCCCGAGGTGAGCAGGAACGTCGGCTCGCCGCGAAAGACAAAGTAGCGAGGATTCTCCGGATGCAGGGCAATCGGTCGGTCCTCGCAAGTCATACCGGCGAGCGAGGCCACGGCCAGAATGAGCGGAAGGACGTTCATGGGTGGGCCTCGGGATTCGGCGGTGCGATGGTCTGTCATTGTGGCCATCGTCCCCAACATGAACAACCCTCCCGATGGAGTTCGTGGCTTGCCTGAGAATGCGAGCGGCAGTAACGTCAGACCATGCATCTGGCTTGCTCTCAAGGGAAGTCCAACTCTCGGAGCCTTCGTCGATGGACCTGGAATTCGCCGAGGACGTGGCGGTCGTGGTGGGCGGGGCTCACGGGATCGGTCGTGCAATTGCGGAGGCGTTCCTCGCCGAGGGGGCTCGCGTGGTGCTGGTCGATCGGGACCCCGGGACCCCCGCGATCGCCGTGGAACTCCAGACGGCCGAGGGGAAGGCCCGGGGCCTGGTCGCCGATGTGACCAGCTACGCGGCCATTCGAGAGGTCCACGGTGAGGTCCTCCGCACCTTCGGCCGCCACGACCATGTGGTGTTTGCTGCCGGCGTAGGATCGGGGAAGTTCGGCTTCCCGTTCTGGGGGCTTGAGCCCGAAGACTGGGACCGAGTCCTCCGGGTGAACCTTTTGGGGGCGGTGAATGTGGCCCACGCGTTTGCCCCATCCATGGCGAAATCCCGATCGGGGTCGTTCGTGTTCCTGGCCTCGGTCGCCGGCCAGATCGGCTCGCAGACCGACCCGCCCTACAGCGCCTCCAAGGCTGGACTCATCAATTTCGCCCAGTGTGCGGCGAAGGACCTCGCGCCCCATGGGGTGCGTGTGAACACGATCTGCCCCGGCATGATCAAGACCGCCCTGAACCGCTCGGTGTACGAAGGATGGGCCTCGCGCCAGAACTCCGCCGAGGTTCCGGACTATAACCAATGGGCCGGCGACAAGGTGAAGACCCTGATCCCGTTGGGCCGCTGGCAGACGGCCGAGGATGTCGCCGCCATGGCCGTGTTCCTCGCCTCTCGCCGCTCTCAGAACGTGACCGGGCAGACGATCAACGTCGATGGTGGCTATGTGATGCATTGGTGATCGGAAGGCGTCCCGCCCACCGTCTATCAACCCGGAAGAGGCAGGCCATCCGTCCCGACCCGGCGGAATCTGCTTGCGGGCGGGCCGGCGCAGGCGATAATGACGCCGAGTTCCCTGGGTCGGAACTCCCGCCCCTCGTCACCCTGATCTCATCAACAGGAGACTCCCTCATGCGAGCGATTCGAGTCGTCCCGGCCGCCCTGGTCGCCGCCGTGCTGGCCTCTGCCCCGGCGCTGGCCGGTCCGCCCGAGAAGGGCACCCCCGACTGGAAATCGGCCGGGCCGATCGCCTTCGGGTCCGGCGGCCTGCTGCTCCTGTCCGACACGAAGGGCGCTGCGGTCTTCGCCGTGGACCTCGGCGAGAAGAGGAGCGACGCCGCCCCGGCCGGGGTCAAGGTCGAGGCCGTGAACGAGAAGGTGGCCGAGGTCCTCGGCACCACGCCCGACAAGATCGCCATCAACGACCTTGCCGTTGAGCCCGGGACGGGCCGCGTGTATCTCTCGGTCGCCCGCGGCAAGGGGCCAGACGCCTCGCCGGCGCTCGTCCGCGTGATTGAGGAAGGCAAGCTCCAGGTCGTGTCGCTCGACGGCGTGACCTTCACCAAGTCCGAACTGCCCAACGCCCCGGCCGCGGGCAATGCTCGCAACGAGGTCATCACCGACATCGCCTTCGCCGACGGACGGGTCTTCGTGGCCGGGCTCTCCAACGAGGAGTTCTCGTCTCGCTTGCTCGCCATCCCCTATCCCTTCACCGACTCGGCGCAGGGCACGAGCGTCGAGATCTACCACGGGGCCCACGGCCGATACGAGACCAAGTCGCCCGTCCGCACCTTCGTCCCTTACACCCTCAAGGGCGAGAACTACCTGCTCGCCGCCTACACCTGCACCCCGCTGGTGAAGATCCCGGTCTCGCAGATGAAGGGCGGGTCGCACCTCAAGGGGACCACCATCGCCGAGCTGGGCAACCGCAACAAGCCCCTCGATATGATCACATACACGAAGGGCGGCAAGGACTTCCTCCTGCTCGCCAACAGCAGCCGGGGCGTGATGAAGATCCCGACCGAAGGGGCCGACACCGCCGCCGGAATCAGCAAGCGTGTTGCGGACAAGGAGGGGCTCGCCTACGAGACGATCGCCTCGCTCAAGGGCGTGATGCAACTCGACAAGCTCGACGAGACCCACGCCCTCGTCCTGATCCAGACCCCGGGCGGTCCCATGAACATCGAGACGATCGACCTGCCATGATCGCCCGCCCGTTGATGATCCTGATCACGGCCGCCTTCACCGCGATGGGTGCCCGCCTCCCGTCGCGGTCGGGCGACTACACGCTTGAGTACCGGGCGGCCACACCGACCGAAAAGGGCGCTGTGATCGTCGCGGGAATCGACCCCGAGAACCTCAAACAGCTTACCGAGGCCGAGTGGGCCGAGTCTCGTTGGGCGGAGGTGCTGTGCGTGACCGTGCCCCGGGCGAAGGGAGGCAAGCCGCTCCCCATTGCGGGCACCTATCGCGTTCAGGGCAATACCGTCCGATTTACGCCCAGATTCCCGATCGAGCCCGGCATCGATCATCTGGCCGAGTTCCACCCGCCCCGCCTTCCCACGGCGATCGAGGCCCCTACCGAACACATCGACTTTCAGGTTCCCGAGCCCCCGAAACCGCGTCCTGCTTCGGTCATCCGCATGGAGCCGGGCGGGGACGTGCTGCCCGAGAACTTGCTCAAGGTCTACATCCACTTCTCCGCGCCCATGAGTCGGGGCGAGGTCTACGATCGCGTCCGCCTCGTCGATGCCTCGGGGAGGACCGTGGAGGGAGCCTTCCTGGAGATCGGCGAGGAGCTCTGGGACTCGACCGGGACCCGCATCATGCTGCTCTTCGACCCGGGCCGGATCAAGAGAGGCTTGCGGCCTCGCGAGGAGGAAGGGCCGATCCTCGAACGGGGAAAGCTCTACACCATCAAGATCGACGCCCGATGGCCCGACGCGGCGGGACAGCCCATGCCCTCCGACTTCGCGAAGTCCTTTCGCGCGGGCCCCGAAGATCTGGACCAGCCCGATCCGCGGAGCTGGAAGGTTGGGGCACCGTCGGCGTCAACTCGCGATCCCTTGAGGATCACGTTCGGCGATCCCCTGGACCGCGCCATGCTCGACCGCGCACTCGTCCTGCGAGACCCGTCGGGAAAGCTTGTCGCCGGGACGGCCACGGTCGCTGCGGAGTCCACGGCCTGGACGTTCTCGCCCGCCGAGCCCTGGGCCGTCGGAGGCTACACGCTGGAAGTGGACCCGGCGCTTGAAGACCTTGCGGGCAACAGCGTGGCCAGGCGTTTCG
>JANOBY010000168.1:0-3613 GCA_031411935.1 Planctomycetales bacterium | reverse complement strand
GATCCGTCCTGGACCTTGACCTCGCCGGGCTTGTAGAAGTCCGTGGGCTTCCAGCCGTCGAGCGTCTTGCCGTCGAACAGGGGGATGGGCTTCGGGTCCTCGGCGGGACCGGCCAGGGCCAGGGGGGCGACCAGCGCCAGGGCCAGGGCGAGGCGGGAGGAGGGCATGGAGGGTCCCCGGTGATGGAACGATCGGGAGAGATTTCCCGACAGGATACCAGCGCCGGGGGGTGACTCCAACCGGCCCGCACAGGGCGCGAGTCGTCAGCTCCTGGGGGACTCGGGCTTGATGGCCTCTCCGGCCTTCTCGACGGCGGCCCCGGCCTTCTCGACGGCCTTGCCGGTGGCGTCGGTGGCCTTCTCGGCGGTCTCGCCGACCTTGTTTCCGGCCTTCTCGACGGCCTTGCCGGCCGACTCGAGCCCGACCTTCTGGAGGCCCTGGCCCACGGCCTCGGTGGCCTTCTCGGCCCCGGAGCCCACGTTATCGGCGGCGCCCTGGACGGACTCTCCGCCCTTCTTCACGGCCGCGCCGGTGGCCTCGACCGCTCCGCCGACGTTCTCCTTGACCGCATCGGCCTCGCACCCCGCGAAGATCGCAAGGCCGAGCAGGGCCGGGGCGACACGCATCACCTTCGACGAGACGAGCGACATGACAGACTCTCCAGGAACAGCCCGAGGATCATCGACGATGATGTCCCCACTCCCCGTCATTCCATCCCGGCCTTCTCCGCATGTCAAGCATATGAAGGTTTGACGCACCCGATCATCGGTCTTTACGCTTCGGCCGCGAACCGCCCGAGGGCGTAGGGCTCGATCGACACCGAGGGCTCCTCGCCGGCCATCACCTGCGCGAGCAGCATGCCGGTCAGCGGGGCGTTGAGGATCCCCGTGCGGAAGTGCCCGCAGGCGTTGAAATAGCCCGAGAGCCCCGGCACCGGGCCGAGGATCGGCAGCTCGTCGGGCGTCCCCGGCCTGAGCCCCGACCACGTGCGCTTCAGGAGTTTGGATTCGAGCATGGGCACCGCGCGGATCGCCCCGGCGGCCAGCGACCGCAGCGAGTCGGCCGTGATGCTCGTGTCGAAGCCGACCTCCTCGGTCGTGCTGCCGACGATGATCTCGCCATGCCCCTTCTGCGCGAGGTAGCAGTCGGAGGTGGACAGGCAGGCCGAGAGCGTGCCTTTGGGAAGGGTCTCGGAGCCGAGGATCTGCCCTCGCACGGGACGGATGGGGATCTTCAGGCCCGCCATCCTGCCGACCTGGCCGGCCCAGGCGCCGGCGGCGTTCACGACGACCGGGCAGTAGATCGCCCCGGCCGAGGTCTCGACCGCCTGCACCTTGCCCGAGCGTGTGGCGATGCCCGTGACCTCGACCCGCGACAGGACCTCCGCGCCCAGGATCTCGGCCGAGGCGAGGAAGGCGTGGGCCAGGCGATAGGGGTTGACCTGGTCGTCGCCCAGGAACCGCACCGCGCCCAGGTTCTCGCGGGTCACGAACGGCTCGTCGCGGGCGAGCTCCTCGGGGGAGAGGCCCTGCATGAGGCGGCTCGCCCCCGGCAGGCGCTCGCGCACGAAGTCGGCGAAGGCCCGGTCGCCCTCGTTGTAGAGGACGAACAAAAGCGAGGTCCGCTCCCACTCCACGTCCACGCCCGAGATGTCCTGGAGCTCGGGCACGAGCGCGGGGAACATGCGGTTGGACTGCATGGCGAAGTCGAAGAAGCAGGGGGGCAGGGCCCCGGGGAACTCCTGGCCCTGCGGGGCGAGCCCGCGAGACGCCTGCGCCTTGTGGAAGATCACGCCGCAGCCCAGCCCCACCGACTCGCCGATCGGCCAGAGCCCGCCGGCCGAGGCCCACGAGGCCCGGCCCGACCGGGGCTGGTCCACGAGCGTGACCTTCAGGCCGCGCCTCGCCGCATAATACGCCACGGCCGAGCCGATCACGCCCCCGCCGATGACCACCACGTCGGGATCTCGCTTCATCGGGCCTCCCCGATCACGAAGGGCGGGAGCGTGTCGCGCCTCATGCGGGCCAGGGAGCCCAGCGTGACCGGCCGGGCCGGGGGCCTGGGGCTGATCCGCCCGACCTCCTCGGGCCGTCGCCACGAGAGCTTCGCCACCATCCGGGCCGCGGCGCGGCCGCACTCGCGCCCCTGGCAGGCCCCCATCCCGAGGCGCGTGGCCAGCTTCACCGCGGTCATGTCGCAGGCCCCGTCGTCCACGGCCCTCTCCAGGGTCGAGAACCTCACGGACTCGCACCGGCAGACCACCGTCCCGGGCGTGGCCAGATCCACCAGGCCGGGCCGCAGGGGGACCGGCCCGGGCAGGCGTTCGAGCCTCGCGACGATCGGCCCGAGGCGGGCCTCCATCGCCTCGCGCGTGATCAGGCCCGCCTCCCTCGCGGCCGTGATCCCCGCGACTCGCCCCGCGTCCTCCGACCCGAACGCCCCGATCACGCCCGAGGGCTCGGCCCGGTTCGGCGGCCCGGGGCCGACGAACGAGATGGGCGGGGCGGCCGGGATCAGCTCGTCACGCGGCACGTCGCCGAAGTCCAGCACGAGCCAGTCCACGTCGAGGGTCCGCGTGCGATCGGGCCGGGGGCTCCAGCTCGCGGGATAGACCGGGCCGATCGTGACCGACCGGAGGCGGTCGTCGCCTCTCGCGCTTAACACGGCGTGGGAGCCCAGCACGGGGATCTCGCCCCCCTCGCAGACCGGCTCGCCGGCATCGACGACCGCCAGGACCGCCAATCCCAGGCCCTGAAGCCGTCGCGCGAGGCCCGGCAAGCCCGGCGAGGTCCCGGCCACGACCGCCGTCTGGCCCGCCTTGAGCGGCAGCGTCCCGATCGTCCGGGCGAACCCCACGCCGGGCAGGGTCCATCCGGGGAAGGGGACGACCTCGGGGTTCGATCCCGCCGCCACGACGATCCAGGGGGCGCGGAACGTGCCCGAGGTCCCGTGCCCCGACCAGAGGATCTCGCGGTCCCTGGAGATCGCCAAGACCGACACGCCCGCGGCCAGCGCGACCCCTTCGGGCACGCGAGGGCCGTCGCCGGGCGAGTCGTCGATGACCAGCGAGGGCAGGCCGCAGGCCAGGGCCTCCTCGGCGGCGGCGATCCCGGTGGGGCCGCCTCCGACGACCACCAGGGGCCTGGTCGTTCGGGACTCCTCAGGCTTCACGACCCCGCACCTTCCCGGGCCTTCCCGCATGCGACGAAGCTGGGCGACGGGCTCGTCCCCACGCGGATGATCCCCAAGTCCATTCCATGGTATCCACTCGGGCCTCGGGATTCGAGCCCACCCGGCCACGGCCTCCTCGGTTAAGGAGGGCAGGCTTTCTTCAGGGACCAGGGTGGGTCGGCCCCCGCATGGCGGTGCAACCCTCACGGCTTGAGTCGTTTCCTCCTGACCCTGGCCATCCTCCCAGTGGGGCGGGCGTCCCTGCCCGCCAGAACCCAGACTTTACCTGGCGGGCTGGCACGCCACTGCTGTGAAGTGGTTGGGATTATTGTAACCTCCATGAAGGCAACAACATGGAGGATCTCTCATGGCGAAGCGTGTTGACCTGGACCCCGAACCGCTTGCGACCGCTCCGACCCCTGTGTCCATCGATCCTCGGGCG
>JANOBY010000167.1:0-2900 GCA_031411935.1 Planctomycetales bacterium | reverse complement strand
GGCCAGGTAGCGCTGGACGGACTCGAAGTCGCGCTCTTTCTTGTTGAGCAGGTCGAGCTTCTGGTCGAGCAGGTCGCCGCGTTTCTCCAGCCGTTTCTCCTGCTCGCGGAAGCCTTTGCGCGCGTCGTCGATCTCGCGTTCGAGGGCCTCGCGCCGCTTGATCGCCTCCTCCTTCGCCTGGAGGTCGGCCTCCTTGCGGGTGACTTCGGCCTGGAGGCTCGCCGCCGAGAGGATCTCCTGCGCCTTGCCCCTCGCGAGGTTCATGCCGTTGCGGGCCAGGATCTGGAGGATGATGAAGCTGATCGCCACCCCGAGGAGCCCCCCGAGCGCGAGACTCAGTAATTTCGGATCCACAACAAGGCGCACCTTTCCAGATTTATGGTTCAACCGATCCCGAACCGGGGCCAGTACCCCGGACTTGGGTCGAATTGCGGGGGGAGTATCTGACCGCGGGCGAGAACCCCTCGGTCGCGACGGCGAGACGGGAAACGGACGGCGATCGAACCCTCACAAGTTCGGGCACCCTCAACGGATCGGTTAATAGCCGCCCAGGTCTGCGCTTTCGCCGAGACGGTCTCGCTCCGATCGTACCAGATGGGCCCCCCCGGTCAACCGCCCGGTGGCCAGGGGGGAGGCGGCTCTTCCGAGGGCCCCATCGCCACGCCGAGACACGACCCCAGGACCCGCACGATCCTCTCGGCCGCGTGGCCGTCGCCGAAGGGCGAGACGATCCGGGCCTCGCATGGCGACCGGAGGCAGGCCTCGACCGCCTCCACGATCGCCGCGCGGTCGGTCCCCACCAGGCGCGAGCCCGCCGCCACGATCTCGGGGCGTTCGGTCTCGGACCGCATGACGAGCACCGGCTTGCCCAGCGCGGGGCCTTCTTCCTGCACGCCTCCCGAATCGGTCAGGATCGCCGCCGACGAGGCCATGAGCGCCACGAAGCCCGGATAATCCACCGGTCCCATCAACAGCGCCCGCGGGTGCTGCCCCACGGCCTCGGCCAGGGGGGCCCGCACCTCGGGGTTGGGGTGCGCCGGGATCACGAGGCCGAGCGTGGGGTCGCGGTCCACGAGGTCGCGAAGCGCCGCGGCGATCTCCCTCATGGGTGCCCCCCAGTTCTCGCGACGATGCGCGGTCACGAGCACGAACCGCTCGCCGGGGGTCGCCACCGGGGGCCTCGGGTGGTGGTCGAGCGTGATCCTCAGGGCGTCGATGACCGGGTTGCCCGTGACGTGGATCGCGGACGGGTCGATCCCTTCGCGCACCAGGTGCTCGCGGGCCGCGAGCGTGGGCGCGAAGTGGAGTTCGGCGAGCCGGGCGGTGAGCTCCCGGTTCTTCTCCTCGGGGAACGGCCGGTAGCGGTCGCCGGTCCGCAGGCCGGCCTCCACGTGGCCGAAGGGGATGTGCTGGTAGTGGCAGGCCAGGGCCGAGGCCAAAACCGTGGTCGTGTCCCCCACCGCCAGCACAACATCGGGACGCTCCTCGGCCAGGCAGGTGGACAGCGCGGTCAGGGCCCGGGCGGTCAGCTCGGCCAGCGTCTGCCCCTCGCGCATGAGCCCCAGGTCGCGGTCGGCCACCAGGCGGAAATCGGCCAGAGCCCGCTCCAGCAAGGCCCCATGCTGGCCCGACCCCACGACCAGGCAGCGGAACCCCGAGCCCTCTCTGCGGAGCCGATGGATGATCGGCGCCATCTTCACGGCCTCGGGGCGGGTTCCCACCACGCAGGCCACGGTCCTCGGGTTTGGCGGCTGGTTCAAGGAACGAGATCCAGGGACCCCCGGCGGTCGCACACGCTCGCGACGGCGGAGGGTCGTCCTCAGGGGGCGTCGATCGACGGAAATCAGGAGGACCGTACGACCCCGACTGGCACCCTGGCAAGAGGAGATTCCCAATTCCGAAGCCCATCCCCTTCCCCAGGCCAGGTTTCCACGACCCGGGCCTGCTAACCGCCCCGGTAGGCCTCGATGGCGGATGTGCGCCGCGGCGATCCCCGGAGAATGGGTTCGTCCCCCGTCCGGAGGCCCAAAATTGGCTTCGTTTTGGCTTCGTTTTGGGTTCGTTTTTCGATCGGAAGCCCGCGCGAACGACCCCAGGATTTGGGCATAAACCCTTTGTTGCAATTTACATCCGCACGAATTCGGCGCCCGATCCGGAGGGCCAAATTGGGTTCGTTCTGCAAATTCACGATTTTGCGCCGCACGAGGTTCCCGCTCGCCGGGCTGTGCCCGCTCGACGGTTCGGATTGTCAATGAGCCGGGGTGCCGCAGCGCGACCACACGTCCCCTAAGAGTATCGGAAGCCCCCCGGCCCTCGATCGTTCCCATCTCGGGCTTCCTCACACGCGTCCACCTGAAGGGCGGGTGCGCGTCCAGGCCGTCGTCGCAATGACGCAGACTTTGCGGCCAGCGACAGAAGGATGTCGATCAAATTCGAATCTTTCCCTTGACGGCGAACAGGCACTTCATACACTTCATTGAAACGTTCGTTTGAAATGCGAGTTTCGGAGTCGATGATGGCTCAGGATGATACGAAAAGTCGTCTGCTGGAGGCCGCCGGCGAGGAGTTCGCCGAGAAGGGCTTCGAGGGCGCGACGATTCGGGCGATCATCGAGCGTGCCCGGGCCAACATCGCCGCGGTGAACTATCACTTCGGCGACAAGGAGCGTCTGTACGTTCAGGCGGTGATCGAGGCCCACCGCTGCGGGATGGACCCGCAGCTCGAGCCCGAGGATCCCGACCTGCCCGCGTCGGAGCAGCTGCGCTACTTCGTCCGCGACTTCCTGGCCAAGATCCTCGCCATCGGCAGCGACGGCGACTCCTGGCACCAGCGGCTCATGCTCCGCGAGATGCTCAAACCGTCGCGAGCCTCGGAGGCCCTGGTGCGCGAGGTGATCCGCC
>JANOBY010000166.1:0-3888 GCA_031411935.1 Planctomycetales bacterium | reverse complement strand
ACCAGTGCGTTGGGCCCCGCCCGGAGCACTGGTGGGCAAGCCACCAGTGGCACCCGGATGAAAATGCCAGACCCAAGGCAAAATGGCTCCAGACTCCGTCATTCCGTCGAGATCGCGAACAGCCCATAAGATCTGGCCCGGATCGGCGAACACCCTCGCGAGATGAGCCCGATTTCCGCCCAGCCCCCGCCTCGGGAAGGACGTGATGCGACCGATCGCCGACGAGATGAGCGACCCCTCGCGATTCCGGATTCTGGACGAGATCGACCACGACAACCTCGTGCCCGCCATCCAGCGCCATTTCCGGCCCACGACCCCGGTGAAGGTGGCCTACCTGCTCGCGAATGCCGCCGTGGGGGCCGTCCTCGTGTTCCGCTGGGTCAAGGCCGGCCCCTCGTTCCTGGAGGGATTCCCGAACCTGTGCCTGGGGATGGTCCTGGGGTATCTGATCCTCTTGCCGATCCACGAGCTTGTCCACTCGCTGGCTTACCGCATGCTTGGCGCCACCACGACGAAGGTGGTCTATCACTGGAAGACGCTCAACGCCTACTGCGTGGCCGACCGGTTCGTGGTCAATGGCCGCGAATTCCTGATCGTGTGCCTCGCCCCGTTCGTGGTCCTGAACGCGATTTTGATCGCGGCCATCGGGCTCGTGGGAGGCTTCCCGGTGTTCCTCTGGGGGATGCTGCTCCTGCACGTGGGGGCGTGCAGCGGCGACTTCGCCCTCGCGAGCTTCGCCTGGATGCATCGCCGCGACGGATTGCAGACCTACGACGACGTGACCGCGAAGCGATCCTATTTCTACGGAGCCGCGTGATCGGGCGACCGGCCCGGCAGGGCGGCTTACCCCGTCGGGGACTCCGCGACCTGCAAGGCTAACGGGCCCGCCGGGGGCGGGAGCTGGAGCCGGATGGCGCGCCTCCGGGAGCGCAGGGCGTTGGCGTACCAGCGACGGAAGGTGATCGGGGTCACGCGCCCATTGGCCACGAGTTCGCGATGCTCGGCGCTTCCCCAGATCGATCTCGCCACGCTCCTCGAATCCCCGCTTTTGGCCAGCCGCCCCGACCAGAACTTCAGGCCGTCCGGGTCGGGGAGTCGGCCGAGGTTGCCCTGGAAGAGCGACGTGACGAAGGCATCGCGCCCGAGGCCTGACCCCGAGGCCAGGGGCGCGGCGGTCGCCGTGATCATGAGGCTGGCCGAGCCGACCCCGCCGAGGGAGTCCTTCACGGCCACGATCACGCGATACGTGCCGGGCCGGGTGTAAGTGTGGGCCAGGCTGTACGTGCGTAGAGGGGTCAGCGGCAGGGGCTGGAGGCCCGTCCCGTCGCCGTAGTCGACCGTGCCGACGAAGGCCCCGGGGGTCAGGTCGGCGAAGAGGCCCGAGTCGCGGAAGTCGGCCGTCTGGGACGCGGCCACGGGGGCCACGATCACGCTCGGCGCGACGTTGTTGACGGCGATCGAGACGATCTGCACGGAGCTGAGCGGCGGAGAATTCGCATCGGTCGCGCGGACCGTGACCGTGTAGAGGCCCGGGACCGCTCTCGACCAGGTGAACACGCCGGTCCTCGGGTCGATCGTGGCCCCGGCGGGGGCGCCAGGGTCGAGGCTGTAGGTCACCGGCGAGGCCAGGCTTGCTGCGACCGCCGTGAACGCGACGACCGACCCCTCGTTCACCGCCTGGGCGGGGATGGCGTTGAGCAGGGGCGCCGAGGGGAACGGGTTTGCGGCGACGACCGGGGCCAGCGCGAAGGCATCGAGCAACACCGCGCCGGTGGTCGCGCTCGTCCCCACGAACGAGATCGTGTGCCGTCCCGAGCTCACGGTGAGCGGGATGACCGACGACGCGTAGGCCGTCGTCTGCGGCGCGATCGTCCCCACCACCACGTCGTCGAGCAGCACGTTCAGCGTCTGCGCGCCCGGAAACGCGGCGCTCTGGGCCGCCGAGACCGACAGCGAATACGAGCCCCCGCCGATGGTCACGACCTGGCTCATGCGGCTGTCCCCCTGCACGAAGCCCACCTGGAGGCCCTGGGGCGGGAGCGGATTGCCGCTGGTGTAGGTGCTGGAGTTGCTGAAGGCGATCCCCGCGAACAGCGCATTGGGCTGCGTGGGGCTGTCGGTGAAGGTCCAGTCCACCGTGTTCTGGCTCAGCTGCATCCCGTGGTTGAACCCGCCGGCCAGGGCGCTCACGTCGGCCCACTCGAAGCCCGGGTCGCGGACCACGCCCACGACCGCGCTTCCGAACGTGTAGGCGTAGAATCCGCCCGGCTGGGAGACGAGCGCGGGGTCCAGCCCGCTGCTGAGCTTGAGCGTGATCACCCCACTCGTCGCGTCGCGGGTGAGCGTCTTCACGGTGACCGTGGAGGCCGGGTCGATGCCCTGGCCCGTGACCTGCACGCTTGTAAGCGGGCCGAGCTTCAACAGGGTGTTGTAGGCGTCCAGGCTGTCGAGCAAGATCGTATCGCCCGCCTGGGCGGTGCCGAGGACCGTCCCCGTGAAGTTCATGGGCCCGAAGAACGCATAGCTGGACGCGCCCGAGGAGGCCGTGAGGGGATTGGACAGCACGATCCGCGATTGCGCGAGATCCTGCGCGATCTGCGAGAACTGCACGGTGGTGCCCATCGTCACGCCCGGCCCGTTGACCAGCGTGCCGGGGGTGTCGTGGTTGTAGTCGAACTGGTTGATCTGGTAGACGACCTTCGGGTTCGCCAGCCCCGCGATCACGCTGGACAGAGCCTGCGCATTGGAGGACGTGGACGAGACCACCCCCCAGGGCGACACGTTCGTGTAGGGGTCCTTGTTCACGAGCCCGCCCAGGCCGCCCACGCTCACGTCGAGGTGGGTCGCGCCCCCGGCGTTCACGTTGCCCACGTCGTCGTCCAGCGAGAAGGCATACGCCGTGAGGCCGAGCTTCTTGTGGATGAACCACACGAACGGGTCGAGGTTATAGACGTTGTAGGTCTGGCCCCCCGCGGGCAGGGACGGGTCCGGATACCAGAGCGCGGGGTTGGCGTACTGGGGATTCGTGAAGTCGGGAACGCCCCGCAGGACGGACTTGCTCAGGTCCGTCAGCGCGTTCACCACGTCGGTATTCGCGTCGGGCAGATAATTCGGGCCGAGGTTGCCGCCGATGATGTTGACCAGCAGGGGATTCCAGCCGTTGGGCGTGCCCGAGGGGATGCTCACGCTCCAGGCGCTCATGACCAGGTAGACGGTCCTCGCGAAGCTCAGGGCATACGCCTCCTGCGCCGGGGTGAACGCCAGGCCGATGAGCGGGGTGTTGCCCTGCGGGTTGGGGTCGAAGCCCGCAACCGTCGCGAACGAGGGGGCGGCGAAGCTGAACGACGTGGGGTTGCCGCTCACCGCGGCGCTCAGCTCGATCGTCTTCCGGTCCGAGGAGACGGACAGGACCAGGCATCCCGCCGGCACGCCCGCGCCGGTCACGCCCATGCCCGCGACCAGGCCCGTCGCCGGGCTCGCCAAAACGAGGATATTGCCCGCCGGGGTGATCGTGCCGGGAAGGTTGGACTGCGGCGTCGACGCGACCTGGTCGGCGTAGTACTTCGCCCACGAGTACCACAGCCCCGCGATCCGGGAGGCCGCGTAGTCGGTCTTCGGCAGGGTGAAGTTGTAGACCTGCGTGGACGCGTCGGCCGGCACGTCCTGGTCGAGCTTCACGCCGATGATGGTCGTGCCATCCTGGTCGTAGTACATCCCGATCACGTTGCCCGCGGTCATCGTGGTGCCGTTCAGCACATACGTGGCGACATAACGCTCGCCCGCGGCGACGTTCGAGGCGATCAACTGGTTCAGGGCAAATTGATTCGCCATGCTGACGGTGTTCAGGCCGAGATTCGGGCCACTGCTCGGATGGATCGGATCCCCCCC
>JANOBY010000165.1:0-6967 GCA_031411935.1 Planctomycetales bacterium | reverse complement strand
GCCACCGGGAAGCCGGAGCGGTCGATCCGCGACCAGAACTGGGCCCACCGCCCCGTCGTGTACGTCAGGCAGCGGACGCTCAGCACCGCCGCGGCGCCACGCTCCTTCCAGCGCATCCCCGAGCCGCCCAGGCGTTGCTTGACCAGCACCTTGCACGCCGCCTCGGTCACCCCCGAGCCGATCGGGACGTTCTGACCGGCCAGCTCGGCATAGTCCAGGCGGCCCCCCTTGGCCTGGTTCTTCAGGTACGTCAGCGCCTTCTCCACCGCCTCCGGCGGACGGGGTTTGCCGGTCGCCTCGGCCCGCTCCTGCAGGTCGGCGATCAGCGTCCGGGCCGCCCCCGGCTCGTGCCGCAGGCGGTGCCGCCAGCCGTCGGCCCAGGCGACCTGCTCGGCCCCCGAGGCGAACAGCGCCTCGGCCGCCGGCCACAGGTAGCCGGTCACGTGGTAGAAGTCCACGACCTGCACCGAGGTGGCCGTGTCCAGGTAGGTCCAGTTGTCCTTCGCCCCGTCGGCCAGCCCCACGTAGCGCGCGTCCGGGTAGGCGATCTTGGCCCGGTCGAGTTCGCGGTCGAACCGCTCCAGGAAGGTCAGCTTGCCGTACTCGGGCGTGGCCGCGGTGTAGACCGTGTGGAGCCGCTCGCCGGCCTTGTTGTAGAAGCCCAGGGTGCCGACCATCGCCTCGCGCCAGGTCGCCTTGCCCATGAGCATGCAGGTGCCGTCCAGGCCCACGGTCACCGTGGACACCGGCTCCTCGAACTCCGGCAGCGCGTACTCCCAGTCCTTCTCCTTGGCCAACGCCACCGAGGCCACGGCGTCGGCCACGTCCTGCACGAACGCCTTGGCGACGGTGCGGCCGTGGCTCTCCTGCAGGTCATTCAGCACCCGCGAGGCGCCGAACTCGGCATACTTGTGCGCGATCATGCGGGCGAACCGGGGCGTGGAGCTGACCACGACCCGCGCGTCCTGATCCAGCGGGCAGTGGGTCGGCCCGCCCTTGGGGCCCTGGTAGACGTGGCGCTCGACCTCCGCGACGCCGTAGGGGGTCTGGTACTGCTTGCGGACCTTGCCCATCGAGGTCAGCTTCATCGGCCCGAGGCGGATCGGCTTGCCGTCGGCGTCGAAGCGTCGCAAGGCCTCCTCGGTGGCGGCGACGCCGGCCTCATTCATCGCCGCGAGGATGGCGTCCTCGGCGTCGAGCATGGAGTCGCGGTAGGAGACCTCGACCTGGACGAAGAATCCGGTGTCGGAGCGTCGCAGGACGGTGGCGGCCATGATGCGGGCTCCGGGGTGGTAGGGGGAGAATCCGCAGGATAACCGTCGCGACCCGCGCATTCTGCATGAATCCCCGGCCACACCCGCCTGGCTCGCCGCGCATCCCGGCCTCGAGCTGGTCGGCCGCGATCGCGCGTCGTTCTACTCCCGGGCGGCCACCGAGGCCGTGAAAAAAAGGCAAATCGGACGACGCAGGCACTTGTGAGGGGGACGTGGCCGTGGCACGCTGAAGAAGGAGGAGCCGCAGATCTTCGGGATGCTTCGGCGGGCCGGCGAGGTCGTCATTCGGATGCTCGCAAATGTAAAGCAGGCGACGATCGGCCCGCTGACCCAGAGGACAATTGCCGAAAGGTTGTCGATCTACACTGATGAATACGACATCTACATCCGCCTGGAGAGATGGGGTTTCGGCCACGAGTCGGTGTGCCATGGGGCGGGTTGGTACGCCCGGGAGATGATGGGGATGGGTCCTGCGAGATCCACGTCAACACGCTGGTGGGGTTCCGGTCGCTGTCGCGAATTTGGCTTCGCCCCCACCGAGGAAGGTCGCAGGAAGGCCTGCTGTCGATCCTGGGCTTCATCGAGGTCGTTTACAACGTGGGGGTGCGTGGGAAGAGCCTGTTGGGATCCTCGATCGACCTCCTCGCCGCATCACCCCGAATACCGCTATGTGCCAAACCCAAATCACCTTCTTCTTTCTCAGGTCACGCAGGCCGGCCGTCGCTGAGTCCGCCCTTCCAGCCCCGGCGTTGGGGTAATCGGGCCGAGGAAACTGTTACGATCCGCGTCGCTCTACGCTCGTTGCAAAGCTGCTCAGACCTCATCGTCTCGCACTGGACTACCTCGTGAGGGGACACCTACGGAGAGGGCCGATCGAAAGAAACGCACTCTTAGAGTCAACCTCATCATGAATTGTCGCCATTTCCTCACCGTCATGACGGTCATTGCGTTGTCCGCAAGGCCCACTTCCGGATTCGCCCAGCAGCGAGAGCAATTGCTTGCTCCCCCCGGAACCTCGCCGTCCGGGAGCGTGGTTCCGGCACCTACCCCGCCGCCGTTCGAGGGAGTCATCCGACCGACAGTCGACCAATCCACTCCACAATGGCCTGAGCAACCTCGCGCGCCGAAAGGGGCGCCGAACGTCCTGTTCGTGATGCTCGACGATTTCGGGTTCGCCCAGCTCGGCTGTTATGGAGCACAGGGCCTCCGGACCCCGAATATCGACAAGCTCGCGGCGAATGGGCTGCGATACAACAACTTTCACGCCACTCCATTGTGCTCACCGTCCCGCGCGGCCTTCCTGACGGGGCGAAACCACCACTCGTGCGCGATGGGCGTCATCTCCGAGTTCTCGACGGGATTCCCGGGCTACAACGGTCGGATGCCGCTGTCTCACGGGATGATCTCGGAGATTCTCGGCCCCGCCGGCTGGTCGACCTTTGCCCTGGGCAAGTGGCACCTCACACCCCCGGAAGACGTCAACCTGGCGGCGAATCGCCGCTGGTGGCCGCTCGGCCGCGGATTCGACCGGTACTACGGGTTCCTTGGGGGCACGACCAACGAATTCGCGCCCGCCATCACCCAGGATAATCATTTCGTCAAGCCTCCGAGGACGCCCGAAGAAGGCTACCATTTCCTGACCGACATGACCGATAAGGCGCGGGAATACATCGTCGACGTCAAGCACGTCGCGCCCGACCGCCCCTTCTTCATGTACTACTGCCCCGGCGGCATACGGGCCCCGCAACATGTCTCAAAGGATTGGATCGACAAGTTCCGAGGTGTTTTCGACAAGGGCTGGGATCACTATCGGGAAGCGACGCTCGAAAAGCAGATCGCCCTGGGCATCTGCCCGCCGGGAACGAAGCTTTCGCCACGCGACCCCTCGATCCCCGCCTGGGACAAACTCAATCTCGAGCAATGCCGAGTGTACGCGCGGCAGATGGAAGTGCTCGCTGGTTTTGCGGCCTTCATCGACGACCAGGTCGGCCGCCTGGTCGCAACCCTCGAGGAACTCGGCGAACTCGACAACACGTTGATCGTGCTGGCGTCGGACAACGGCGCCAGCCTCGAGGGTGGCGAGAACGGCATTCCCAACGAGGTCCTTTTCTTCAATAACGTTCCGGTCACGATCGAGATGGCGGCGGCGGCGATCGACGATTGGGGGGGGCCGAATTCGTTCCCGGCCGTCGTCGGTGGCTGGGCCTTGGCCGGCAACACGCCCTTCCGTCGTTGGAAGCGCGAGACGACTCGCGGCGGCGTTTCGGTCCCCTTGATCGTCCACTGGCCCCAACGTATCAAAGCGAAGGGTGAGATCCGTTCGCAGTTCACTCACGCGATCGACGTGGTTCCCACCGTGCTCGATGTCCTCGGCTTGAAGAGCCCGGCGGCGCTCAATGGAGTCGCTCAGGCACCGATGGAAGGGACCAGCTTCGCTTCGACGTTCTCCGATGCCGATGCGGAACCGCGCCGCGGAACCCAGTATTTCGAGATGGCCGCGAGCCGCGCCATTTACCAGGACGGCTGGCGAGCCTACTCGCCGTGGGAATTCGGTCGGGAGATGACCGCCAAATCCCTGTCGGACTCCAGGTGGATGCTCTTCAACATCAAGGAGGACTTCTCGGAGTCCACCGATGTTGCGGCCAAGTTCCCCGAGAAGGTCGTCGAGCTCGAGCGAATGTGGTGGATCGAAGCCGCCCGATTCAACGTGCTGCCGCTCGATGGACGCTCGATCCTCCGCCAGCTGGATCCGAGGCCCACGATGGGCCAGTCACGAGAAACCTACACGTATCACTCGGGCGGAGGAGAAGTCGCCTCGTCCGTTGCCGTGAACCTCCTCAACCGGTCGCACTCCATCAGCGCTCACGTGGTCATCCCGGACAACGGTGCCGAGGGAGTGCTCCTCGCTCAGGGAGGACGGTTCGCAGGGTATTCCTTCTACATCAAGGACAAGAAGCTCTGCTATTCCCACAACTATGTGGGGCTGCAGGAGTACGTCGTGGAGTCGACTGAGGAGGTCCCCGCCGGCAAGACCACCGTGAGGTACGAGTTCGAAGTCACGGGGCCTCCTGATCTCGCGACCGGCAAAGGCACGCCGGGGATCGGGCGGCTCTTCATCGGTCCACGCAAGGTCGCCGAGACCAAACTTCCCGTCACGGTGCCGCTCATGTTCTCGCTCTCCGGCGAAGGTCTGTGCTGCGGATGGGATAGCCTCACCCCGGCGAGTTCAGCCTACCGAGGCGAGTTCCGCTTCACGGGGACGATCGAAAAGGTGGATGTGACCTGCCGTGCACCTACCGTCGTACAGCCGGAGGCGATGCCCGTGGATTGATTCACTCGGGCTGCTCGGCGGGGGCGGCGTGGAGCTCTTTTCCAGCCTCCAGGTGCCCCCCTGTCTCGACATCACGCCGGATTTGCGGTGGATTCGCCCCGGCGCGTGCAAATCACCCAGAGGTAGTCGTACTGCGTCTGGCGCACGGCGGTGGGCCGCGAACCGCGTCGGGCCCAGACGGTCGTCAGCGTCCCCTTCTGGCCGAACCGCGCCTCGTCCTCGAACCAGACCTCGACCCGCTTGCCGGGGTGGGCCCGGGCGACCTCGTCGAGGCGGCCGGCGACTTTTTTTGAACTCCTCGGCCTCGCCGGGGTCGGCCTTGGCGTGCCGGGGCCGGGGGTCGAGGCAGGAGTCGCCGAGCCGGTGCAGCGGGGCGTAGACCGCCGGCAGGCTATAGAGGATGCCGAACTTGCGGTCCAGGATCGAGCGGACCTCGGGGCCGCGGAGCGTGCAGGCGGCGTCCTCGGCGGTGGGCCCGGCGTCCAGGCGGGCGCGGAGCCGCTCGGCGGCCTCGGCGTCGAGGAAGGTGGGCCGGCCGGTGCGGGGCCGCTCGTCGAAGCCCGCCTCCCCCTCGTCGGCGGATCGGGCGACCCAGCCCTTGGCGGCTCGGCGGGAGCAGCCCAGGGCCGAGGCGACCTCCGGGGCGGTGCGACCCTGGGCGGCCAGGATGACGGCGCGGATGCGGAGGAATCGCCTCCTGCCCGGCGATGCGTTTGCCAGGGTACGGAGTTGGTCGATCGTCAGGTGATCGGTGACCTGCATGATGGTGTTCCCTCGGGTTGGGAACCCATCATGACCTCGGCATGGCTGAGGCGCAAGATGGCGCGCAGGAAAATAGTAGAATCCGTATCAGACGGTGCGTCGCTTGACCAGGGTGATCTCGTTGCCGGCGGCGTTGTGGCGGACCTCGTCCATGAACGAGCGGATCAGGATCATGCCGCGGCCGCCCACCCGCAGCAGGCTCTCCGGGTCGAACGGGGCGTCCAGGGCCGAGGTGTCGAACCCGGGCCCCTCGTCGCGGATCCGGAAGGTGGCGGACTCGGGGTCGAGGTCGGCCTCGACGTGGATGGAGCGGTCGCGGTAGGGGGGGAGGCGGCGGCGGGCCTCGGCCTCGGCGTAGAAGACCCGCTCGTCCTCCTGGCGGAGCTCCGAGGAGACCTCGAGGTTGCCGTGGTACAGGGCGTTGGCGAGCGTCTCCTGCAGCGACACCCCCACCCGGGTCCGCGCGTTGCCGTCGCACAGCCCGAGGCCGTCGAGCTCCTCCTGGATCAGGGCGATCAGCGGGGCGATCATCGCCGGGTCGTTGTCGATCCGGAAGCGGGACCGGGTGGACTCGATGCAGCGCATCAGCTTGCGGCGCTGGCCGTCGGGCGAGGTGACGGCCAGGACTGCGACGAGCGTGTCGGCCAGCTCCCGGCGCAGGGCCTTCTTGGGCACGTAGCTGGCGGCCCCGGCGCGGAGGGCCAGGACCGCCACGTCCTCGCTGCCGAAGGCCGTCATGAGGACCACGGGGATTCCCGGGAAGTCGGCGCGGATGGCTCGGACGAGCCCCAGGCCGTCCATGTCGGGCATCTGCAGGTCGGTGACGACGGCCGCCGGCGGCTCGCGGGCGATGAAGTCCAGGGCCTCGTGGCCCGAGGCCGCGGTGACGGCGCGGAGGCCGGGCCGCCGCGCCACGATGTGCGCGGAGAGCCTCAGGTCGACCGGGGAGTCGTCCACGATCAGGATGGTGCGCGGGGCGTCGGCGGCGGGCGGGATGCCGCCCGGCCCGGCCGGATCCTCGTTCGGGAGCATGGGATGTTGACCTCACAGTCCGGCACGGGGCGACGGACCCGAATGACGTTTTCTCGCGACCCGGGGGAAGTATAGGACGGATCCGGCCTAGGGTTTACTGCACACGCCGCGTCGAACCCATCGCACCCCGGGACCATCCCATGATCAACTCCAGATCCCCCGGACCGCGCCCCGCGCTCGGCCGGATCATCGACATCGAGGAGCGGCCGGCCGCCGACGCCGCGCTGGCGCCCCTGCGCGTCACGTTCGAGCCGGGCCACGCCCGGTCCGCCGCCGCCGCGAAGCTCCTGGCGAGCCCGAGCCTCACATGGACCCGGCGGATCGACGAGTCGACCCAAAGGGCCATCGAACTGGCCGCGAGACAGGTCATGGAGGCCGCCGATCACGCCGGATGACGGTCGCCGCGGACACCCTGGATGGGGAGAGACGGTGAGGAATGCGATCGGCGTGATCCTTCGCCCCGGTTCGGGGCAAGGGGACCGACGAGGCGATCGGACCCCGGAGGATGGGACCGCCCCGGTCGACGCCCGCGGATTGGGCGTCCGGGCGGTCCTGCTCAGGGACATGG
>JANOBY010000164.1:0-3494 GCA_031411935.1 Planctomycetales bacterium | reverse complement strand
CGTCCTGATGGCCCACCGGGGTCGCCCCCGCGGCCAGATCGCCTGCGACACGGACACATTGCGAAGTTCGGTCCGGCGCTGGCTCAACGCCTATCTGGAGCGGGGCCGGCCGGGAGCCGGAGATCGTCGGCGTGGCCGAGGAGCGTCTCCCGGCCCTGGCCTTCCTTGCCAGGACGGAGGCACCCGAGGGCGTGGACCACCCCCCCCCCGCCGACCGTGCGGTGGAGCCCGAGTCCGTCGCGAGCGGGGTCGATCCGCCAGGCGCCCGGGGGAGCCCAGCTAAAAATGTGATTGGGCTATCAGCTTGCCCGGAGGGGGCCGGCAAGCCCTTACCGCGGGGCCGGGGGGTTCGCTGACGATCATCGCCACCGAGTCGGGGCTGCCGTGTCGAGGCGGCCGACGACACCCGGAAGGAAGCCCTGCACGCGGGCGCCCCGGAGAGGCCGGGTTGTGGTCCAGTGGGATAGGGGCCGGATCTCGCGGGGCATACCCCGAGCCCCGCCAGGATGGGCTCCCTGACCAGGTCGACACGTTCGGCGGGGGCCGGCGATGCCAGGACGAACGGGGCAATCGGTGACTCCGAGTTGGCAGGCCCAAGGCCGATCACCTGCGCCCTGCGATCCCCTCAGGGGCGGCCGGGAGCGAGCCGGGGACGGCCGGACCATGCGTTCGAGACACAGCACCCCGGTCTTCCCCGCGCCCGCCGTCCTCGCGCCCTCCCCGCTCGTCGCCGGTGGCTTGTCCTCGGCCTCGGGCCAGGAAGTCGACACGTCGATATGGCCCGGACCGGGCGCCGACCGCCATCCCGCCCGAGCCCTCGTCACCGACGCGACACCTTGTGGGACCGGTCGCATGGGGTGTCGCCGTCGGTACGCATGCGCAGGCTTGTCGGGGCCGCTTGCGGCCGCGGGGCGGCCGGCCGTGGCAACCCCGCTTGCCCGGCCGAGCATCCCGGGGCCCGGGAGGGAGCAAAGATGCGGATCCGCCGAATCGTGCGCGCCGGCGTGTACGCGGAGGGCGCGTTTTACGGCTTCCGCGGGGCGCGGATCGCTCCGATCGTCGCCCCGGGGGCTCGCCCGGGGCCCTCCCCCCGGTCCGGGTGCGCGTCCGATGTCACGTTGGGGGGCCCCGGGCAAGGCCCGGGGCGGCGAGGTAGGCGGTCTGGGCGCCTTTTCGGTGCTCTCGGGCCCCGAAATTGCCCGATCCGGCCCTCCCCGGCGTGCTGCGGGGGGGGGATGCCCGACCCCCCGACCGGACACACCCCCCGGGATGCCCCGGACTGCAACACCGATGTCGTCGAGAGAACCCCCAGTCGCATATGGGGGCGCCTCCGGCCGCTCCGCGCGCCGACCCTCGGCCGTCGACCGGCACGTCCCGGGACCCGGATGCCCTCGCGATGGCCGGGGGCGTGCTCCCCGCTCGGGTCCCGGAGAGGCCCGTGGAGCCCCTCGCCCATCGCGGGTCGCAGGCGCCCCTGACCGCGGGCGGGACGTCCTTCGCTGGAGTTCCCGGGGGCGGAAGCCCGATCCCTACTCGTGGGCGTGGCCGACCGGGCGGCGCCGGGCCCGGATCGGGGAGGGGACGTCGATGGTCGAGGACGGGGGCGGGGCGCCGGCGGGCCCCGGGGGCGGGGACGACCCCAGGGCGGCCCAAAGGCGTGAGTTCTACGAGCTGGGGCGCCGGGTCAAAGACCTCATGGCCGGGGGCATGGGGCGCAAGCCCGCGGCCCGCGCCGTTGCCGCCGAGTCCGGACGCCCCGCTGCGCTCGCCCTCAAGGCCTCGGCCTTCGCGGGCCGATACTCCGAGGCCGACGTGGCCCGCCTGGAGCTGGCCAGGACCTCCGAGGGGCGGACGCTGCCGGTGACCGTGCTGGCGCGGCTGGGCACCGTCGCCTCGCCAGGGGATCGCGATCACCTGGTCGCCGCGCTGGGGCGGGGCGAGCTGAACTCCGAGACCCTGCCCGCCGCCATCCGCCGCCGCAAGGGCGTGAGCAAGTCCGGGGGCGGCCCGCGACGCCGCAGGCCTCGCGACCCGGCCGAGGGCCTCGCGCAGGTCCGCGAGGCGACCCGCGAGTGGCTCGACCGCCACGATCGGGCCTGGGCCGGGCAACCCTGGCTGGCGGGGCCCGTGGCCGACGGCGCGGCCGCCCCCCTGCGGGAAGTGCGCGCGATGCTGGCCCGATTGGCGGCCGCGGCCGGCGAGCTGGACCGGGCATTGGAGCGGGCAGGGGGGGAGGCCACGGGGACGACGCCCGCGCCCGCGGATCGCCCGGTCGAGGCCGCCCACGACTGACCCCGCCCGGCCTCGATGCGCGAGGCGACCAGCCACAATCGAACCTCGCCGGGGTCACTCGCCATGACGCACGCCGGCCCGTGCTCGAGACGGCGCGTCCGCCATGGCCTACCGGAGTCCGGGCCCGACCGGTCAACCCGAGAGCGCGGCCGTCCGATGCCCTCCGATCGGCCCGCTCGCCCTCGAATGGCGGCGCTTGGCGGCACTCGTGGCCGACCGGATCACGGGCGGTGAGAAGCCCGATCTCGCCCACGGCTTGCTCGACCTGCTCGGACGACCAACCGCCTCCACGGCGACGGCCCCCCGCGCTGGGGGATCGGGTGTCCGGGCGAGATCGACCCGGCCGAGGCGATTGAGGAGCGCGACATGGCGGGGCCCGACTCCTTGCCGGGGCCGGGGTATGGCCCGGGATCCAGGCCAGGTCGCCCGGGGTATTGCGGTTGCCGGTCCTGCCACGAGGCCGAGCTGCCTGCCCGGTCGTTCTGCCCGGCGGTTCGGGGCAGCCTGCCGGAGACGGTGGCTTCGCGACGCACACGAGACGAAGCCGGGCTCGCACCGGGGCGGCACGAAGTCTCCGATCCACCGGTCCACGAAGCCTTGATCGGGAGTCGAAGCCGGGCTCGGGCCGGGGCTGCACGGAGGCCGCGCGTGGCTAAACCGCCGGCCGTTTCCCGGCAGGATCCGAAGGGAGGCCCCGGCGTCTGCCACGCGCGGTGGCCTCCCCGTTCCCCCGCACGATCTCCTGGAGAAGCCCCATGATCACGATCACCCGCCGCACCGCACGCCAGCTCCACGTCGTGCTCCGCCACGAGCTGCTCGACGCCCCCTGGGACGGCCCCGGCTCCTTCATCGTGCTCCGCGCCGGCCCCTCGGGCCTGCGGGTCCGCCACGCCGGCGTCGGCCTGGCGATCGAGTGCCTGGTCCCCGCGCCGCCGCGGCCCCGCGAGGCCGTGGTCGCGCCCCTGGACCTTCTGAGACGGCTCGGGGCGCGCGACGACGGGCCGGTGATCCTGACCAATCTCGGCCGCGAGACCCTCGCCACCTGGGACCTGGACGGCCTCGCCGAGGACGCCCGCTTCGCCGTGCCCCGGCCCCGCGACCTGCCCCTGTTCCCGCGCCGGCCCGAGCCCATGCGCCCGGCCCCGGCCGAGTTCCTGGACCTCCTGGCCGACGCCTCGCACGCGGCGGGCTGGGGCGGCCGG
>JANOBY010000163.1:0-4114 GCA_031411935.1 Planctomycetales bacterium | reverse complement strand
GCGGCGGCACCTGGGGCGGTTGCGTTTATGACACCGACGCGATCCTGGCGACGCTTAAGGCCGGCCAGGCCCATGTCGGGCTCGGCAACCCCGCGTGATCCACGAGCCCCATCACTCCTAAGGCTTCGAACATGACCAATGACGAGGGCATGAGGCGTGCGATTGCCATCGGCCGGGTCGGGATTGCCCTGGGGCAGTCGCCGTTTGGCGCAGTAATCTCGCTGGGTGACATCGTCTACAGTGAGGCTCACAACACGGTGAAGCAACATCAGGACCCGACCGCGCACGCCGAGATTAACGCCATCCGCGCCGCGTGCGCGGCTCTTCAGACCACCGATCTCTCCGGCTCAACCCTTTATGCCACCTGCGAGCCATGCCCCATGTGCCTGGCAGCGATTCACTGGGCAAAAATCGATCGCGTGGTCTTCGGCGCGACCATCCAGGAAGCCGAGATCCGCGGAATCCCCCAGGTCCACCTGACCGCACCGGAGTTGGCCCTCCGAATGGCAAGCCCCATGAAGCTGGAGAGTCGCGTACTCCACGACGAGTGCGCCGCCCTCTTCGTAGAATGGAAGCGACAGATCCCCGCGAACCCGGCATGAGGGCTCATGATCTACGACATCACACCACCGATCACGCCGGGTCTCGCCGTTTGGCCCGGCGACACGTCGGCTTCTCGAGAAGTCCTCATGGAGATCGCTCGCGGCCATTCGGTCACGCTCTCGACCCTCCACGCCACCGTCCATCTGGGCGCCCACGCCGATGCTCCAAGTCATTACGGCGAACACGCACCATCGATCGAGGCGAGTAACCTGGATCTCTATCTGGGCCGCTGCCAGGTGATGCATGTCGACGTGCAACGGAATGCGGAGATCGGCCCCGAGGCCCTGTGCGATCCGATCTCGGCCCCACGTGTGCTCCTTCGGACCGCCTCGTTCCCGGATCCCGGGACATTCTCCGAGGACTTCGCCGCGCTCACCCCACGCTTGATCGACTGGCTCGCCGAGCGAAGGGTGCGACTCGTGGGGGTGGACACTCCGAGCGTCGATCGGTTCTCGTCCAAGACTCTTGAGGTGCATCGAAGGATCCTAGAGAAGGATATGGCAATCCTCGAGGGACTCGTCCTTGACGACGTGCCTCCGGGCGTCTACGAACTTATTGCTCTGCCCATGAAGCTTGTGGGGTTTGACGCAAGCCCGGTCCGCGCCGTGCTCCGCACAATCGCCAGTGATGCCCCATGAGAGGACCGTTGTGCCCGACGACCCCTTGCTCGCTCTGAGGCGGCATTTCCCGATTCTGGACACGACCAACTACCTGATCTCGAACTCGCTGGGCGCCATGCCCGCGGAGGTCGAATCCGGCCTCGGGGATTACGTCCGGACCTGGGCCTCTCGAGGCGTGAGGGCCTGGGAGGAAACCTGGTGGACCCTGGCGGCCGACGTGGGAGACCTGGTGGCCCCCCTGATCGGCGCACGCGAGGGTGAGGTGGTCTTTCAGCCCTCCGTCACGATCGCCCACGCCGTGATCTTCAGTGCTCTGGCAATTCGTTCGCGCCGGTCGAAGGTCGTGACCGACGCCATGCACTTTCCCTCAGTGCTCTACCTGATCGACGGACTCAAATCCCAGGGTGCCGAGGTCGAGGTCGTAGGGACCGACGATGGCCTTTCGATCGACACCCAGCGACTCCTTGAGGCCATCGATGAATCCACCGCTTTCGTGAATATCTCGCACGTCCTGTTCAAAAGCGCCTTCATCCACGACGTGAAGGCTATTGCCGCTAGGGCCCGCGAGGTCGGGGCGCTCACGGTGGTCGACGGATACCAGTCGGTCGGGACGATCCCCGTCGATGTCCGCGACTTGGGCGTGGACGTCTACATCGGCGGATGCCTCAAATGGCTCTGTGGAGGGCCTGGCAACGCTTTCCTCTGGGTCGATCCGTCTCTCCGCAACACCTTGAGCCCTCGACTGACGGGGTGGATGAGCCATCAACGCCCGTTCGCCTTCGAGCCAACGCTCGATCGTCGCCACGACGCCTGGCGGTTCCTCAACGGTACGCCCTCAATCCCTGCCCTCCATGCCGCGCGGCCGGGCCTTGAGCTCGTTCGTGAGGCCGGAATCGGCGCGATCCGAGCCAAGTCCTTGCACCAGACGGGCCGGCTCATGGCGATGGCCGACGAGCGGGGCTGGTCTTGCTCCACCCCGCGAGAGCCCTCGCGACGCGGCGGGACTGTCGCGTTGGATCTTGATCATGGGTACGAGATCTCTCGCGCGCTCAAGTCTCGCGAAATCCTGTGCGACTATCGGCCCGGCGCCGGGATTCGCCTTTCTCCCCACTTCTACACGACCGACGCAGAGCTTGAGGCGGCCGTCCTGGCGATCGCCGAGATCCAGCGGGACGGTTCGTGGCAGCGTTACTCCTCATCCCGATCCGTGGTCACCTGAGCCTCCGGCGATCGTGTCGGGGATAGTGCGAGGAGCGCACGTTTGGGGAGATTAATTCAGACTGCCCAGGCCGAGTCAGGTCCTCGCGGCAAGGAATCCGGACGGTAGGTCGAAAGCAGTCGGGGCTACTTTGAGTTCCACTCCAGGCCCGGCGACTGCGGAGGCTCGATGACCACGCGAAAGCCGATGTCGGGCTCCGTCTCCGCCTCTTCGGCGTGATCGCGGCTTGTCACCCGGGCCCGCCGAGGGTCCTTCGTGGCATAGCCCGAGCCTCGAACGACGAACCCAGGAGCGTGGTCCGCTGGGAAGTGGTTGCAAGGATCCTTCACCGTACCCTGCGCCACGCGATAAGGCCCCCATACGTCGCGACACCACTCGCGCACGTTGCCCGTAAGGTCATAGATCCCCTGGGCGGTGACGTCGTTTTTGAAACTCCCAGGAGGCTTGGTGGGGAGTACGCCCTCACTCGCTCCGCCGACGTGACAGAGAAGGGGGAGCGGGGCCTGGGCCGGAATGGATTTGATGGTGGAGTTATTGTTCCAGACGAAGGGGAGAGCCTCAGCACGGCGGGATCTCGCCGCGAATTCCCACTGGGCCTCGGTCGGAAGCATCCCGCCAGCGAATCGAGCCGCAAACCGTTCGGCATCCCGGTGAGACAGGTAGGTCGCAGGATGTGCCCCGACCACGTCGGCGGTCAGTCCCTGTTTTTGCCAGTCCAGAGCGTGCGTCATCCAGCTTTTCGGTTTTTCGGTGTCTGAAATCGCCTTCACATGAAGGGCGATCTCACGATTGGTGACCTCGTTCTCCTGGAGATAGTACCCGCTGAGCTTCACTTCGTGAGAAGGCCGGCTTTGCACGTCATCGTCGCCCGCGCCCTCACTTCCCATCGTGTAGGTGTCGCCCGCGATTCTCAAAAACCGGACGCCGTCGGCGGTGCGGATCAGGGCCCTTGGCCACTTATCGGCCGCCATGGTATTGCCTTCGGCCTCGTAGCCCTCGGGCAAATAATATCCCGAGGGATTGATGTGAAAGGCCACCACGTCCTTCGTGTTCGGATCCTGCCGACGGATCTGGACGGGCCAACCGTTCTCGGTGCCCGCCGCCTCCACGGGCTCGATACCAAGTTCCGCCCATGTCTTGATCTGACGGGCTGCCGCGACGCTCGGGGTGAAGGATGCGGAGCTACCTTTGATGGTTCGCGTCTCGTCCTTCTCTTTCCTTGGGTAGATCCAAAGCCCGATCAGACACGCGCCTACACCCAGTGCCGTTAGGGACACCGACAGGAACCTCGATCGCTGCCGAGTCCGGGGCGACGAGGGAGTAGGCGGGGAGATCAATCGCGTCACCTCTACCGCTCGGGTCACGACTCCTGGTTCCTGGCTCGTTATCCCCGGCCCAACACCCGGGGACGGCGGGCGGACGCCTGCGTAACGCGGATCCATGGCCTCGCGGAATTCGTCCAGGAGGTGCAAGGCCGTTCGAGGTCGATGTTCGGGCTGCTTTTCCAGGCAGCGCATGACCACTTGTTCGATCGACTCGGGGACCTGGTTCTGGGGGTTCTTGTCGGAGAACGCCGGGGGAGCAGTCGTAAGGTGGCCGCGGATCATCTGCTGTGCAGCGCCTCCGAACGGCCGACGGCCCACGAGCAACTCGTAGAGGATCACGCCCACGG
>JANOBY010000162.1:0-11215 GCA_031411935.1 Planctomycetales bacterium | reverse complement strand
CGATCGACCGTTCGGCCGACTCTCGCGAAGGCGAGATCGGCCGGGCGAACAGCTCATGCCCCGCACATCGACAAGGGCACGGCCCGCCCTTCCCTCGCGATGGGCGGGTCGAGCCAGCGCGTCTTGGGGGCGACCTTGGGCTCGAACCCGGCGAGCCTTCCGGGGTGGAATTGCATGATGTTCTCCATGGCCTCGACGATCCGCGCGTTGCGTGAGGCCTTGAGCCGCGAGAGCACGTGGGCGTCGTCGTGCAGGAGGTCGGCCTCGCGGAGGATGCCGATCCTGAAGGCCTCGCTCAGGGCGTCGGCGAACTCGTTGTAGATGAAGGACTCGGTGTCGCCGGCCCAGAAGTGGCGGTTCATCTCGGCGAACCGCTCGACCGCGTCGCGAGCCACGTGGGCGTCGGTGAAGGCGATCCTGTCCTCCACGACCGTCACGTGGGCCAGCGTCCGGCTCACGCTCTCGGGCGTGGACACGCCGCAGACCAGGCTGTCGCGCAGGAAGTAGTCGAGCCGGTCGGCGCACAAAAGCGGCAGGGGCTGCTCCAGGATCGGGTAGATCGAGTCGTCGTAGAACTCCGCGGGCGAGTAGCCCATGCGTTTGAGCACGGTGGCCACGTCGTTGCGGCGGAGGAATTCGGGCTTGAGCTTCTCGTGGTAGTCCTGCTCGTCGGAGTGGAAGATAAAGTCCACCGCATGCGAGAACGCCGTGTGCGAGATGTCGTGCAGGAGGCCCGCGACCCTCTGGCGGCGGTCGGCACCCAGGCGCTCCAGCAGGGTGAGCACGCCCAGGCTGTGCTCGAACCGCGTGACCGTCTTGAACGGGAAGGCGAACGCCGACGGCCCGGCCTGGCGGATCCCCTTGAGCCGCTGAAACGTGGGGCATCGGATCAGGGCGAGGAAGTCCGGGTCCTCGATCGTCACGTCGCCGTAAACCCGGTCATTCCAATGCATCGAGTGAATCCCTGGCCCCGCAAATCGCCCCCACAACGATGATCCGGCCGCCCCCCGGCTTTTTCAAGGGCAGACCTCGACCTTTGGCTCGCGCAAAGCCTCGGGATTCCGCACGAATCTCCTTGACCTGTATGCGTGTTCAATCTAAACTCCCGTTCATGAGCATGATGGCGGTGGGGCATCTGGACGCCGATTGCTTTTACGTGTCGGCCGAGCGAGTGCGCGACGAATTCCTGAAGGGCAAGCCGGTCGGCGTGCTGGGCAACCAGGGCGCGTGCGTGATCGCCAAGTCGTACGAGATGAAGGCCGCAGGCGTGGGGACGGGGATTCCGATCTGGGAGGCCTTGGTCAAATGTCCTGGCGGGATCTACATCAAGCGCGACTTCCGGTGGTACGAGATCCTCTCGCGCAAGATGCTGGAGCTCATGCGCGACATCTCGCCCCGGGTCGAGTACTACTCGATCGACGAGTTCTTCTTCCAGGCCGTGCCCCTGCCGGGCAAGTCCCTGCAGGAGACGGCCGAGCGGATCCGCGACCGGATCTGGCGGGAGCTGCGCGTGCCGGTGTCGGTGGGCATCGCCCGCACCCGCACGCTGGCGAAGTTGATCTCCGACAGCGCCAAGCCGTTCGGCGCGAGCGCGGTTTTGGACCGCGCCTCCGAGACGAGGCTGCTGGCCGATCAGCCGGTGACCGAGATCACGGGCATCGCCGGCCGGAGGGCGAAGCGGCTTTTGCCCTGGGGCATCCAGACCTGCCTGGACCTGGCGCGGGCCGACCGCCGCACGGTGCGCAGCGTGCTCACGGCCGCGGGCGAGTCCCTGTGGTGGGAGCTCAACGGCGAGCCCGTGCAGGCGATCCACACCAGGCGTCCCCTGCACAAGGCGCTCTCGCGCGGGGGGAGCTTCGGCGAGAGCACGTCCGAACCGATCATCCTGTATGCCTGGCTCGTGAGGAACCTGGAACGGCTGATCGAGGAGCTGCATTTCCACGAGACTTTAACCGAGAGGCTCACGATCTGGGTCGCCTACAAGAGCGGCGACGCGGGCCTCGGCCAGATGGACCTGGAGGTCCCCACCGACCGGTTCGACTTCCTGCTCGACGCGGCGAGGGTCTGCCTGCGCCGGGCGTGGATCCCGCGCACCCAGGCCACCCGGATGCACATCATCGCCGAACGCCTGCGCCCCAAGAGCGACGGCCAGCGGGGGCTGTTCGAGCCGCCCGGAGCACCTCGGGCCGAGGCCATCGCCCGGATCAAGCGCGAGGTCAACGTCCGCCACGGCCGGTTCGCCCTGCGAAGCGCCGCCACCCTTCCCCTGAAGGCCATCTACGGAGACGGCGCGAACTCTTACGACATCTGCGACGTCCGAGGGAAGATCTGCTTCTGATCGAGTATGCCTTGCATCATCCCGCTCCCGGAGTTTTCCCGTAGAGAGAAGAAAGAAAGGATTCCCGCGAAACCATCCCGGAACTCCTGCGTTCGGCCGACACCCCCTCCCCGGAACGTCCCATGGGCCTCGCCAGTCTCCGACGCTCGAAATTGCATGTGGGCGACCGCTCTTTCGGTTGGTACGTGACCGACGGCGAGAACGGGCGGTCGTGGGGGCCGATCCTGGTGGTCACCTCCGACGACCACCGCTTCTCCGTGCTCTACCCTGAAGGCCAGGGTGACCCCGCCTACCTGGTCGTCATGGGCCGCGACTTCCCGGGCCTGGCCGACGCCGGGGGGCCGTGGATCCGCGTGCGATGCCCGCAGTTCGAGGGGCGGGAGGCCGACCCCGGCGACTTCGTCCGGCGCCTGATCGCCTGGTGCCTGGACCCCGACAAGCCGATCGTGCGCGTGGACGACCGGGGACGAACCCTCGGCCCCTCCTGACCGATACCTGCCCCCGAACCGACCGACCGGGACCGCCCGCCATGCCCGCCCCCGAGATCCTCCTGCTGCTCGGCCTGATCGACCAAGCGTACGACGCCCCCGCCTGGCACGGCCCCAACCTCCGCGCGTCCATCCGCCGCGTGAAGGCCCAGGCCGCCGCCTGGAGGCCCGGCCCCGACCGCCGCTCGATCGCCGAGATCGTGGTGCACGCCGCCTACTGGAAGTATGCGGTGCGGCGGCTCCTCCGGGGCGACGCGCCGGGCTCGTTCCCGCTGAAGGGCACCAACTGGTTCGTCCTGGCCGATCCCCTCTCCGAGAAGGACTGGGCCGGGTACGTGAAGCTCCTGGAGGCCGAACACCGCACCCTGCGCGAGGCCGTGTCCGAGGTGGACCCGGCACGCCTGGGGGATCCCTCGCCGAAGAAGACGTATCGCGTGGTGGACCTGATCCAGGGCGTGGCCTCGCACGATCTTTATCATGCCGGGCAGATCCAGCTCCTCAAACGGCTCGCGCCGGGGAGCGAATCTCGATTCGATTGACCACGGTCGAATTGCCACCCCTATGTGTGTCGGGATCGCGCTGGCATGGAGCGAATTGCCCACGGAATTGATCGGGCGCTACGGCCTGGAGCGCCGCGCCCACGATCGCGGGGGCGAGCGCGAGGTGCAGTTCCTCTACCGCGACCGCGTGCCCAAGATCCCGATCTGGCGCGACGGGCGGCTCCAGGTCGTGCGCTGGGGCAACGGCCGCGGGCAGAGCCGGTTCCTGCCCCGCACCGGCTGGACCTGGCAGGAGACCATCGACGAGGGGGGCTGGCAGGGCGCGAACGCGATCATGGTCGATATCCCCGCCACCCTCGCGCTGGAGAGGGGCGTGTGGTACCGCGTGCGCCAGGGGATCCGCGGCCTGCTCGTGCCCGACGAGCGAGGCCTGGCCGTGGCCTACGTGATCTGCGAGCCGTCGAGCCACTACTACCAGGTCATGACCCGATGCCCGCGCATGCCCGTTCTGATCGACGAGAAGATCTGAACGGGGCGAGGGCTTGCATCCCCTTCACACCGCGCTTAATCTGTCATTCCTGCATGATTGGATTCTTTCCCGTAGAGGGTCGGCACGTCGCGAGTGGATCGCCCCCCGTTCACGAAGGCGATCAACCCAGGCCATCACGACAACAACCGCAGGGGAGGCAACGATGCGTAGGCCCCGTCGAGCGATCCTGACGATGATCCTGGTGCCGGCCCTGGCCGTCCCCGCCCTCGCGGCGGAGGATGACCTTCCGGGCAAGGTGGTCCACTCGTGGCTGGGCAATTCGTTCGCGAAGGAGGAGGGGCGGCAGTCCGTGCCGGTGAACGTGTGCGGGATCGCCGTCACGCCCGACGGGACGGTGTTCTCGGCCGGGGTGGCCGAGGCCGGCGGCGGCGTGGGATCGTACAAGGCGGGCAAGTTCGTCACCCGGTACGACTACGAGAGCGGGTTCGGCAGCAGCGCCTCGGCGGTTGCCGCGGACGAGACCTACGTCTACATCGGCACGGGCGCGGGGCTATTTCGCACCCGTCGGGGCGACGAGTCGTACAATCGCACCCCGGCGGCCGAGGGCGACATCCAGGGGCTGGCCCTGCACCGGGGCGAGCTCTACATGAGCGACGCCAAAAGCGGCAAGATCCGCGTCCTCGACACCGCGACGATGAAGGAACTGCGATCGTTCGCCGCGACGACCCCCGGGCCGATCGCGGTCGAGGAGAACGGCCGCGTGTGGTGCATCCAGGGCAAGCCCGCCGCCGAACCCTACCTGGCGTTCTACACGGGCGGGGCCCGGGTCGTCTCGTTCTCGCCGGAAGGGCAACCCGGCCCCGAGGTCGCAGACTTCGAGAACCCGTGCTCGCTGGCGATCGACCCGAAGGGGAGGCTCCTGATCGGCGGGCTCAACCGGGACGGTCGGATCGCCATCTACAGCGTCTCGGGAAAGCCCGAACGCGTGGAGACATTCGGGGCCGAGGGGGGCATCTTCTCGGGCGAGCCCGGTCGATACGCCCCCAAGAAGTTTCACTGGGTCCGAGGGCTTGGGTTCGACGCCGCGGGCAACCTCTACGTGGCCAGCGTCCTGGGCTCCTGGTACAACGTGACCGTCGAGGCCTACTCCCCGTCGGGCGATCGCTTGTGGGACGTGCACGGCCTGGGCAACTGGCTGGACACCGCCTGCCTCGACCCGGGCGACGAGACCCTGGCTTATACCAAGGAGAACGTTTACCGGATGGACTGGAGCCGTCCGCCGGGCCAGGAGGCCTCGCCGCTCGGCCTGAGCTTGGACCGCTTCCGGTACCCGCGCGATAACCGGGTGCACGAGGGACACGGGCCGAGCCATCGCCTGGTCAACGGGGTGCGACGCATCGGCGGCAAGCCCTTCCTCTTCTGCGGGAGCCAGGGGACGGGGAGCCTCGAGATTTTCAAGCACAGGCGGGGCGAAGGGTTCGTGGCGGCCCCGTGCGGATATGTAGGCGGGGCCTCGATCTGGCGGCCCGAGGCCGGCAAGCGATGGCCCGAAGATGCCGAGGCGTTCCTCTGGAGCGACACCAACGGAGACGGGGCCCCCAACTCCGAGGAATTCACCTCGGTCGAACGGGCCCCGCGATGGGGGTCGATGCACCTGGACGACCATGCCGGGATCTGGCAAATTTCGGGCGACTCGATCTTCCACCTGCCCTGCGAGGGGCTCGACGCGAACGGCAACCCGATCTATCGCCGGGCGTCGGAAGTGGTCGCGAGGAACCCCCCGGAGTTTCCCGAGGGCCGCCTCCGCCGGCTCTTCTACGTCCCGAAAGACGACGTGCTCATCACGGGAGGCTCGCCCGGCACCGACGAGAATGCCTGCAACCTCCTCATCGCCTTCGACCGCGGGTCCGACCCCTCGCGACGTGTCCGCCGGTGGTCCATCAACCTCCCGCTCGACGACAAGACGTATACCCCCGAGACGGGCTACGGCGGAGGGGCCCCGCAGGCGCTTTCGGCTCGCGGAGAGTACGTGTTCATCGCCTATGGATACGGGCTGATCCGAGTGCATCGCCTGGACGATGGCCGGTATGTGGGCACGATCCGGCCCGACATCCAGGGGTTCAAGGGGGGCGGCGGCTGCGTCGATTCGGATAACGCGCTGAACGTGAGCCTCAGGACAAACGGCGAGTACGTGCTCTTCCTCGAGAACGCAGGGCGGAACCACGTGATGCTGTTCCGATGGACCCCGGCTCGCCCCTGAGGGCGGCACGGGTCAGCGAAAGCCGATCACGTCCTCGGGAGGCAGGTAGACCATCTCGGCGTTGTCGGCGGCTTCGAGGCCGGCGTCGATGTAGAGGATCGTGCCGTTCACTCGGCGGCCGGCGGGCGACACGAGGAAGGCCACGGCCGAGCCGATCTCCTCCATGGAGATCAGGTTGCGGGTCCCTCCGGGGAAGTCGGGGCGTCCGTGGGCGGCCTGGATCAGGCGTTCTCCGGGTGTATCCACCCATCCGGGGGCGACCATCGAGCAGGTCACGCCGTCGCCCAGATGGTCGACCGCAACCTGGCGGGTCAGGCCCAGCAGCCCCGCCTTGCTCGCCCCGTAGGCGACCATGCCCGTGCGGGGCCGGGTGGCCCGCGTGGAGCCCACGTTCACGATCGCCCCTCGCGAGGCCCGGAGCGAGGGCAACGCGGCCTTGATGCCCAGCCACGGCCCCTTCAGGTTGATGGCCATGGTCCGTTCCCAGAGCGCCTCGTCGGTCGATTCGGCGGTGCCCCTCGGGCTGATCCCCGCGTTGTTCACGAGCACGTCGATCCGGCCCCAGGTGCGGAGCACGTGCTCCACCGAGCGGGCCCACCCCTCCGCGTCGGTCACGTCGAGGGCCAGGGGGAGCACCTCGGAGCGACGGTCCCGGAGGTCGTCGGCCGCATCGGCCAGGAGCGCGGGGTCCACGTCGGCCGGGGCCACGCAGTAGCCCGCCTCGGCCAGGGCCCTGGTGATGCCCAGGCCGATGCCTCTCCCCCCGCCGGTGATGATCGCCACGCGCTCGGACATCCTTGCCTCTCCTCGCCGTCTTGAATCGGACCCACCGTTGTGACAGGTTCTAGGAACATCGACCTGCAAGGGAGGCCCAAGCCATCGCCATCGTACTGGTCGGGACGCTCGATACCAAGGGGCAGGAGCTCGGCTTCGTGCGCGACCTGCTCGCCCGCGCGGGCCGCGAAACCCTGGTCGTGGACGCCGGATCGCTCGGCCCGCCGGCGATCGCGCCCGATGTGCCTCGAGATCGCGTGTTCGCCGGCATCACGATCGAAACCCAGGACCGAGGCGGCTTCGTCGCGGCCGCAGCTCAAGGCGTGACCCGGGTCGTGGCAGACCTCCATCGCGAGGGCCGGGTCGAGGGCCTCCTCGCGATCGGCGGGTCGGCCGGCACCACCATCGGCACGGCGGCCATGAGGGCCCTGCCCTTCGGCGTGCCCAAGGTCATGCTCAGCACCCTGGCGAGCGGCCAGGTCCGCCCTTTTGTGGGCGGAAGCGACATCCTCATGCACCACTCGGTGGCCGACATCGCGGGGCTCAACCGGCTCACGAAGACGGTCCTGGCGAACGCCGCCCACGCCATGCTCGGGATGGTCGCCAACCGCTTCGTGCCCGGGTCCGACGACCGCCCCGTGGTCGCGGCGACCATGTTCGGAGTGACCACGCCCTGCGTGGATCATGCCCGCAAATGCCTTGAGGCAAAGGGCGTCGAGGTCCTCGTCTTCCACGCCACGGGCGTAGGGGGGCAGGCGATGGAGGGGCTCGCTCGCGACGGCCAGCTCTCCGGACTCCTCGACCTCACCACGACCGAGCTGGCCGACGAACTCGTCGGCGGAGTCCTGAGCGCCGGCCCCGATCGCCTGGAGGCTGCCGGCCGCAAGGGGATCCCGCAGGTCGTGAGCGTGGGGGCCCTGGACATGGTGAACTTCGGCCCGCGCGGCACCGTGCCCGACAGGTTCGCCCACCGCAAGTTCCACGTCCACAACGCCAACGTGACCCTCATGAGGACCACGACCGAGGAGAACGCCGCCATCGGCGCGAGGATGGCCGAGATCCTGGGCCGCTCGACCGGGCCCGTCGTGGTCATGCTGCCGCTGGGCGGAGTCTCGATGATCGACGTGCCGGGGGGGCCGTTCCACGACCCCGAGGCCGACGCCGCCCTCTTCCGGGCCATCCGGGAGGGGCTAGCGGCGGCACCCCATGTGCGACTGATCGAGCGGCCCGAGGCGATCAACGACCCTGGATTTGCGCAGGAGGCGGCGGATGTGCTCCTGGGGCTCCTGTCGCAAGCGGCCCCGGGCGGGAGATCCCCATGAGTCGATCGGGCAAGGTTCTGGCGATGATCGTCGGTGTCACGGGGTTTGTCACATCTTCGGCGGTCGGGACGGAAGATGCCCGGGACCAGGAGCGCGTCGCAAGCGTAGCCTATCTAGTGGAAATGCTGGCGTCCCGGAATGCCGCGCCGCCGATCAAGGGGGACGGGGAACAGGAGGACCGGGAGATCCACTTCCCGAAAGAGTACGACAAGGCCCTGCAAGTGCCCGTCTATCTCGCCATGCAGCAGCTCCTGGCCGAAGGGGAGATCGCCCTCGATGCCCTCTTCGCCCATGCGGAGGACGACCGTTACTCGTTCTCGGTCAACTCCTACGAGGATCGCAATGTGTCGGTCTCCGAGGGGTGCAGGTTGATCGCGGATAGGATCCTCTTCCCCTTCGCCTCCGAGCTTCGCGTGATCTCCAGGCAGCAATACGGGATCTACCCCAAACTACAAAACGATCAGACCCTGGCCGGGTGGTGGAAGGCGAATAAGGGCCGGGGGCTCGCCGCGATTCAGGTCGAGGCCATCGACGCCACGATCCGTTTCCTGGAGCGGGCCGACCGGACCAAGGTGGCCTCGGTGTACGGCGATGCCCCGCCGCTGCCCGCGAAAAAGTTTGAACGCGATCGCCAGGAAAATCTCCGCATCCTCCGCCGGATCCGCAAGCAGATCAAAGAGACCAAGGAGCCTTACGTGTCGAGGCGATTGTTCGATGAGACGGAGGACATCTATGGCCTCCCATGGGCTCGCAGGAAGCACAACATGTAAGAGCCTCTGGCCGACGACGCAGCTCCCCGAGAGACCTCCCACCGGAACCAGATCCGCCCCGGCGGTCGTGGTATGATCTCCCTTGCGGCCCGATGAGCGGCGGGTTCATCCCGATTCGTCGTTCTCGATCCTTTACCTCCGCCAACCTCACGAGCCCGGCCATGACGACCAATCCCCTGTCCCGCAAAGCCATCCTCTCCCGATTCCGCCAGAAGGTGGCCGAGGGGCGGCCGATCATCGGCGGGGGGGCGGGCACGGGGCTTTCGGCCAAGTGCGCCGAGGCGGGCGGGATCGACCTGATCATCATCTACAACTCGGGCCGGTACCGCATGGCCGGGCGGGGCAGCCTCGCGGGGCTCATGCCCTACGGCGATGCCAACGCGATCGTGATGGACATGGCCCGCGAGGTCATCCCCGTGGTCGAGCATACGCCGGTTCTGGCCGGGGTGTGCGGGACCGACCCCTTTCGCGTGATGTCGCGATTCCTCCTCGAAGTCCGCGACGCAGGCTTCGCGGGCGTGCAGAACTTCCCCACGGTGGGCCTGATCGACGGCAACTTCCGCCAGGGGCTGGAGGAGACCGGGATGGGCTATGACAAGGAGGTCGCCATGATCGCGAAGGCCCGCGAGCTGGACCTCCTCACCTGCCCCTACGTCCACAACGCCGACGAGGCCCGTGCCATGGCCGAGGCCGGGGCCGACATCCTCGTCCCTCACGTGGGGCTCACGTCCAAGGGGATGATCGGGGCCCAGTCGGCGATCGACCTTGACGAGGCGGTTCGACGCGTGCAGGAGATGGCCGACGTGGCGAAAGCGGTGAGGCCCGACATCCTGGTCCTCTGCCACGGGGGGCCGATCGCCGAGCCCGACGATGCGGCCCACGTGTTCTCGAAGACTCGCGGCATCGCGGGCTTCTTCGGGGCGAGCAGCATCGAGCGTCTGCCCACCGAGCCCGCGATCGTCGAGCAGGTCCGACGGTTCACGAATTTGAAACTGCACGGAACAGATTGACCCGGATGCGTGTACGGGTTTCGCCGCGAAGCCCCCGGCAATTGGGTTCGTTTCTCGTCGGGGGCCCCCAAATTGGCTTCGTTTTGGGTTCGTTTTGGCTTCGTTTTACCGCCAACCCGCCCCAAATTGGCCCCACGATCGACGCTGAAAACGACACCTAAGTCTTTATCTCCGAATCGAATCCGACTCATGACGCCCTTCGAGCCCTGGGGCCTGAATTGGGTTCGTTCTGCAAAATCACATTTTCGCGCCTCACTGCCTCCCTGGTGATCAAAACGTCACCCTCATGATGGTCCTGATTGTCAACGAGCCGGAGGGGTGTTCGGACGCCCCTCGCTTCCCGATAGTATCGAGGGGAGCCCCCGCCCCCGATCGGTCGGGGGCGAGGTCGCACGCCGGATTTCTTCCACGCGATTTCGCGATCAGGAGAGTTCGACCGACCAGTAGGCGTGGTCCAGAAACGTCTTCCAGCTCTCATACTTGCGGTGCGAGAGCTTGAGGCTGAGCACCGGCGAGGTCTTGGGCTGCACGGGCTCGCGGAAGAGCTTCATGTTCGCCTCTTTGGGCGTTCGCCCGCCCTTCTTGACGTTGCATTTGAGGCAGGCGCAGACGATGTTTTCCCACGTGGCGCCGCCGCCCCGGCTGCGGGGCATCACGTGGTCGAGGCTCAGCTCGCTGGTGGGGAAGCGTCGTCCGCAGTACATGCAGCGGTTGCCGTCGCGGGCGAAGATGTTGCGGCGGTTGAACTTGACCCTCTGACGGGGGAGACGGTCATAGCCCAGGAGCCGGATCACCCGCGGGGCCTGGATCTCGAAGTGGACCGTCCGGACGTAGTCGTCGTCGGGGTCCTTGAACCGGGCGCGGGCCTCGGAGACCTCGCGCCAGGACTGGAAGTCGTACGACTGATAATGGCCGTCGTCGAGCGTGACGACCTCGGCAAGCTCCTTGACGAGCAGGCCGAAGGCGCGTCGCGCCGAGATCACGTGCACGGCCATGTAGAGCTTATTCAGGACCAGGACGCTGGCATCCAGGCCGGGACTGGCTGCGAGACTCATGGGCTGCGATCTCCGAAGTCGGAAGGAACCGCCGGGACACCGAGTCGCCAAGGAGAGGAGGGAAGGAGGAAGGCTTCGCTCAGGACCTGGCGTGACGGCGTTTCGGGCGGTCGACCGACCGGAGGGGTCAGCCGCCCAGGGCCGTCAGGACCGCCTTGCCCACTTCGTCCGTGGAGGCGGCCCCGCCGAGGTCGGGGGTACGTGGTCC
>JANOBY010000161.1:0-9072 GCA_031411935.1 Planctomycetales bacterium | reverse complement strand
TGGGGGGCACTTGTCGTTGCGGGACTCGTGCAGATCTCGCTCTTCGCCGTTTCCGCCTGGCAACTCCAGTTGAGTCCACAGTTTCTAACCCAAGAGTGGTTTCGGAACGCGCGGGCACAATAGGCCCAGGGCACGATCGACGTGCCTTCGCTCATGCTTCGGATCTGGCCGCCGACGGACCTGAGTCCGACATCGGTGAGTCTCGTCGTGCTGGCGATCTTCGCCGGCGGCTTGCTCCTGCTGCGTCGCAGGTCGGATCTCGGTCTATTCGCGCTCTCGATGTATGTCGCGACGGTGTTCACCTACCACCGTCATTACGATCTCGTGTTGCTCGTGCCGGCCCTCGCCTACCTGATCGACCGCTCGCTCCGCTCGGCCAACGTGTTCCTGGCGGGGGCGGCTGGAATGATGACTCTCCTGCTGATCATACCGAGCAGTTCGCGCCTTCTCGGCCGCTGGGAAATGACTTACGACCGGGTCTTTGCGGTTCTCTCCTACGTGGTTTTGATCGTCTTGATTGGCGTGATTGCCCTCGAACCGAAGGCCGAGGGCGAGTCCGGGCCCCGAGAGACAGGGCCCGGACCGGGGTGACTCCCTCAGTTGGAGATGGCTTCCTCGAATTCCTCGTTACGCGCGGGCTGGATCGACTGGAGTTTACGGATCGCCTCCTGGTAGCCGAGGTGCACCTGATCGAAGTCCCAGTCCACCATGCGGCTCGGGAAATCCTGGAGCTTCGCCCAGCCGTTCAGGTACTTGAGCAGGCCAACCTCGTGGCGCTGCTCCATGTCCTTCGTCCAGGCAAAGAGTGCCCTGCCCGTTCGCGGGGGAGCGGAATCGCGGAACCGCGACGAGGCCGCACCTGCGGACACGGGCTCAGGAACCGGGGTCGCGGTCGGTTGGGGCATGGCGGCCGGTTCGGCCACGACCTCGGTCGTCTCGCGACCGTACTGAGGCACGCCGTCTCGGTAGAGGTATCGCGCCACGCCGAACTTGGCCGCGGCACGCTTGAAGGCGTCGGAGAAACCGCTCTTGTCGTCGTCCCCCTGATCGGCCATGCCAGCGTACCCTCCGGCATCGGCCTTGGTCACGGTGGTCCCGTCGGGCATTTTGACCGTCAGCTTGCAGAGGACGGACTTCTCGCCCGGCAGGTATTCGTCCCACCAGTTCTCAGGGCCCAGAACCGCGTCGAGGCGATTCATGGCGGTCCGGGCGGTGATGTAGTGAAGTTGGCGACCGCCCTGCGCGGGGCGAATCTTGATCTCGTGCTGTTCGAAAGGAGCAGCCAGGGCCGCAAATAGGTCGGGATATTGAGTCATAGGACAAGCCCCCTATTGGAAGATCCGGCGGAAAACCGATCCGCCGTCCTCCTCGCCGGTCAATCCGTAGGTGCGAAAAGAAGATTCGTCGCCGCCCACCTCAGACCTGTCCTGCGTGCACTCAGGGCCAAACCCGGGTGGCAATCGACAAAACGAACCTACCCGGACTGGGCGTGGCCAAAACCACTCCTCGTCCGGGTAGATCGATTGTAGGGATTGTGAGGTCGGTTTACAAGCGTACAGTGTTCAGAATTTCCGTATTGAGCACCATTGCCAGGGCCCGATTGGTGGAGGAGGCCCCGGGAAGCAGCATCGCGGTGGGCTTCGTCTTGAAGTCGTAGCGATTCATGACGAGGCCGAGCAGGAGGCAACCGATCAGGATCGCGCCCAGGCTGATCGCGAGCAGAATGACGTAGATGTCACTCTTGGGGGCCTGGACGTAGACCCCGCGGGCTCCGGCTGGGGTGTTGCGGGCACCGGCTCGGGGCTTAGCTGCGGGGGCGGATTTTAGTCGCGACACTGTCGTTCTCCTGGATCTTCTTCCCGAGGTAAGTGTTACCGATCACGCGGGCAGAAGCCCGGTCCGGGTCGACGGAGATGATCTTGACCTTCCCGAGGTACTCGGGGCTGGGCTTGGTCCGGAACAGGACGAGCTCGTGGCCCACCACCAGTCCGTCATCCTTGCCGATGCTGATCTCGATGATCTTGTTGGACGGATCCACACGGAGGACCACGCCTTCCACGTCGTCGGGGGGGGCGAGTTGCCCCTGGTAGGTCCCCACGTCCGAAGAGAGGCCCGCCTTGTTGAGGGCACCGGTCAGCACGGCCACGCGGTCGCGAAGATTCTTGTTGTTGTCCTGCGCGACCTGCAGCTCACGCTCCAGGATGATAATTCTCTGGTTGAGGTCGGTCTTCTGGAGCAAGTAAGCGTCGCGCTGATCCTGGACGGTCTTGAGGTTCTGGCGGAGGACGTTGGACTCACTGATGCGTGCCTCGGCCTCGTCCTGGGCGGCCTTGACCTGCTCGAGGGCGGTCTCGACCGACTTGCGCTGCTCGGTGATCTCGGTCTGGGCCTGCGAGTTTTGCTCGGTCAGGCTCTTGATTTTGGCCTTGAAGTCGGCCTCGGCCTTCTGGGCTTCGTTCTGGGCGAGCTCGAACTTGTCGGCCGCGTCCTTGACGTTATTTTCCAGACGAGTCTTCTCGTCCGTCACCTTTTTCTTGGCGTCGTTCAGCTTCGTGACCTCGGTCTTCCAGTCAACCGAAGTGGTGAAGACCACGGTCGACAATGCCAGGAAGAACAGGGCGAATACCATGATCACAATGACGAGAATCTTGCCGACGAACGTCATGGTCGCACCTTACCTAGTCAGGCGTGTGACGGCCGGGAACCGCCCCAGGTCCGCGATCGAGGCCGTGAGGGTGGGAAACTGGACAAGTCTGGCGAGGATATGCCAACGGAGAGCAATGCGGCGCGAACCGATCGCCAGAAAGGTACCGTTAATCATACGAGTGCGAGACTTGTCGTGGCAAGGCCATGCTCTCACCCATTCGGGTATCGCAAAAAGCCTACGCGATTGAATCTAACCTACTGAGGGGCTGTGGGCAAGCGTGGCGGAATGGCGAATTTGCAGTGACGCTATCACAACCAATCCGACCGTAAAAACAAGGCAGGCCTGGGGCAAGAGGTCGCCCACGACGAGGTAAAGGCTTGACCTGGGGTCGAGCGGGACCGTCGCCGCGAGAACGGCCGAGGTGGCCTCGGGGACCGACGCGACCACTCGGCCATGACCGTCGATCACCGCCGAGATCCCCGTGTTCACCGAGCGTGCAATCGGGACGCGGCATTCCACCGCGCGGAAGATGCTGATGGCCAGGTGGACGCGATGTTCCGCCGACCCGCGGAACCACCCATCGTTCGTGAGATTCAGGATCACATCGATCGGTCGACCCGAATCCGCCAGCATGGACTGACGGATCACGGCGGGCAAGGTGTCTTCAAAGCAAATGGCAGGCGCGTAACGGACGTTTTGGGACTCGAACAGGACTGGCTCGCGACCGTGGGTCAGGCTGGGGATATATCCATCTTGATAAGGGGTGAGAGCCAGCAGCCAGGGCATGGCCTGGAGGAACGGAATGTACTCTCCGAACGGGACGAGGGCACGCTTGAAGTAGCTTCGCGTGGCCGTGGAGAGCGGATCCGTATAGACCGCGGAGTTGAATCGATCGACACCCGCACGGGAAAACGCATAGGTCGTCGTGCCGATGACCATCGGGGTGCGGGCACCACTCAGGAGCGTCTTCAGGTCCTCACGACTGCGAGCGCCGCGATCTTTCCAGTCGGCGCCTGTGGATTCTGGGTCGAGGCGTTTCGCCAGGGCCGTCAGGTCGCTCTCGCCGAGTGCATCCTCGATCGTGACCACGCCCATGGGATAGGAGGTTTCGGGCCACACGATCAAATCGACTCGAGGCTCGGAACGGACGGCCTCGGCCAGGAGCTGTTGGATGGTTGAGAACACCACGTCGAGAGGGGGGCCGTTGCCGAGCACCTGCGCGAAGTCGGTCTGGAGGAGAGCGACCCTCGGACCGGGTTCGAAACGGGCCGCTCCCATCCGGAGAGATCCATAAACCGCAACCGCCCCAACGAGCCCAATCGCTGCCGCCCCCTTGATCGCCAACCATTTTTTTGAAGGGGTTTGCGTACTCAACCAGCCATCGATAAGGACCTCGGCAAGGAGAACATTCACCATCGCGATGACAAAGCCGAGGCCCCAGGCTCCCGCAATGTCGCAAACCTGGATTATTGGAAGGTAGGCGTACTGGGAGTGGGCAAGGTAATACCAGGGAAAGCCTGAGAGAAACAGAGTGCGAGAATATTCCAGAGCAACCCACACGATCGGGACGACCACGACGATCGGGATCCGGAAACGACGGACGCCAAGTCTTGCCAGGGCGACAAAGAGCGGCCACCACACCGACATGAACAGGGCCATGAGCCCCATCCCGGGCAAGCTCACCTGCGCGACCCAGGAAAGGCTCAGGGTGCCAAAGACGAGCCCTCCGGCCCAGGCGCCTGCGTAGTCAACCCATCTCCTTGGAGGACTCACGACGAGCATCAGGAGCGGAATCAGAGCGATCCACGCCAGGTAGCCGCGGTCGGCGGGCGGGAAGCTCAGCCAGAACAGAAGGGCGCTCGCGACCGAAAGGGCCGCAGGGTGAAAGCGATCGATCTGGCCCGACGCGGCTCCATCATGCCCTTCGTGGTTGACCGAAGTCCCGGTCCTCGTTTCGACTCGCGCCCGTTTCATCCGCGATCCCCATCCCTGGTACGTCGTTCAGCCTGAATGCCGAGGCAAGGCGAGGAAAGGAAGCGTGTCCCCTTCCCGGTATGTGCGATCCCCGGCTGGGAAGGCGATGAACCCATCGGAGAGGCTGACCGTCCTCAGGTCGGCCGAGCCCGCCCATTCCAGGGGCCTCGCTCGCGGTTTATGGTTCGAGGGGAGATCGAGCTTGGCCGGGTGGTACGTTGGGCGGTCGCCCCTGTGAGAGAAATCCGAGCCGAGCTCGACCTCGATGCTGGGTTCCTGAAGCGGCACGTCGTGTCCGGCCATTTTTCGGAGAACTGGCCGGACCAGCAGGAGAAAGCCAACGATCCCGCTCACCGGGTTTCCCGGAAGCCCGAACACGAGAGGCCCGGAACCCGAACAATCCGGCGACGGACGGGCGAAGAGGAGCGGCTTGCCGGGCTTGAGCCGGATCTGATGGAACATGGACTCGAACCCGAGATCGCGAAGCGAGCCCGGCACAAGATCCTTCTGCCCGGCCGACACGCCTCCGCAGACAAGCAGTACGTCCGGCCCCTCTTCCAGGGCGAACAGGAGCGAATTGCGTAGCCCTTGCGGTGTGTCGGGCGCCACGGGAAATGCCCTGCTGTGACCGTGAAATTGGGCCAGAGCATCCAGGATCGTCGAGTTCGTCTCGCGGATCTGGCCCGGACCAGGGATCCGGTCAACCGGAACGAGTTCATCACCGGTGGGCAGGATGTGGACCTTCGGGCGACGGACGACCGCCACCCTGGCTTGACCGACGGAGGCGAGCACGCCGAGCTTGACCGCGTCCAGGACCGTTCCCGGCTCGAAGAGCGTTTCTCCTCGCCTCATCTCGCGAGCTCGCAGGAGCGTCGAACTGCCGGGCCTCAGGCGATCCGTGAGGATGATCTGCTCTTCGCCCGAGCGATGGGTTCGCTCGTGCGGCACCACGCAGTCTGCCCCCGGGGGAAGGGGGGCTCCCGTCATGATGACGGCAGCCTCTCCGGAGCGAAGGGGGCGCGTGGGGACCGCCCCGGCCACGATGACCTCGCCGATCGCGAACCGATAGGGGCCATCACCTTGAAAATCTTCCGACCGGAGGGCGAAGCCGTCCATCAGGGCCTTGTCGAAGGGGGGCAGGTCGAGATCGGAGACGATGGGCTCGGCGAGCACGCACCCCAGCGCCAGGTTCAGGTCCACGACCCGCGGAGGCAGCGGAGAGGTCTGCTCCAGGACGATCCAACGGGCCTCATCGACCGAGATCATAACTCGCGCCTCCCCGCTCATTGCCCGATGAAGTTGCGGAGGAGGTCGATGCCCCGCTCGGTCAGGAAGCTTTCCGGATGGTACTGGACGCCTTCGAGCGGATATTCCTTGTGCCTCACGCCCATGATCTCGTCCTGATCCGTCCGGGCCACGACCTCGAACTCGTCGGAGAGCGTGCCGGGACGGATCACCAGGCTATGGTAGCGAGTTGCCTGGAAGGGGTTCGGCATTCCGCGATAGATCCCCTTGCCGTCGTGATAGATCAGCGACGTCTTGCCGTGCATGATCCGATCGGCCCGCACGATGTCGGCCCCGAAGGTATGTCCGATGCATTGGTGGCCGAGGCACACACCCAGCAATGGCGTGGTCTTCGCGAAGGTTCGCACGACCTCGTTCGAGATCCCGGCTTCCAGAGGGGTGCAGGGTCCGGGCGAGATGATGATGTGCGACGGCTTCTTCGCGGCGATCTCCTCGATGGTGATCTGGTCGTTCCTGGCCACGAGCAGATCCAGGCTCGCGTCGATCTCGCCCAGCCTCTGGACGAGGTTGTAGGTGAAGGAGTCATAATTATCGATCAGCGCGATCATCGGGGAAGTGCCGTCGAGGGGATGAGGTCGTGGGGGGCGGCCGGATCGTCACGGTTCCTGCTAGGAGTGGCGACTCTATCGTTTCTGCGGCTCCGTCGATAGTCAAGTGACCCTGCCGGAAACATCTCGCTTGCGAAACCCGTGGTAGACTCTCGAGTTGTTTGATGATCGCGCAAGCGGCATGCGTTCCCGCACGGAGGGTCTGACATCATGGGGTCGTCGATCGTTTCGCTGGCCGTGATCCTGTCGTTCAGCTCGACGGGGGGCCTGTTTCACAAGGGGCCGGGCGGGCAAATCGTGAGCCCCGGGCCGGGCCTCGGATGGGGATTCCCGAACGGAAATCCTGATGGTTATGGCTACGTGGATTACGGAACCGCCCTGCCGATCGGCGGCGATCGGACCCCGGATTATTTCTTCCCTCGCAACTTCGCGCTTCCCGCTTCTCAGTCGTTCCCGACCTCGTACTACAACCCGTACGTGACGAGCGGTCAGCGATATATTTCGTACACGGGATGCGGCGGCGACCACCCGGGCGGGAGGGCCCCCACGGGATCGGCGGAACTGCCGAAGCATCCCTATTCCAACATCGTGGGCAGCAGGCCGGTCGTTCCCCCGCCCTCATTCACGGGTCGGGTTGAAGCTCCTCCGGTCCCCTCGGGCGGGTCGGGCCTCATCCCTTGAGGTTTCCCGCAGGCCGGGACCTCCTGGGGTGATGGTTTCATGAAGAAACGCCGAAAGGCGGGCATGATGGCCCGCCTTTCTTTGTTTAGGGGGCGTGAAGCCCCGAGCCTTGCGGACGGTACGTCGAAAAATGCGGACGAGGGGGCGAACCATCTCGCCGTGAGCGACGTAGCCGGGGTAAGATACGGCGGATTTCCCCCGTCGAGCCTGTTTCTCCGACCGACCTCCGATTCTTTATCCGATTCGTTCTGGTCCTCCCGGTCGGGGAGTTTTGAGTTCTTTTGTTATCTCTCCTGGAAGGCGACCCGCGATGAACCGCGACGTCATCATCGAGACCCGCAACCTCACCAAGGTTTATCGTGACTTCTGGGGCCGCCCCAAGGTTATGGCACTCAAGGCGCTCGACCTGAAAGTTCAGAAGGGCGAGATCTTCGGCCTCCTGGGACCGAACGGTTCGGGCAAGACGACCACGATCAAGCTCCTGCTCGGGCTCCTCTTCCCCACCGAGGGGGACGCCATGATCTTCGGCGAGCCCACCCAGAACGTGGCCAAGAACGAGCGGATCGGCTACCTGCCCGAGGAGTCGTACCTCTACAAGTTCCTCAACGCCGAAGAGACGCTCCACTTCTACGGGCGGCTCTTCAAGATGTCGCCCTCGGAGCGGAAGAAGCGGGTCGATCGTCTGATCGACCTGGTCGGGATTTCCGGAGCAAAGCACCGTCAGCTTCGCGAGTACTCCAAGGGCATGCAGCGCCGGATCGGGCTGGCACAGGCGCTGATCAACGATCCCGAGTTGATCCTCCTCGACGAGCCCACCTCGGGGCTCGACCCCCTGGGGACCGCCCAGATCAAGGAACTGATCCGCGATCTCCGCGACCAGCAGGGCAAGACGATCGTGCTCTCGGGGCACCTCCTGGCCGACATGCAGGACATCTGCGACCGGATCGCCATCCTGCATCGCGGAGAGCTTAAGGAAATCGGCAAGGTCTCGGACCTCTTGACGGTGCAGGACGTGACGCAGATCAAGACCCGCGACCTCCCGGAAGCGGCCCTGGACGAGATCCGCGAGGTGATCGGTCGTCACGGCGGAGAACTCCTCTCGGTCGATCACCCGACGACCACGCTCGAGGAACTCTTCCTCCGGATCGTCCGCGAGAGCGACCTGCACCCGGGACGCCGTCGCGTGGCGTCCGATGCGGCCAACAACTAGGCTGCCACGGGGCCGCCTCGAAGCCCTGATGCTCTTTGCATGAACTCACAGGTTCGTGCCGGACAACCGATGCGGCCCGCTGCGGTGCAGGTTGTCCGGCGATGCCCACCGGGATCTTCTCACACCGATAACTGAATGGTGCTCTCGTGATGCACGGTTTGACGCTCTGGGCCCAGGCGCCGCCCGCGATGGACCGCGTGACCGACTGGCTTCAATGGCTTTTCGTCTGGGGTGAGCCGTCGCTGACGGACGCCCGTGCTTTCGGCGGGCTGATCACCTGGTCGAAGGTCGTTGGGCTTTACTGCCTCACGGCCTGGGTGGTCGCCTGGCTTCTCGTGTCCACTCGTTCGAACACGATCGCTCGTAAATCCAACCCGATCAAGCTTTACCTGGTGGTCGCGGCCCTGGTCGCGGGGCTTGTCGCGGCCCTGCTGGGCGTGCTCGACCAGACGGGACAACTCCGCCTGGCGGCCATCCCTCCCAACTCGGGGATGAAGCCGGGGAACTGGGTCGCCCTGCTTTGCGGGCTCATTGCCCTGGGCCTCGTGGAGTTCCAGCTCTGGTCGGTTCTGATGCGTCGTGGGAACCGAATCGACCTGCTCTGCCTTCTCATGATGCACCTGGCCTTCGGGTTCGGGTTCTTCGTGGCGATCCGATGGATCGGGGAGTCCTCTGTCCTCGAAAAAGCCAGGATGGCCGCCCAGAAG
>JANOBY010000160.1:0-5897 GCA_031411935.1 Planctomycetales bacterium | reverse complement strand
GCCGCCACCCGCGATCAGGCGGACTACCTCCGCCAGGTCATCCTGCCGCTGCGGCAGAAGATCGTCGACCAGACCCAGCTCCAGTACAACGCGATGCAAGTGGGGGCCTTACAGCTCCTGCTGGCCAAGCAAGCCCAGATCGACGCCGGCAATGCCTCCATCTGGTCGCTCAGGGATTACTGGCTCGCGAGGACCGAGCTCGAGCTCCTCTTGAACGGGCACGCGCCGGCGTCCTCAATCTCAGCGGGCGAAGCAGAATCGCCTTCGCCACCAACGACGAACGCCCAAGGAGGGCACTAGAGTATGAGCAGCAACACAAAAATAGAGAGAGACCACTCGCTACCGGAGAAACTATCGGGCCCGAGGCTCTCCCGCAGGCAGGCCCTGGCCGGTGGGGCCGCGGCCCTCGTCGGCGGATCGCTCCTGCTGAGAAACCAGCCGGCGGTGGCCGAGCCGCCGCCGGGCGATCGGGCGTTCTCCTTCAAGGACGACAACGCCCTTCGGGGCAACGATCCCGGCCCCCAGCAACACCTCGCCCCGGGCGAGCCGGGGAAGAACTATACGCCCGTCGTCGTTCCCAACGGCTGGACGCTCCCCTTCAAGGTCGTCGACGGCGTGAAGGTCTTCCACCTGGTCGCCGAAGAGGTCCACCACGAGTTCGCACCAGGCTTGAAGGCCCGCTGCTGGGGGTACAACGGCTCGGTCCACGGGCCGTGCATCGAGGCGGTCGAGGGGGACCGCATGCGGATCTTCGTCACCAATAAGCTCGCGGCTCCGACGACCGTCCACTGGCACGGGATCCTGTTGCCGAGCGGCATGGACGGAGTGGGGGGCTTAAACCAGCGCACCATCAAGACGGGCGAGACGTTCGTCTACGAGTTCACGCTCCGGCAGCACGGGACCTACATGTACCACTCGCACCACGACGAGATGACGCAGATGGCCATGGGCATGGTGGGCCTGATCGTCATCCACCCGAGGAGCCCCGAAGGCCCGAGGCCCGACCGGGACTTCGCGCTCCTGCTCCACGAGTGGGCGATCCCCGTGGGCACCGAGCGGCCGAACCCGAACGAGATGACCGACTTCAACGTGCTCACGATCAACGCCCGCTGCTTCCCTGGGACGCATCCCATGGTCGCCAGGCTCGGCGAGCGCGTGAAGATCCGCATCGGGAACCTCTCGGCCATGGACCACCACCCCATCCACCTCCACGGCTACTACTTCAAGGTCACCGAGACCGACGGGGGCAAGATCCCCGAGGCCGGCCAGTGGCCCGAGACCACCGTGCTCGTGCCGGTCGGGGCGACCCGGACCGTGGAATTCGTCGCCGACAATCCCGGCGACTGGGCGATGCACTGCCACATGACCCACCACGTCATGAACCAGATGGGCCACGAGTTCCCCAACATGATCGGCGTCGACGACCGGGGCATCGACGACAAGGTCACCGGGCTCCTGCCGGATTACATGACGATGGGCAAGGAGGGCATGGGCGACATGGCGGACATGGGCATGCCCGTCCCGAAGAACAGCATCCCCATGCTCGGGGGCAAGGGCCCCTACGACACGATCACCATGGGCGGCATGTTCACGATCCTCAAGGTCCGCGAGGACCTCGCGAGCTACGACGACCCCGGCTGGTTCCGGGCACCGGAGGGGACCGTGGCGACGTTGGCATCCAGGGACATCCTCGAGAGAAACGGGATCGCTCGCGACGGGAGCGGCGCCCCGTCACCGCCCAAGCCCGCCAGGGGATCCACCCCGCAGGCCGCGCCTTCCGGTGGAAAGGCGGCGGGCGCCTCGTCCGGACACCATGGGCACTGATGGAGTGAACGGGCCGGGGAGGTCGCCGACGCGCTCGTCCACAACGAGGCCCACTGCGGCGAGCTCCGGGAGCGTTTCCCGGGTTTGAGTAGCTCCATACGGCAAGGCATTCTCGCCTCCGTGGGAATTGAGCGGCTCTTCGAGAAGATAGGGATCAATTGGGAAGCCCTGAAGCGCCCGCGAGTCGAGGCGGGAAGTAGCCGCTGCCCGTCCCCGATGGAGCGAGCTTCGGCCCCCTCTCTCGATGCGATGACAGACGCGGACCTCGAGTCCCTGTCTTCCCTGGAGATCCTCTACGACCAAGCGGTGGCGCGCAGGTGGTTGGAAGACTCGGAGGCCAACTTCTTCCGGTTCCTCTCAACCGCGGCCTACTGCCGCCGCGAGGGCAATGATCCCCCTGCCCTCTTTGCGCACATGATCAGGAGCGGCAACTTTCCCGCCACCTTGGCGGACGAGGACTGGGCCATCACGGCGCTGAAGCAGGAGCGTTCGGCGCGGGCTCGAAACCATCCCTGGCTCACACGAGAGCCCGAGAGTTGATCGGAGGCCGCGCGAAATAAGCCTTCGGGGCCCTCGCGTCAAAGCCTGGCGTAGCCACTCCACGGAGGGGCTATGCCCTCGACTGCCTGCACCGATTTCTCTGCCCGCAACCACGACACAGCCAGCTCGGGGGCGAGACCGGGATCTCCGTTCCGATCGATTGCCGGGCGTCCCGGATCTTGTCTACGATCTCGAGCACCTGGTTGCGAAGGGCCTCGGAGTTCTCGACCCGCTCCTGCATTCCGTCGCCGAGGACGACGACGCCGTGTGAAGGGCCCTCGCCGTAATGCTCCTCGACCAGGAGGAAGTAGACGCCCATCTGCGAGCGGTGGCTCGGGTAGAGTCTCTTCGGCTTTGACTTCCACTCCTCGACGATGAGCGAGCCGCCGTGCCTCACGACCCGGTCGGGCCGGCCGGTGAGCCCGAGCGACTTCGAGGTGAGGGTGACCGAGTCGAGCGAGAGGGTCTTTCCATACGTGAGTCCGCGAGCCTTCCTTGCCGCGAGGCTCCAGGCGGCCAGGACAAGTCCGAGGACGGCAACGACGACGGAGGCGGCGAGGAGCATCGGGCTCACCGTTCATCCCCCGAAGTATGCGAGGCCCAAGAGGACCCCGGCCAGCGCGATGAGGCAGAGCGCGAGCCTCAAGGCCGCCGTGCTCCGGACTTCCACCGCCGCCATCGCCTCGTGGTGAGTTACCCCGGCCCGAAGTCCTGCCTGATTCTCGGAGGGGAGCCCAAGCCCGTGCCCGAGGCGCCAGGCCTCGGGGCAGTAGACGTAGGAGGCGACTTCCGTCGCCGTGACCGGCTGGGGATCTTCCTCTGCTCGGCTCCTCTTCATGTTCTCCTCCCTGCTTTCCTCGCCGCCTCGTACCCCGTCGCGAACCGGGCCCGGCGGGTTACTCCCTGACGCCTCGCCGCGACCACCGAACTCGATCTCGTCGAGTTCGCGTAGGCGGACCAGGAACTCCCGGACCTTCGGGTCGGCCTCGAGCTCGATGTCCTCGTCCCAGATCTCCAGGGGCGTGACATACCCGAGCTCCCACGGAAGATACACCGCCGCGCTCTCGTGGTGGGTGATGCAGGCCGCGCCCTGCCCGCCCGGGAGCCTGCAATTGCACCGGTCGCACACCAGGTCCCTCCGGGAGACGATCCCCCACCTCACCGTCTGCGTCTCGCTCCTGAGGTCGCCCTCAGAAACATCCCCGTCCGCGGCGCACTCATAGCACCAGATCATCCTGACCATCTTTCCCACCTATCTAAAAAGTAACTCGCGTTGGATGGGGGGCCGGTGACTTTCCGAACCTTCGAGCGAAACCTCCTTCGCGTGCCGGCGTGATAGAGGACGGAGAGGCCGTGCGCCGGGGTCTTGTCCCTTCCGGCGCACGCCCCTCACCTCACCTCCGCCGACCCATCTCAGCCCCTGGCGAGCGAGAGCAACCCGGCCGCCTTCTGATCGGCCTCGAGCCTGTCGCCCGCGTTCCTCATCCGGCCCGCGATCTTCGTGAGCGCGTCGACCACGCTGAAGATCGTGAGCCGGCCGCGGGCCCTCGCGACTTCGAGTGCCTCGGACGCGAGGAGCTTTCCGATGCCATGCCTCGAGAGCACCTTCATCGCCTCCTCGGTGTCCTCACCGACCCTGGTCTCCATTGCCTTCTTCACGACCGAGGCGAACCCGTCCCGACGCGCGTCACGCTTTTCCACGAGCGCCTCGACCACGCGGCGCATCTCGGGCAATGCCTCCCCGACTTTGCTCGTGTGATTCCGGGCGACTTCCTTCACGTCGACCGCGTCCCACACGATGTGGTTGGCGCAGACGGCCTGGAACCAGAACGACTGCACGCCCACCGATCGCCTGCCCACTTCCGAGTTCCAGGCGAAGAACCCGGGAGCGAATGCCTCCCCCCCGACCTCGACCCAGCCGGTGGGATCCACGAGGAAGCAGAACAGGTCCTGCTCCCCGCGGTAGAGCCCCGTCCCGCCGTTCGCCCCGCGCTGGGGCGGGGAGAAGTCGACCGCGAACTCCATCAGCATCGCGACGACCTCTTTGTCGTGGAGCCGCGTGTAGCTGTGGCCGTGGATCGACCGGATGAGGTCGTCCCTGGTGAACAGCTGCGCCGGCTTGTTGCCCGGCGGCAAGGTCTCCGAGAACACGCTCGCGGCAGTCTCCGCGGTCAATTGATTCAAGGTGTCTTTGCTCACCTTCGCGATCCCGCAGAGCTGCGTGAACGCCCAGTCGTTGAGCTCGAACGGTTCGTTGTCGTCGCCGAGGTCCAGGTTCAGCCGCCCCTCGTAGACGAACGGCCTCATGCCCTTCGGCGGCCTCCACCGGTCGGTCGACCGCTCGGCGTCCTCGCGGCAACGCGCGAAGAGCTCATTGAGCGACTCGAACGCCTGGTCGGGCGTGCGGCGGAAGAGCTCCTGGCTGGCACGGGTCAGATTCGGCACGGGTCACCCCCATCGTAAAACGAAGAGAAACGGACCACGGAGTACCCACGTCGGGCCCTCCGCAGTCCGCCCCTCCTCGCCGGGGGACGGCCTGCATGCGAAGAGAACCTCCTTCCAAAAACCATTCACGTCACCGGCCCCCGCGGGCTCTGCCCGACCCCGCGGAAGCCGTTCCCGTCTCATCTACCCGCACCATTGCTATAGCCTTTTTATATCGAACTTTACTCGAAGCGGGAACGAGATCCGGCTTTGGGACTTCGTTTGACGAGGGATTTTCGGCGCCACCGTGTCGATGGAGTAGCGCCGGGGAAACGCTGGCTCGAACGAGCTTCTTCTTCTCCGCTACCGGCGGGGCCTGAGACCCTCCCGGTGAGGTCTATGCCGATTGGCCCAAGCGCGTCGGCGGACGTCATCGAGACGGGGCACTCTCTCGCCCACTTCAAGGAGCGGACCTATCGCCCGCTTTCGGGAGGCGGATTCATCAACCGCCGCAGACGAGAGTGCCTTGCCCGTAGAGCCGGATGCGTCGAGAGGCGCTCGTCCGGTTCGACGGAGGCTCGCCCGGCCAAAGGCCACCCCCTCTGTATCGGGGTGGAGACAACCCGGGCGTTCGATCCGATGGAGATACCCCCAAGAACGGGGGCGACAGGGACACGCCTTGGAGACAAGGCCGTGGTGGCACGAAGCGGGTGAGAATCCCGCCCGCGGGGCGAGCGCTGGGATGCGCGCGCAACGCGGCTGGCGTGGGGACTTCCGATCCGGGCGACCGGACGGACCGGGCCGAAACCCAAAGGCCCGGGGACCGCTGAAGTAAAAGGCGGCCGGGAAGAGCTCAACCACGAGAGGCGCGAAGGTGCGAAGCGCTTGCCAGTGAGGCCCGACGGAGACGGTGCCGGACCGCGAACAGCCCACCTCGAGGGTTACCCGGGAGCTTCTGCGTTCTGCCCGGGGAAAACTCGCTGGGGACTCCAGCGAGGCGACTATGCCGGGGTGACTCCTCGGACATACGGGGTGGGCGTGCAGTGACTCACTGCTAGCGACGTGACCGGCGGGCCGGAGTCCATCACTAACCTGGGAAGGTCTCGAGG
>JANOBY010000159.1:0-3451 GCA_031411935.1 Planctomycetales bacterium | reverse complement strand
TGGAACAAGGTCGTCTTCAAGAACCTGCAGGCCGGATACGTGTCGCCCCTGGATCCCGGGGTCTATTTCGCTCTGAAGAGCGCGGTGGCGAAGCGGGCCTTCCGCTACCTGGCGAAGCACTTCCGGCTCCGTCAGCAGGGGGAGCTGGCGTTCGACCTGAAGACCTTCGCCTTCGAGAAGATCGGCCTGAGCCGCTCCTCGAAGGACGCGGGCCAGATCAAGAAGGAACTTCAGGCCGGACTCGAGGAGCTGGAGTCCATCGGCTTCCTGGCCCCCATGCCGCGAGAGCTTCGCTACGAGAAGATCGCGCCCGGCCGATGGACGATCCGCCTGGCCCGCCACCGCGAGGCCGATGCCCCCCCTGTTCCTCCGGTCGTCGAGACGGACTCCGGCCCCTGCATGGTCCGCGACCTGGTCGCTCGCGGAGTCACGCCGGCCACCGCCTCCGGGCTCGTCCGCGATCATGCTCATGAGGCTCTTGCCGCAAGGCTGGAGGTGTTCGACTGGCTCGTGGCCCGCAAGGATGTGCGGGTGTCGAAGAACCCCGGCGGGTTCCTCGCCGAGTCGATTCGCAAGGACTATTCGGCCCCCAGGGGGTTCGCGTCGAAGGCGGAACAGGCCCGGAAGTTGGAGGAGGCCGAGAGCGCCCGCACGAAGTCCGAGGAGGCCCGTCGCGAGGCGGAGGCCCGATCTCGGACGCAGGCCGAGGCGGAAGAAGCGCGTGTGACCGCTTACTGGGATTCGCTCTCGCCGATGGAGCAGGTCCTGGTCCGCGAGGAGGCGATTCGCGGGGCCTCGCCGTTCCTCGCGGCGCAGTATCGAAAGCATCGCGGGAGCGGGTCGAGCGTGGAGAGCTTGTATCTCCAGGCCATTCTCCATGAATATGTGACCGCGCGGATCGTGCGTTAAAGGTCGCGGTATTCGGGGAACAGTCATGACGAGCCCATCCTGCCCGGAGGAGCCCCAGGAGGTCGCCGAGATCCTGCACCGGGCGGTCGAGCGATTCTTCACGCCTCGCCCCTCGAAGGCGACAGCACGGGGCGACGAACTCCAGAGGAGCGGCACGAACCTATCGCTCGGGAGCGGCCTGGCGGCCACGAGCTGGGGGGAGGGACCGACGGTGCTCCTGGCCCACGGCTGGGAGAGCCGCAGGACGCACTGGGGGGCCTTCGTCCCGGCCCTGGTGGGAGCCGGTTTCCGCGCGGTGGCGGTCGACGCCCCGGCTCATGGGGACTCGCCCGGGTTGCAGGCGAACGTTCTGGAGTATGGACAGAAGCTCGTGGAGACGGGCCGCGACCTGCCGCGCCTTGCGGGGGTGGTGGGGCACTCGTTCGGGGCGGGCGCGGCCTCGGTCTCGCTGCACCTGGGGCTCTCGGCCGACCGGGCGGTGCTGATCAGCGGCCCGGCGAGCCTCTCGGGCTTGATCACGCGATGGGCCCTCCACCACGGGATCGCCGAGGAGCACATCCCCGGATTCCTGCGGCGGGTCTCCGACAAGGTGGGCGTGCCCATCGAGAGCCTCGACCTGGCCCGTTTGGGGGCCGGGATGACCTGCCCTGCCCTCGTGATCCACGACCGCGGGGACGAGGCTATCCCCCTGACCGACGCCGAGGCCGTGGCCTCCGCGTGGAAGGGGTCCCGGCTCAGGATCACCGAACGATACGGGCATCTCCGGATCCTGATCGCCCGCGAGGTCGTCCGCGAGGTCGTGGATTTCCTCAAGTCGTGACACGGCCGCAGGACGCCGGACGACGCTTCCCCGGCGGTGTTGCGCGGGGCAATGCCGGGGATGTTGATGTCTGGTGGGGGACGGGCCGATAAGTCTTTTGCGCGGCGCAACGTCGCGCGAGGAGGCTTCATGGCAGTCGTCGCATACTTGAATCAAAAGGGTGGTGTGGGCAAGTCCAGCACCACTCACCATCTCGCCGGGGCATTCGCCGCCGCGGGCAAGCGCATCCTCTTGATTGATGCCGACCCGCAGTCCTCGCTCACGCAGGGACTGCTTGGGCCGGAGGCCCTGGACCGGATCGACCCGTCGGAGACGATCGCCGCGGTGCTCCGGGGCGAGGACCCGTTCCCCGAGAGCGTGATCCGCTCGGCGGGGATCCCGGGCGTGGACCTCATGCCCGGGTCGCAGGCCGCCAACGACGCGAATGTCCCCCGGCCGTGGGAGCAGGATTGCGCGGCGCAACGGCGGCTCGCCGACGTCCTGGCCGAGATCGCCCCGACCTACGACCTCGTGATGATCGACTGCCCCCCCACGCTCTCGGGATGCAGCTGGGCAGCCCTGGTGGCGGCCGAGCATCTGGTCGTCCCCCTGCAAGCGGAGGACTATGGTTCGCAAGGGGTTCGGGCGATCCAGGACTGGATCGTGACTGTCCGGGGGACCATGAACCCCGGCCTCCACCTGGCGGGCTACCTGATCACCATGTTCAACCCCCGGCTTGCGATCCACAAGGCGTATGAGACTCGCCTGCGGGCGACCTATGGCGATCGCGTGTTCACGACCATGGTTCCCTATGCGGCCGACTTCAAGGAGGCGATCGCCGCCCGCCAGACCCTGGCCCAGTACAAGCCCAAGGGGGCCTCGGCCAAGGTCGTGAGGGCTCTGGCCGATGAGCTCATGGTGCGACTGGCCGAGACTTCCACCGAGACGGAGGCCGCCTGAGATGAGCAAGCTCGATAAACTCATGGGCACCGTCGGCGCGAACATCGACGCCAGCATGGGCGCGGGGCGCGAGGCTCGTCCCTTGAACGGAGCGGGGTCTTCGCCTAAAGCCCCCGTGGCAAGCTCCGCGAGGATGCAAGGCGTGGTCCGCAGCAAGGACGCCGCCGAGATCCCCGTGGACCGGATCCAGCCCGACCCGTCGCAGCCCCGCGAGGAGTTCGACCCCGAGGCCCTGCAACGCCTTTCGGACTCGATGCGCACCCGCGGGCAGCTCCAGCCGATCCGTGTGCGTTGGGTCGAGGAGCAGGGGGCTTACGTGATCGTCATGGGCGAGCGTCGCTGGAGGGCCGCGGGCCTGGCGGGGCTCTCCACCCTGTCGTGCATCGTGATGGACACCCCGGCCTCGCCCGGAGAGCTTCTGGCCCTCCAGATGATCGAGAACTGCGTCCGCGAGGACCTCACGCCGATCGAGCAGGCCAAGGCGTACCGGCAGTTGATCGCCACGAACGGATGGTCGGCCCGGCAGCTCGCCGGGGAGCTTGCGGTGAACCCCGCAACGATTACCCGGGCGCTCGCGTTGCTCGACCTGCCGGCGGTCGTGCAGGATCAGGTGGAGCAGGGGGCCCTGGCGCCCCACACGGCGTATGAGGTCTCGAAGCTCGACACGCCCGAGGAGCAATCGATCGTCGCGCAGGCGGCCGTCGATCAGAAGCTCACACGAGGCGAGGTGGACGACCTTGTGAAAGCCGTGAGGGCCAAACGCCCCGTCCCGGCCTCCCGCCC
>JANOBY010000158.1:0-2279 GCA_031411935.1 Planctomycetales bacterium | reverse complement strand
AGAGGCTCACCCCCCTGCTGGCACCGGGGACCAATCAAGAGCAGGCACTGCTCGACATCTTCTGGGCCCTCCTGAACAGCCGTGAATTTATCTTCAATCAGTGATCCCAAGGAACCGTCCGCCCCGGACCGGCCCGCCACGGTCCGGGGTGAACGTCTCCGATAACCGAGGCCAGTCATGTCGCTCTCGATCCTCGTCGTCGCGGCCGTGCTTGCCGCCCCCGACGACAAGCCCGCGGCCAAGGTCAACTTCAAGGACCAGGTCTCGGCCATCTTCAACTCGCGCTGCAACTCGTGCCACAACGGCGACAAACAGAAGGGCGGGCTCTCGCTCGATTCCTTCGGCAGCGCCATGAAGGGCGGCTCGTCGGGCGCGGTGATCGAGCCCGGCGATCCCGACGGGAGCCGCCTCTATGCGCTCATCACGCACACCGAAGAGCCCAAGATGCCGCCGAACGCGGCCAAACTGCCCGACGCCGAGCTCGCCGTGATCAAGCAATGGATCGAGGCCGGCGCGCCCGAGACCGCGGGCAGTGCCGGGGCCCCCGCCAAGCCCAAGCTCGACTTCAAGCTCGACCCCTCGGCGATTGGGAAGCCCGTGGGCGAGCCCGCCTTGCCCCTGGGCGTGCCCACCGAGCCCGCCGTGGTCTCGGCCAAGCCCAACGCCATCACCGCGCTCTCGGCCAGCCCGTGGGCCCCGCTCGTCGCCGTGTCGGGCCACAAGCAGGTCCTCGTCTACAACACCGCGAACAATCGCCTGGCGGCCGTCCTGCCTTTCCCCGAAGGCACGATCCACGTCCTGAAGTTCACCCGCGACGGCGCCATGCTGCTGGCCGGGGGCGGACGCGGCGGGCAGTCTGGCCGCGTGGTCGTCTGGGACGTGAAGTCGGGCAAACGGCTCTTCGAAGTCGGCAAGGAATATGACGCCGTGCTCGCGGCCGACATCAGCCCCGACCGGACGCTCGTGGCCCTGGGCGGCCCGAGCAAGGTCCTGAAGGTCTACGGGTCGTCCGACGGCGAGCTCGTTTACGAGTCCAAGAAGCATACCGAGTGGGTGACCGCCGTCGAGTTCAGCCCCGACGGCGTGCTCCTGGCCTCGGGCGACCGCAACGGCGGGCTCGTCGTGTGGGAGGCCCCCACCGGCCGCGAGTTCTACGACCTCCGGGGCCATCAGGCGGCGATCACCGACGTCTCCTGGCGGCTCGACTCCAACCTGCTCGCCTCGGCCAGCGAGGACACCACGGTCAAGCTCTGGGAGATGGAGAACGGGAACCCCGTGAAGAGCTGGGGAGCCCACGGCGGGGGCACGCTCTCGGTGCGCTTCGCGAAGGACGGACGCCTCGTGACGACCGGTCGCGATCGGGTCGCCAAGCTGTTCGACCAGAACGGCGGCCAGCAGCGCCAGTTCGAGACCTTCAACGACCTGGCCACCAAGGCCAGCTTCTCGCACGACGACACCTCGGTGATCGCCGGCGACTGGTCGGGCGAGGTCCGCATCTTTGAATTGAAGGAAGGCAAGCGGATCGCCAACCTCACGGCCAACCCCGCGTCCGTGGCCAACCGCCTGTCGCAGGCCCAGGCGGCCCTCGCCACCGCGCAGGCTGAGGCCGACGTGGCGACGAAAGAACTCGACGCCCTGGCCGCAACCGCCAAGGCCCAGGCCGACGCCATGACCAAGGCCCAGGATGCCCTGGCCCTGGCCCAGAAGACCGCGCAGGAGTCCGCCGCCGCACTGGCCGCGTCCGAGGCGAATTACCTCGCCAAATCCCGCGCCGAGTGGGCCGCGAACGATGAGGCCTGGTCGCGCGACTTCCTCCGCGACCGCCTGGTCGCGATCAAGAACGAGGCCGCAGCCGCGCATCAAGCCCGGGTCGAGGCCGCGAAGGCGGCGGGCGACCTCTTCGCTTCCACGAAGGGCGATCGCGATCGCCTGCTCTCGGAAAAGGCGACCGCATCGGTGGCCTCGGTCGCCGCGCTCGTGGCCGACCTCTCGCCGAAGGCCGACGCCGCGGTGGAGGCCTCCAAGGTCGCCCTGGCCGCTCGCGACAAAGCCGCGGCCGAACGAACCGGACTCGAGCCCCCGCTGGTCGCCCTGCGCAAGACCGACGAAGCCGCCCGCAACGCCGTCCCCGCCCGCCAGAACGAGCTCAACGCCGTGACCGCCGCGAAGGCCGCCGCCGACAAGGCCGTGGCCGACCGGACCCCGGCGGTCCAGGCGATCGTGGCCAGGGCCCAGGCCGTGAGAGACGAGGTGCAAGCCCTCGACGCTGAGGCCAGGGC
>JANOBY010000157.1:0-4828 GCA_031411935.1 Planctomycetales bacterium | reverse complement strand
CGAGTCTCATGGCTCTCCCCTTTCGCTCTCGGACTGCGGGGTCGGACAAACAGTGGCCTCGTCCGCACGGTTCCAGGGCATCCGGGCCAGCATCATCCCCATGCCGCAGGTGTCCGTCACGCCGGCGAAGACCAGCCCCGCCCCCACGAAGCCGGACAGGCCCAGGAAGGCCGGGTGGACGAAGGCCCCGAGCCCCGTGCCCAGCACGACCAGCGACCCGGCGGCGATCCGCACTTGACGCTCCAGGGAGATCGCCCGCTTGCCGCGCACCACGGGCAGACCGGCCTGCTCCCAGGCCATCGTCCCGCCCTCGACATTGATCGCGTTGGCGAATCCGGCCGCCAGGAACTTCTCGCACGCCTGCCGTCCCCGCGTCCCCGACCGGCAGATCAAGTAAACGGGCTCGTTGCCGTTGCCGTTGCGGTTGGCCAGGATCGCCCCCACATCCAGGGCGTCGAGCGGCGCCAGGCGAGCCGAGTCGGCGTGGACCTCCCGATATTCGGCCGGGGTCCTCACGTCGATCAGGTCCACCGGCCGCCCCTGCCGACGCAACGCGTCCAGCTCTCTCGGCGTGATCGTGGCGACTTCCATCGTTAACTCCGTCGTCTTCCGCCGGGCCGGATGCGCCCGGTCATGCCGGATCGGCTTTTCTTCGCCGTCGTCCGTGCTACAATGTGATTAGCTTCGTGATCAACTATATTCCATTCCGGTGATTTAATCAAGTCATGTCTGCGACGATCCCCGACGAGTTCCTGGACCTCATGGCCGAGAAGTTCCGCACGCTGGGCGACGCGACCCGGCTGGCGATCCTGCGCACGCTCATGCAGGGCGAGCGGAACGTGGGCCAGGTCGTCGAGCAGACCGGCCGCAACCAGGCCAACGTCTCCAAGCACCTCAAAATGCTGGCCGAGGCGGGCCTGGTGGCGCGCCGCAAGGAGGGCTTGCAGGTCTTCTACCGGCTCGACGACCCGCTGGTGGAGCGGCTCTGCAAGCTGGTCTGCGAGACCATCGTCGAGGAAGCCCAGCAGGAGATGGCCCGCCAGAAGAAGCTCCTCGACGGCTGGGGCGGCAAGGGCTCAAAGAAGAAGGCCTGACGGGCCCCGGCCGGGCCGATGTCGCGGGCACACAACCGCCCGGCCGGGCAGGATCACGCCCCGCCCGGGGAGGTTCCCGGCCGAGGCGCGATCATCCGACCGGCAGGGTCAGGACCGGCCCCTGGCGCTCGGGGTCGGCCGACTCGACCGAGAAGATCAGGTCGAGGATCGTGAGCACGGCCCGGCTGTTCGCGTCGTCGGCCGCGATCCAGAACCAGTGGCCCTTGTAGAAGATCGACACCTCGGCCTCCTCCGCCGGCGGGCGGCGATCCCCGGACCGGACCTGGAACAGCCCGGCGGTCACGCCCGACCAGTTGAAGGGCTGCCCGTCGGGCCCGCGCACCGTCGGGGCGATCCCCTTCGCCACGTGGTCGGGCGGGACGCACACGCCCTTGGAGAGGAAGACCATCATCTGCATGACCGACCGCATGTTGAGCAGGAGGGTGTCGCTGCCGAGGGGCCCGGAGTCGGTCTCGAACTCGCGGGCCAGCTCCGAGCGGACCTTGTAGGTCGTGAGCCCCGGCGCAAGTCGGAATACGCGGGCCAGCTCCTGGGCCTCGAACGAGTCGCGGGCCGCGGGCTGGATCTTGAGCGTGAGCACCCGCTCCTTCGTCAGGACGGCCATCTTCCCGTCCTCGCGGTGCCGGAAGACCAGGTTGCTCTTGGCGGCCTCGACCAGGTCGCGGCCACGGACCTGCCGCGCGTCGATCGGGTCCGACTCGGCCTTCTCGATCTCGGTCAGCGAAATCTCGGCGGCCCCGCTGCTGAGCAGGGAGCCCACCAGGTGGATCCCGTAGCGAAACTCGCCGTTGTCGTCGGGGGCGGTGGGCACCATCACGGTGGCGCGCGGGGCGTTGAGCACGTCGTTGCCCTCCTGCACGGCCATCAAGAGGAATTGCTCGGGGCTGGCCCCGGCGGTGGCCGTGCTCAGGGCGTCAACGGTCAGGGGGGTGAGCAGCGCCCGCGCGACCTGCTGGCCCTCGCGGGGGCTGTAGCTGAGGGTCGGGCTATCGCGGCCCAGGAGCTCGCCCATGCCCAGGAGCGTCTCGCCGGGTATCGATCCTCCGCGGCCCCCGGTGAGGTTGCTCGTGCCAGCGACCTCGAACTGGGCCGTGATGTTCGGCAGGTCCACGAAGACCGGCGAGTCGGCATACCGGAGCCGGACGATGTTGGTCAGGAACTGCTCATCGTTCGTCTGCCGATACGCCTCGTTATACCGCATGCGGGTCTTCTGCACGGCGTAGGGGCCGAGACATCCACCCAGCGGGCAGGCCGTGAGGGCCCCCAGCAGGCAAAGCACGAGCCGAGATCTCGCCCCTGTCCGCATGCCCAGGCCCACCCGTTTTCGCCGAAAAATCCCCACATTGGGACTTATCGGTCCATCCGGCAATCTTTCTCCAGTTTGACTCCGAAGAGGGCTCCGCGACTCTACCCATGGAGCCGAGACGGAGCAGGGGGGTAGGCGCCGATCATGAAATGGATTTCAACGTTCAACGCTCGAGGCGGGGGCCACGTCGACGACCTCGGGCCTGGCCGACGGAAACGAGCGGCGTTGGAAGAACAGCGCGACGTTGACCAGGCCGATGAGCGCCGGGACCTCGACCAGAGGCCCGATCACCGCCGCGAACGCCGCCCCCGAGTTGATGCCGAAGACCGCGACCGCCACGGCGATGGCCAGCTCGAAGTTGTTCGACGCCGCCGTGAACGCCAGGGTCGCCGTCTTCGCGTAATCGGCCCCGAGCCTCCGGCCCATCTCGAACGACACGAGGAACATCAGGACGAAGTAGATCAGGAGCGGCACGGCGATTCGGACCACGTCCAGAGGCAGGGCCACGATGTTCTTGCCCTGGAGCGAGAACATCACGACGATCGTGAACAGGAGCGATACCAGCGTGATGGGGCCGATCGCCGGCAGGAATCGCGACTCGTACCACTCGCGGCCCCGGGCCCTCACCAGGACGAATCGCGTGAGCATCCCGGCCAGGAACGGGATCCCCAGATACACGAACACGCTCTGCGCGATCGCCCCCATCGTGATCCTCGACAGGTCCACGTCTCCGAACGACACGCCCAGCAAGGGCGGGAGCACCTTCACGAAGAACCACGCGTAGACGGAGTAAAAAAGCACCTGGAAGACCGAGTTGAACGCGACCAGGCCCGCGGCGTAATCGGCATCCCCCTTCGCCAGGTCGTTCCAGACGATGACCATCGCGATGCATCGGGCGAGCCCGATCATGATGAGCCCGATCGCGTACTCGGGCTTGTCGGCAAGGAACGCGAGGGCCAGGCCGAACATGAGGAGCGGCCCGATCACCCAGTTCTGCACGAGCGACAGGGCAAGGATTCGCGTATTGCGGAAGACCTCCGGGAGGCGCTCATACCGGACCTTCGCCAGGGGAGGATACATCATGAGGATGAGCCCCACCGCGATCGGGATCGACGTCGTCCCGACCGAGAGCCGCGTGATGCCCTCGGTGACCGACGGCGCGAACTGCCCGAGCCCTACGCCAACCAGCATGGCCAGGAAGATCCAGAGCGTGAGGTACCTGTCGAGGAACGACAGACGCCCGCCCGACTTCGGGTGGCAGGTCTCGACGGTGCTCATGACGTGCCCCCTTCGCCGATGTCCGAGAGCATGGCCTCGACCCGATCCCGGATCTGGTCGCGGATCGCCCTGACCTTCTCGATGGGCTGACCCGCCGGGTCATCCAGGCCCCAATCCTCGGAGAGGTGGATCCGGGCCGGGCACGAGGAGGCATCGACCCCGCAGCCCATCGTGATGATGCGGTACGCCGAATCGGCCATCTCCTGCGAGATCGCCTTCGGAGACTGGCCCTCCATCGAGAGGCCAAGCTCCCCCATGACCTCGACCGCCAGCGGGTTGATGCGGGCGCCGACCTCGGTCCCCGCCGACTCGCCCCTCACGGAGAGGCCCCGCTCGCGGGCGAGATGGTTCGTGAAGGCCTGGGCCATCTGCGAGCGTCCCGCGTTGTGGACGCACACGAAGAGGACCATCCTGGAGGTGTCGCTCATGGGGTTTCCCTGTCCTCGGGGTTGGGCGGCGACCACGTTCCCGCCCGCCGCGTGATCGTTCTTGGTGGAGATGCGGGCGAAGTCCTCGCCCCGTGCGAGCTGAGAGCCGCCTTGAGGCAATGCCCTCTCGACTCTGGCACCCGGCGTGGACGTGGGACCTCTGCCGGGTCCCGACTCATGCCTCTTCCCGGCACTTCGGTTGGGGGTTGCTCTCGTCTTCCATGAGGCAGAGGGCCAGGTCGAGGAGCGGGGCCACGCATCCGTTCACGACCCGGTAGTACATGTGATTCCCCTCGCGGCGGGACCGGAGCATCCCGGTATCCGAGAGCCGCACGAGCTGGTTCGAGACCGCCTGCGGCTTCATCCCCAGCGCCAGAGCCAGGTCGGAGACCGTCGCCTCGCCGCTCCTGACCAGGTGGTGGAGGAGCCGAATCCGCGTGTCGTTGGCCATGACCTTGAAGAGCGCCATGACCTTCCCCGCCTCGTCGCACGAGAGCAACGGCCGGTCAGCCAGGGGCGTCCGCGAGGAGCACGCGTCGTCCGGCGGCCCGCAGGAAGCTTCGGCACGGGGCGATGGCCTTCGCGTCATGGGCTCGATCCTCCTCGTCAACAATTACACGATCTCGTGTACTCGTGACAAGAGGGTGGATTTCCCCGACGCGCCGCACCGTCGAGGATTGCACGCGGATCGACGCCGACCA
>JANOBY010000156.1:0-2354 GCA_031411935.1 Planctomycetales bacterium | reverse complement strand
CGGCGCGCGAGGGGCGTCGGGCCCCGGCCCGCGCGGGGCGTCCGATCCGGACCGTCCCACCCTCCGGAGGGGGGGCATGGCGCGAGCTGGTCCTCGCCCGGGATGCGATACGATTCGTCCCCAACCTCGACGCCCACTACGATGATTGGCTCGCAATCCTGATGTCCCTCAGGCAGCTCGGCGAGCCCGGGCGCACGCTCGCCCACCGGTGGAGCGAGCAGTCGGAGAAGCACGACGCCGATCATCTCGACCGTACCTGGGACGCCCTGGATTTCGGCGAGGCGGGGGCGGAGGGGACACGCCGCCTGGTCACGATCGCGACCCTCTTCCATCGCGCGAAGGCCTGCGAGTGGCCCGGTGCCGGCGTGGAGATGCTGCACTATCCGATCGAATACCGGGGGCGACGCGGCCCCATCCTGGTGGTGAAGGGGCGGGCCGCCTTCGACGCCCTCGAGGCCGAGGGGCCCATGGCGATCGGCCTGCCCGACCGGGACCAGCCATGCCTCGGGGCCGTGGCACGGCTGCTCCGTGAGGTCCACGACGCGGGCAGACGCGAGATCATCGTCGTGGGCTCCCGGGGCCCGGTCTTCGATCCCGTCCCGGTGGCGCGCGTACTTCGGAAGCGACTGGTGGACCGGATCGGGGCCGCATGGCCTGCCGGACCGTGGCCCCCAACGCCTGCGCATGCCGAGGGGGCGGTCCGTTGAGGTCGAGCGGTATTCATGCAGACAAATCCCGGAGAGGATCCTGAGACGGCAAGACAACCACCGCAGTGCAACCTCGGGCAGGGGCGAGGTAGCACGTCCCCGCGGCGGCCTCGAGGTATGCGGCCGTCGAAATACAGGACTGTGGCCGGAGCCCCGTCTGCGATCGAGGTCGGGGCGGCGAGGATCGACGCGGAGGACGAGCGGGACCGTCTGAAGGGAGACTTCAGCGACGCGATGGTAGGGGGCGATCAATGGCCCTGACCAGACCTTGCACATTGGCTGACCAGCCGGTGCCGGGTCGGTTGCTGGTGGCCGGGCTTGCGATGGCGTTGCCGTTCTCGGCGGCGGACTTCGCGGCGACCCCCCCGGGTTGATGTCCTCGCCAGGCGAACGACCGGGCATCTGCCTCCGTGCTCGACCCATATGGATTGGTGCGGAGTTCCTACCCGTGACAACTGCCTTCGCCGGTTTTCCCATGAGGCCCCGGTCCGGGCGCACGCTGCTCGTGCTCATCGTCGCGAGGATCGGCACCGTGCACCAGGACGTGCGCAGCCTCGACGACCAAGTCGCCCAATGCAAGCGATACGTCGCCGAGCGCCACGACGGCCCCGTCGAGTTCGTCGTCGTCCAGGGCTAGGTTCTGTCCGGTGAATCGTAAACCTTCAAGCAGCGGCGGATCACGGCGAGCTTGACCATCGCCAGGAAGTTCACCGCCAGCTTCTCGTGACGGGTCGCCAACCGCCGGTTCTCCTTCAGCCGGGCGATGCACCGCTCCACCACGTTCCGCCGCCGGTAGGCCTCCTTGTCGAAGTGGGGACTGCGACGCTGGTCCTGTCGGGTCGGGATGACCGCCCTGATCCGGCGGCGACGCAGATAGCGGCGGATGCGCCGGTAGCTGTACCCCTTATCCCCGGCCAGGCGGCTCGGGCGACGTCGGGGGCGGCCCCGCCCGGGACGCCCGATCCGCACCGCCTCGACCACCCGCTCCAGCGACTTCGACTCTTGGGCCTGGCCCGCGGTGAGGACCGCCGAGAGTGGCAGGCCGTTGCCGTCGACGACCAGGTGGAGCTTGGTGCCGAAGTCGCCCCGGGAGCGCCCCAGGGCGTGGTCCTCGGGCTCGCCCTCGACTTTTTCCCCCCCGGCCCCGGCCGCCGCCCGGCTGGCCCGGAGGCTCGTGGCGTCGACGCACCAGAGGTCGTGGTCGATCAGTCCCGGCTCGTCAAGCTTCAGGTGCAGCCGCTCCAGGATCCGGTCGAAGGTGCCGTCGCCCCGCCAGCGGCCCAGCCGGTCGTGGGCCGACTTCCACTTGCCGTAGCGCTCGGGGAGCTCCGCCACTGGGCCCCGGGGTGGAGGACCCAGGGGATGCCGTTGAGGGTCGCGAGATGGTCGTTCCACTGCCCGCCGGGCTTCTCGTTGGCGGGCAGGAGATCCTCGATGAGGGCGAATTGCTCGGCGGTCAACTCGTAGTGGCGGGTCATGGCGTCCTCCGTAACCGAGTGCATGCCGTGGTAACAATTTACGATTCACCGGACAGAACCTAGGGCAACGGCGAGATCCTCGACCGCCAGGACCTGGCCCGCGCCGAGGTCAAGTCGCGGCGGTTCGACCTGGTCATCGTGGAGGACCTCGGCCGGATCTGCCGACGCA
>JANOBY010000155.1:0-12773 GCA_031411935.1 Planctomycetales bacterium | reverse complement strand
CTCGTCGAGCCTGTCGGCCAACGCGGTGCGGACCACCCACATGACCGGCCCGCTGACCGACGTGAGCCTGAACCTGGTCAAGATCTTCACCATGCCCAGGCTCGAACCCCGCCGCGAGGCGCTCGCGACCCAGACCTGGCTGAAGATCAGCATCATGCTCTGCTTCCTGGGCGGATCGCTGCTGGCCCTGCTCGTGTTCGAGAAGTACACGTACGAGGGGTTCGCGGTCCCGTGCGCGATCTCGTTCTTCCTCGTGTGGTACGTGCGACGCGTGCTGAAGATGAGCCGCGAGGAGGCCAAGGACCAGGAGACCGTCGAACGGCTCCTCGCCCGCCAGGAAGGCCCCATGGCCCGCCTGGCCCGCCTGCTGGAGCGGCAGGAGGCCGTGGTCGAGCGCCAGGAGCGTTTGCTGGAGATGCAGGAGCGGGTCGGGCTCCTGCCCTCAAACGCCCTCCGCGACGGCTCGTCCTGAAGGGAGCCCGAGGGGCGGGGCTCGCGTGCTTGACGCCCCTTCCGCCGATGGCTAGAGTCGCGGTCGATTGGCCCTCACGCACGATCGACATGCCCGGAGCCCCTGCGCCATGAGCCGCGACGCCACCCTCTCCCGAATCCTCCAGGGCGGGATCGTCGCCGTGGTCCGCTCCGAGACCCCCGATCCGCTGGTCAAGGCGGTGAGGGCGCTGGCCGAGGGGGGCGTGACCGCGATCGAGATCACCTTCACCGTGCCCGACGCGCCCGACGTGATCCGCCAGGTTCGCAAGGAGCTGGGCGACGAGATCATCCTGGGCGCGGGCACCGTGCTCGACGCCGAGACCGCACGCATCGCCCTGCTGGCCGGGGCCGAATATCTCGTCTCGCCCGTGGTGAACCCCGAGATCATCCGCCTGGCCCGCCGCTACGACAAGGTGATCATGCCGGGCGCCTTCACGCCCACCGAGATCCTTCTGGCCTGGGAGAGCGGCGCCGACGTGGTCAAGGTCTTCCCCGCCGACGTGGGCGGCCCCGCCTACTTCAAGTCCCTCCGCGGCCCCTTGCCGCAAGTCCGGCTCATGCCCACCGGAGGCGTGGACCTGACCACCGCCGAGAGCTTCCTGAGGGCCGGGGCCTGCTGCCTGGGCGTAGGGAGCTCGCTCGTCGAGCCGAAGGCGCTGGCTTCCGGAGACTTCGCCCGGATCCGCGACCTGGCCGCCCAGTACACCGCGATCGTGGCCCGCGTGAGGGGCTAATCGCAGGTCCCGAAAGAAAGATGGAAGGGCGACGGCCCGGGCCCGCATAGCATGGGTGAGAACCTTGCGTGCGAGAGGGCTTCCTCGGGCGATGATCTCGGCTTCCCCTGCGAACGACCTGGCCACGCTCTTCAACCACGGGGCGCTCGGCCTCCTTCCGGACGCGGAACTGCTCGCCCGGTTCGTGGACGGGCGAGGCGGGCCGAGGTCCGAGTCCGCCTTCCACGCGATCGTGACACGGCACGGGCCGATGGTCCTGGGCGTGTGCCGGCGCATCCTGAACGACCCCCACGCCGCGGCCGACGCCTTCCAGGCCACGTTCCTCGTCCTCGTGCGGAAGGCTCCGAAGGTCCGGGTGGACGACTCGCTCGGGCGGTGGCTCCACGGGGTGAGCCTCCGCGTGGCGAAGCGCGCCCGGAGCGTGGCGATCGCTGAACGGAGCCGGACCCGGGCGCTGGGTGAAATTGACTTACCTCAGGATCCCCCCTCGTCCGAGCTTTTGGACCTCCGAGCCGTGATCGACGAGGAGATCGCCCGCCTACCGTCGCCCCAGCGATCGGCGGTAAGGCTCTGCTACCTCGAAGGGCTGACCCAGGACCAGGCGGCCGCGCGATTGGGGTGCCCGGTCGGCACGATCGGGAGCCGCCTGCACCGGGCCCGCGAAGGTCTCCGCGTCCGGCTCACCCGGCGAGGTCTCGCCCCGGCCGGGTGCGTCGCCGCGACGATGGCCGCCGCCACCGCCCGGGCCGACGTCCCCGCTTCGCTCATTTCTCGGACGGTGAGGTTTGGCTCGGGCCCTAGGCTCGCCACGGCGACTTCGGCGGTGGTCACACGGTTGGCAGACCTCACGATAAGGAGATTCCTGATGATCAAGATGGCATGGACAGGCCTGGGACTCGCCGCGATCGTGCTCCTCGGGGCCGTCGGGCTCTCGGCACAGAGCCCACGCAACCCGTCGCCCCGCATCGAACCCGCCGGTAAGGCCGTGCCCGCCGAGCGGCGCACAGTCCGGGGCACGGTCCTCGACCCCGACGGCCGGGCGGTCCCCGGCGCGACGGTCGTGGCCGGTGTCCGCGACACGGGCAAGCCGAACCACGAAGTCCTCAATACCGACAACGACGGCCGATTTTCCTGGCCCCTCCCCGACGGATGGGTGGACGCCTACATTGTCGCGCACAAGGAAGGCTTCGCACCGGCAACCTGGATGGATGGCATCCGCCCCGGGGAGAACGGGGAGGACATCGAGATGAGCTTGAGAGTCTCGAAGACGTTCTCAGCGGTGCTCGTCGATGTCGACGACCGGCCCCTCGCCGGGGCGAAGGTTCGGGTCGAACTTTGCAACGCGACGAGCGAGGAGCCGGGCAGAGACGGCCAAAGGGGGATCGTATGGACGACCATTGGATACGTCTTCCACGACGTGCTGTCGGGCAGCCCGCTTGCCCCATTATTCGAGACCACCACCGATGCACGGGGTGAATTCCAACTGGACGGCTCGGCCGGGAACCGCCTGAAGCTCGGTGTCACCACATCCAACGGATGGGCGATGCTCGCTCGGGATGTGGCGACGGGGGAGGGGAACAAGGCGACGAACAGGGCAGTCGCGATACCGGTCGCCGGGATCGAGGGGCGGGTCTGGACGCGGATGCCGGGGGTGAAGGTCGGCGGCCTGAAGGTCTGGCTGCAAGGCGTGAACGGCGGCCCGGAAGATCAGGTGGGGAGGCCGGTTTTGACCGATCCGGACGGCGATTTCACGATCCGGGGCCTTGTCGCGGGGAGCGTCAACCTCTTCGTGGCCGGCGACGGAGACGGAGACGTGTGGACCTTCGAGGCGGTCGCGGATCAGCCCCTGGCGTCGAACAAGTCGGCCGTCACGTCCATCGAATTGATCCCCGGGGTCGAGGTGACGGGGAGCGTCGTCTCGTCCGCAGGGGCCCCGATCCAGGGAGCCGACGTGGCGGTCTATGGGCCGCGATGGCCGCGCAGCGGTGCCGCCACGCGCCACGCGAAGACCAACGCGAACGGACGTTACCGGCATCGCCTGCCGCCCGGCGAGACGTATTTCTACGTCATGAACGCGGCCGACCACTTCACCACCTTGGCAGACAATGGGTCGAGCCGGACCGTCGAGATCCCCGCCGACGTGAAGACGTTCGAGGTGCCCGCGATCGAGGTCGCCTCCGACGTGGTGGTCCTCCACGGGCGGGTCGTGGACGCGAACGACCAGCCCGTCCCTGGGGCGACGATCGTGGGTGTGATCCGGTTCGACCGACACGTCCTGCGATATGCGACCCCAGCGGGAAAAGCCGACGCGAAGGGGGAGTTACGCCTCGCGGGTCAGAACCACATCGCGACCATCGGGCAGCCCGCCAAACTCCTCGTGCGGCTTGCGGACGACCGCGAATTCGAGGTCGAGGTCACGCCGGACCGCGACGGTCGGGTGATCGTGAAGCTTCCCGAGTAGGACTTAACTCACCCCAGCCTGCCAGAATGGCGGTCGTGTGTGACCTGCCCGTGAGGTGGGAGACGGCGTAATCCCATGGAAGGAAACGACTTGCACGTCAGAGTCTTGCAAGGCACGGCGGTTGCTCAGTTTCTCTTTTATGATCTGCTGGTTGCCGCCGTTTTGTTTCGTGAGGTCCGTCGATGTCGACCGTTACTGAGAAGTCGGATAAGCAGGAATTTGCCTTCCAGGCCGAGATCAAGCAGCTCCTCCACCTGCTCTCGCACTCGCTCTACCAGAGCCGAGACATCGCGATCCGCGAGCTGATCTCCAACGCCTCCGATGCGCTCGACAAGATGCGCTATGTGAGCCTGACCGAGGAGGGGTTCCGCGATGCCGGGGCCCTGGAAATCCGCCTCCAAGGCAAGGCCGATGAGAAGACCCTGGTCCTTCGCGACACCGGCGTGGGGATGACCCGCGACGAGCTGGCGACGAACCTGGGCACGATCGCTCATAGCGGATCGCGTGAGTTCCTCAAGGCCGCGCAGGGCAAGACCGGCGAGGGCGGAGGGAAGCCCGACGTGTCGCTCATCGGCCAGTTCGGAGTGGGGTTCTATGCCGCGTTCATGATCGCCGACCGCGTGACCGTCCGATCTCGGAGCTACAAAGATGCCACGGGCCACGAGTGGCAGTCCGAGGGCTCGGGCACGTTCACGATCACCGAGGCCGAAGGGCTCGAGCGCGGGACCGAGATCACGCTCCACCTGAAGGAGGATGCCCTCGACTACGCGCAGGACTGGAAGCTCAAGGAGGTCGTGAGGCGTTACTCGGGATTCGTCCCGCACCCGATCCTCATCGGCGGGGAGGTCGCCAACCGCCAGAAACCGATCTGGGTCGAGCCCCGGTCTCAGGTGACCGAGGAGCAGTACACCCAGTTCTACCAGCACCTCACGCACCACCCCGAGGAGACGCCGCTCTGGCACCTGCACCTCGCGGCGGACTCCCCCATCCAGTTCCGCTCGGTGCTCTATTGCCCGCCCACGAACCCCGAGAAGATGGGCTTCGGCGTGATGGATCACGGCCTGCACCTGTGCGCCCGCCGCGTGCTCGTGCAGAGCGACTGCCGCGACCTCGTGCCCGAGTATCTCCGGTTCCTCCACGGGCTCGTGGACAGCGAGGACCTGCCCCTGAATGTGTCTCGCGAGACCTTGCAGGACAACTCGGTCATCCGCACGATCCGCAACTCGCTGGTCAAGAGCGTGCTCGACATGCTCCAGAAGACCAGCGAGCAGGAGCCCGAGAAGTTCGCCGAGTTCTACAAGAATTTCGGCATGTTCCTGAAGGAAGGCGTGGCCCGCGACTACATCAACCGCGACCGCCTGGCCAAGCTCCTCCGGTTCTCCTCCAGCCGCACGGAGGGGAACGAGCCCACGACCTCGCTCGACGAGTACATCGGCCGGATGCTGCCCGACCAGAAGCACATCTACTACCTGGGCGGGCCCGACCCGGCCTCGGTGCGCAAGAGCCCGAACCTGGAGGTCTTCCGCAAGAGGGGGATCGAGGTCCTGTTCCTGACCGAGGCCGTGGACGAGTTTGTGATGTCGGCGCTCGGCCGGTACAGCGAGAAGACGCTCACCTCGATCGACTCGGCCGACCTGGACCTTCCGGGCGCGGACCCGTCCGAGGAATCGAAGCCCGAGTCGCACCCGGGCGGGTTCGGACGCGTGCTCGACCTGTTCCGCGAGGCCCTGGGGGCGCGCGTGAAGGAGGTTCGGGCCTCCAAGCGTCTGACCGAGAGCCCGTGCTGCCTCGTGAATGCCGACGGCTTCATGAGCACGCAGATGCACCGGATCCTGGAGATGAGCGGCAAGGACGTCCCCCCCTCGACCCGCGTGTTCGAGGTGAACCCCGACGCCCCGGTGATCGGCCGCCTGTCGATGCTCGCCGCCAACCCCGACCACGACGCGTTCCTCCGCGAGTGCGGCCTGCAACTCTGGGCCGGGGCCATGCTCCTCGAGGGCAGCCTGCCCGAGCCCGAGGAAGTGGCCGCGCGGATGCAGAGGTTCGTCGAACAGGCCGCGCAGGCGAAGTCGCCGATCGTGGTGTGATCCCGCTCGCCCGGCGTTGAGGTTCGGCGTCCATCCCGGCTCAGTCCTGGGGCGATTTCGCCCCGGGCGGGTCTCCGGAATGGAAACTCCGGAGGCCTGCCTCCTTGCCCTGAGACTCGGTTCGCCGTAACAATTCTCCTTGCAAGCGGCCCGGTCCGCAGCAGGGCATGGCCCTCACCGATCCTTGCGCACTCGCCGAGGGCCCCGGCCCGTGGATCATGCCTTCAAGATCAACCTGCGCGGCATCATCGACCTGCTGTCGCACCACCTCTACAGCGGCCCGCAGGTCTTCGTGCGGGAGCTTTTGCAAAATGCGGTGGACGCCATCCGGGCGCGCGAGCAGTACGATCCCGACACCGTGGGCGAAGTCACGATCGAGGTCCTGGGCGGCAAGACCCCCTCGCTCGTGATGCTCGACAACGGCATCGGCCTGAGCGAGGACGAGGTCCTCCGCTTCCTGGCCACCATCGGCCAGTCCTCCAAGCGAGACGCCGAGTGGGAGCGGCCCGAGGATTTCATCGGGCGGTTCGGCATCGGCCTGCTCTCGTGCTTCGTGGTCAGCGACGAGATCGCCGTCGTGACCCGCTCCGCGCGTGACCCGGAGGCCAAAACCGTCGAGTGGCGGGGCCGTCACGACGGGACCTACACCCTCCGCACGGTGGAGCACGAGATCTCGCCCGGCACGCAGGTCTACCTCTCGTGCAAGCCCGGCAGCGAGGAGTGGTTCCAGCCCGAGAAGCTCGTCGAGCTCGCCCGGCGGTTCGGGGGCCTGCTCCCGTACCCGATCCGCCTCGTGGCCGGCAACGAGACGACCCGGATCAACGAGGGGAGCCCCCCCTGGCGGAGGCGGTTCGCCTCGACCGACGAGCAGACCCGCGTGCTGCTGGAATATGGCCGCGAGGCGTTCGAGACCTCGTTCTTCGACGCCATCCCGCTCAAGTCGAAGGCCGGAGGGGTGGACGGCGTGGCGTTCGTCCTGCCCTACTCGCCGAACCTGGCCTCGAAGAAGACGCACAGGGTTTATCTGAAGGGGATGCTCCTGTCGGAGAACGCCGAGGGGCTCCTGCCCGAGTGGGCCTTCTTCGTGAAGTGCGTGGTCAACGCCAACAGCCTGCGGCCCACGGCCTCCCGCGAGTCGTTCTACGAGGACGCCGAGCTGGAGGCCACCCGCGAGGCCCTGGGCAACGTCCTCCGCGATTACCTCGTCGGCCTCGCCGCCAGGGACCCGGCGCGGCTCCAGAGCCTCATCGCCTTGCACGACCTGTCGATCAAGGGCCTCGCGCTCCACGACGACGAGTTCTACCGCCTGTTCATCGACTGGCTCCGGTTCGAGACCTCGCTCGGCACGATGACCCTGGGCGAATATCGCGACACCAACCGCGTGGTTTTGTACGTGCCCGACCTCGACCGGTTCCGGCAGATCGCCCGCGTGGCCGCGGCGCAGGATCTGTGCATCGTGAACGCGGGCTATACGCACGACGCCGCCCTGCTGGCGCGGCTTCCCCACGTGATCGAAGGGGCCGAGGCCGAGGTCGTGGACCCGTCGGATCTGGCGCAGATCCTCGAGGACCTGAGCGTGGAGGAGCGCGCCGAGGTGCACGACCTGATCGTCGCGGCCGACCGCCTGCTCGCCCCGTTCAAGTGCGCGGCCGACGCCAAGAAGTTCGGACCCGACGAGCTCCCGACCCTTTACAGCACGGCGACCGACGCCGATTTCTATCGTTCGATCGACCAGTCGATGGAGGTCGCCGACCCGCTCTGGGCCCAGGTGCTGGGCGAGTTCGCGGCCACGGCGGGCACCGAGCCCCGGGCTCGCCTGACCTTCAACTATCGCAACCCGCTGGTGCTCAAGATGGCGAGGATCACCGATCCGGTCCTCCGCGAGCGATCGGTGGAGATGCTCTACATCCAGGCCCTGCTGCTCGGCCATCACCCGCTGAGCGCCCGGGAGCTGGCCCTTCTCAACGGTGGGCTGCTCGGGCTGATCGAGTGGGGGGTCTCGGCCCAGCAACGGAGGGAGCCTTCATGAGCCACGCCGACATCCCGAGGCAGATCGCGGAACTCTGGGACCGCGCCGGCGACCTGGAGCACGGGCCGATGAAGGTTGCCCTCCACGAGCAGGCGGTGAGGCTGGCCGACACCTATCGCGACACCCACACGGGCTGGGAGTGCCGTCGCGAATTGATCGAGGCGGCGATCTTCGGCGAGGAGCCCGAGAAGGCGATCGCCCCGCTGGCCTGGTCGCTCGCCGCGTGCGACCGCGAGCCCGAGGAGTTCGACGAGGCCGAGCTGTTCTGGCCCTTCAAGTGGGTCGTGAACAATGCCAAGAAGATCGTCCAGGTGCCCATGCCCGCGCTCGTCGGCATGATCGACGACATGGAGAAGCGGTTCGTGAGGCAGGGGGCGACCCTGCGCGCGGTCTGGAACGCCCGCTGGTCGCTCGATCGGTTCCGCGGGCTCAAGGCCGAGGCCCGCAGGAATTACGCCCTCTGGGACGCGACCCCTCGCGACGAGTACGCCGACTGCCGGGCCTGCGAGCAGGACGACCGGGTGGACTTCCTGGCCTTCGACGGTCGCCTTGAGGAGGCCGTCGAGGCCGCCGGGCCGATCCTCTCGGGCCGCATGAAGTGCGCCGAAATCCCCAAGAATACCTATAATCGAGTGATGCTGCCCCTGGTCAAGCTCGGGCGGGTGGACGAGGCCATGGCCGTGCACCGCAAGGGGCACCGCCTGATCTCGGGCAAGCCCATGCTCGTGGAGGACGCCGCGCATCACATCACGTTTTTGGCCCTGACCGACAACCTCGCCCGAGCGATCAAGCTCTTCGAGACCCATCTGCCCTACCCGCGCGAGGCCCTGGCGTCGGGCCGCATGGACCGGTTCGATTTCGCCCTCGCGGCCCGCTTTCTGATGGAGCGGGTGGCGAGCTCGCGAGACGCCAACGCGACGGTGGCCCTGCGTCTCCCGAAGGCGTTTCCCGTGTTCCAGGAGTCGGGCCGGTACGACCCGCTGGCGCTCGCCTCGTTCTTCGACGACGAGGCCCGCAAGCTCGCTGCCCTGTTCGACGCACGCAACGAGACCGGCGAATTCGCCCGCCGATGCGCCGAGGCGCGAACGCTTCCCGACCTCGTGTCGCCCTACCCGATCAAGCCCACCGGCCCGGAATAAGGCATTCGTTACTGACGCGACGTGCCGTTGGCCTGATCCAGGCCCAGGATCCGGCCCCTCGGGCGGGCCCGATCGACCAGGATGGGGCCGCTGTCCAGCGAGTCGGCCGAGCCCCGGTTGCCCAGGGTGTCCACGGCCTCGGCCTTCACGTGGAACTTGGGGGAGAGGGTCGGCGGGACGATCCACACGAGCCGCCCGCTCGCTTCCTGCGGCTCCACGCCCGGCAGGGGGGTCCACTGGGCATCGGCCCGCTCCTCGCGGTAGAAGAGCGTGACCGGCCGGGTGGCCAGGTGCGCGTCGCTGGCCCTCCACGAGAGGATGACCTTGCCGGCGTTGGCGCCCGTCCCTACGCGGGGCCGGTCCATCGTAACGCTCGGCGGGGCCGAATCCACCTCGACCCACGACTGGGGGCGATCGTTGGGAGCGGGGGGAGGGTCGCCGAGCCCCGAGGCCGACTGCACCACGAGCCAGAGGCCGAAGGTCCCCTCTCCGCCCAGGTCCACGTTATAGGGGCTCGTGCGGTCGGCGTCTTCGGGCAGGCGGCTCCAGCTCCGGCCCCCGTCGCGGGTGATCCACAACTCGACGAGGTTCGGGCCGTCGGGCCCGGCGTCCTCGACCTGATACTTCAGCGGGAATCGCGGGCTGCCGACCAGCAACGTGGGGCCCGAGGTCGCCTGCTGCCGGGCCGAGGGGGCGGCCTGCGGGGCCGAAGGGGTGTCAAAGTCGGGATCTGTGTCCGGGGCGGGCCGGGCACCGGGGCTGGGCAGGTCGAAGTCGTCGGCCGGGGCAGATCGCCCTGCGCCCCGAGGGGGCGGGCCGGGCGGCGTCTCCACCGGGCCGAACGGGTCCGCGTCGGAGCCCGCCGACGGGGAAGGGGCGGGCCGGGCCGAGATCGGCGTGACCGGCGGGGCCGACGATCGCGTGTTGGGGCCCGGAGGGCCGGGCTCGGCGGCGATGCCGTCGGGGACAAGCTCCTCGACGCTCCGCTTGTTCCCGGCCCGGTCGGCGATCGTCATCCGCACATGGACCGGGTCGGCGGTCCCGGCGTCCCAGGTCTTGGCCCCGATGTAGGCGATGTCGGCGCGGGACAGGGGGACGTTCCGCCAGTCGCGGGCCCCCTCGGACTGGTACTCGATCGTCATCGTGTTGAGCATGAGGTGCTCATCCTGCACGTCCCACCGCACGCCCACCGTGCTGCCGCGACGCCCCTGGGCCTCGAGCACGATCGTGGGGGCGACCGAGTCCACGATCACCTTCAGCGTGGGCTCGGCGGGCATGTCGCCGTTGGGGTAGTACTTGCCGTTCACGTCGAGGGTCTGGACCGCGAACCAGTATTCGCCGTCGCGGGGGGCCCGGAACGAGAACTCGGGCGAGTCGGGCCTGGCGCTCGTGGACTTCTTCCAGGTGTACCCGGAGTCGTCCGAGACCCAGAGGAACAGCTCCTTCACGAGATTTCGCGTGTCGGGCGGGACCGTCACCGGGATCCGGAACTTGCGATTCTGCGACCAGAGGACCTGCGCCTTCGGGGCGGCGGCATGCGCGAAGGAGCCCAGAACCAGGCAAAGGCCCAGCCCGACCCCCATCATTCGCCTCGCCGGCCACCTCGGCATCGCGCCCGTCCTTCCCTGGATGGTGCTCGCCTACCCGAACTTAAATTTCGCCGCAACTTCCTTATCCGCCGTCCGCAAGTCCAGACGGCCCGCTTATCTAAACTTCACATGACAACCTAAACCCCCTGAACACGCCGCAAACGATCGTTTCCCGGCGCAGATCTAACCGTATAGCCGTGGGTATCGACGAGACCGGGCGATCCGCTTGAACCGAACACGCCGAAGGGTGGGATTATGCCGGATCTGGGGTCAGGGACGCGCTGTGGCGGCCGTGATCGCGATCAGGGCGGGAACTCCGGGGGCGTGGTCGACCCCCACCAGGTCCACCGACTTGATCTTCTCCTCGGGACGCGGATTTGTCCACTGCTGAACATACGCCACGGCGGAGAGGTCGGAGCCCGGATAGGGACGGGTCCACCCCACGCGGGCACCGGGTAGCGGTGCGGGCCGCTTCTGGCGGTAATCCTCCACGTCCACCTCCGCCACGATGGGCACCTCGGCGGCCTTCCCGTCGGCGTAGGTGACCACGTACCGGCCGATCGGCTTCTGGACCTTGTCGCGGAGCTCGTTCCGATCCCGCCGCCTGTCGATTCGAGCGGCCTGGAGGAAGAAGAGCGCATCGGCCTTGCGATCGACCGGGATCCCCTTGACCGATCTGGGCAAATTCCCCGGAATGCCCGGTCCGCCCAGCATGACGATCGTGGGGACGGGGGAGGTTGGGAAGTCATAAACCTGAAACGTCACCCCGGCGAAGTTCTGCCGGCCGGTGGGCAGATCCTTGAAGCTCGTTGCGGCCTGGCCGAAGAACCCTTTCTCGGTGCGGAACGCGTTGGCCTGTTTGGAGAGGTCGATGGGCGCGTAATCCAGGTTCGCCCCGGCGATGACCGTGCGGCCCGAGGAGAAAGGGGCCTTGAGGTTGCGGAGGATGGTGGCCAGGATCGCCCGCTTCTTCTCGGCGTTGACCGGGACGTCCTCGCTCGTCTTGTACAGGACGTTCGCCAGGACGATCCCGCCCGGGCCGTCGGGATAGTGGACGAGCCCTCCGCTGGTCTCCATCGGCCGGACCTTCGCCCGGGACTCGGGGGAACGAGCCGCACGCAGGCGGATGTTGTCGAGGCCCGTCACCGCGTTCTTGCCCGGGATCTTCTCCCATTCGAGGAGCTGGAGCGTGATGTTGCGGCCGGTCTGCGGCGGGAAGGTGAACTCCTGTGGGTCGTTGTTCGGCTTGACCGCGAAGGTCGGCCCGGCCTTGCCGTCGAAGAGCAGGCCGAACTTCGTCACGGGATAGTAGAACGTGTTGCCGATCCACTCCACGCCGTCGATCGTGCGGGGGCTGGGCAGGTCGAGCACGAAGTCCATCGACCCCTTCTCGGGCGCGGGCAGGTTCACGATGTACTTCCAGCCGTCGGCCGAGATCATCCCGTTGGCCATGTTCGCATTGAACCCGTTGCGGTCGAACATGCGGGCGAAGGGGGCCACGTCATCGGTATCGACCACGAACGAGAACGTGTCGCTGGCCACATAGTTGCCCTCCTGCCAGGGGAAGATCCGCTCGGAGGAATAGAGCGCCAGGTCGCCGAGGGACAACCCCGCCGTGAGCGGGTCGCGCACCGGGGGGAAGGTCACGCGCTCGCGGCGGAACGGCCGGATCATGTGGTCCTGCCCGACCAGGGCATTGAAGGCGTCGAGCCCCTCGGGCGTGAGCCCGTTGAGCACCAGGTACCCTCCGCGGGCCTTGAACGCCGCGACCTTCTGGGGGTGACCCGTCAACGCCTGGAGATTCCTGGGCGACGCGTTGAGCACCGCGATCCTCGCCGAGGGATCGTCGATCGCTCGCAGAGTGTCGCTCTCTCGGCGGAACTTCAGGCCGGTGTTTTCAAGAGCGTCGGCCAGCTCGGGCGCCCCATCGACGACGGCCACGACCTCGCGGAACTCCTGCTTGTAGTGCACCGCGTGGTCGAGCAGGTTCTCCAGCAGAGCCCTTGCCACCGCGTTCGTGCTCAAGGATCCGGCGATGGGGAGTTGCGACACGATGAGCAGGCCGGGGCCGATGGGGATCTCGATCAGGGCGGAGTGGCGAAGCTGGTCGTGGCACTGGAGGATTGAGCGGGCCCCGCGCGTGGGCTTGAAGTAGGCATCGCGATAGACGACCTCGTCGGGCCCCCAGGTGAAGAAGTCTTTGGAGAGGAGCCCCCTCATGGCCGGGTGGGTCGCGTCCTCG
>JANOBY010000154.1:0-7846 GCA_031411935.1 Planctomycetales bacterium | reverse complement strand
CCTCGTTGGGAGTTTCGGCGGGCTTGGGCTCCGCCTTCTTGGGCTCTTCCTTCGGTGTTTGTGCGGTGTTGGGCTCTTCCTTCTTCGGCTCCTCCTTGGGAGCGTCGGCGGGCTTGGTTTCTTCCTTCTTGGGCTCTTCCTTCTTCATCTCCTCTTTGGGAGCGTCGGCGGGCTTGGCGGGCTCGGCCTTGGGGGCTTCGGCCGCGGGGGCCGCTGCGGGGGCGGCGGGCTTGGGGCTGGCCTTGCGGGCCTCTTCGAGGTACGGGGCCATCACGGCGGCGCGGGTCTTGTACCAGTCGCTCAGGCCCTTGGAGGGGGGCACGATCCGCACGTTCTTCTCGGCCGAGATGCCTTCCATCGCCTTGCCGAATCCGGTGAACCAGGCGCCGAAGACCTCGGGGCTCACGCCGGCCTCGGGGGCGTCCTTGGTCACGGCCTTCAGGGCGGCCACGTCGTTGGCGCGGCCGGTGATGAGGATGTCGAGGATGGGCGGGGGGTCGCTGATGGTGGTCTCGACGAGCCCGGCGTTCTCGGCGGCGACGATCGCCTCGGCCACGGCCTTGCGGGCGGCGTCGAGCTTGGCCTGGACCTCGGGCGGGATCGGCTTGACCGCGGGGGCGGCCGGGGCGGGCGTGGCCGTGGCCGGGGTGACCGCGGGGGCCTCGGCGGCGGGCTTGGGGGCCTCGGCGGGCTTGGCGGGCTCGGCCGGCTTCTCGGCGGGCTTCTCGTCCTGCTTGGGGGCGTCGGCGGTCTTCTTCTCGTCCTGCGCGAGCAGGCGGGCGGCCGAGGCCGATCCGAGCAGGAACGTCAGCGAGAGGGCTAGCGTGGCAAAACGGCGCACCAGGAGTCTCCTTACATCAGGAATAGCGTGACGAGCAAACGAACTCGCGCCCGCGCACGGGCCGATTTCCGCCGAGTTTACCGATGGCGACACGCCCTTGCCAGGGGGGATCGCCTCGTGGCGGTCGGTCGGGTCGTCCCACGAGATCCGAAAAATCGCCGCGATGCGATCATGCCGGGGTGTCGGATTGTCCGATCTAGACCCCATCGAGCGATTGTGAGGCCCGCGACGGATGCGCGGGGCTGTCCCTCCGACCGCTCAGGTCGTTCGCCATCGAATCGCGACGCAGGAGGCACGTTCCATGACCGGCCGCAAGTCATCGACCCTGAGAAGGACCGCGCCGGTCCTGGAAAACCTGGAAGCCCGCCAGATGCTCAACGCGAGCACGCCCGCGGCCGACCAGGCCGAGCTCGCGTCGTACGACCCGAGCATCGCCGAGGTCTCGATCAACGCGACCAGCCAGAAGGACCGCCGGTTCACCTACCGGACCGCCCAGGGCGCGAAGGTCACGATCGCCCTGCTGGGCCCGGGGAGCCTGGCGGGCACGACGCTCCGGTCCGACGGGGCGCTCGATCTGGTGTACGATGACACCACGTCCAGCTCGATCATCTTGGGCAGCGTGAGGGGCGGCAACGGCCGAGCCAAGCTCGCGAGCATCCGCGACGCCGACCTGCCGCTGGGCAGCCCCTCGGCCACGGGCAGCAACGCCCTGAGCACGGTGAACCTCCAGAAGTTCGACCTCGTGCCCAACGGGTACATCAACCTGGCCGGCGGGATCGGCACGATCGGGCTCCGCTCGGCGGCGAGGAACACGCAGATCCAGCTCACGGCCCTGCCCGAGCCGACCAGCACCGCCACCACGCCCACCTCGGTCGACGTGATCGTGGACAACTTCAACCCGGGCACCGGCACGTCCACCGGCTCGACCGGCCAGAACGTGACCCTGATCTCGACCGGGGCCACGGCCACCACCGAGCCCGCGCCCACCGGCGTGGACGTGCAGATCGACAACGTGAAGGGCGCCCGGCGGTCCAACCCGCTGGGCAATGCCCAGATCTTCGGGTTCGACCCGGTGACCAGCTCGGTCATCCGGTTCGATACCGCCACGGGGGCGGCCCTCCAGTCCACGCCGGTGCCCGCCGGCGGGACGGCCCTGGCCGGCGTGGGGCTGGGCCGCAACAACGGGCGGCTGGTGGCGCTGGTGGGCTCGGGCACCACGATCACCGCGGTCGATGCGATCAGCGGCACGACCGTGGGGCAGTTCAGCGTGGCGAACCTCGCCGCGAGGGGCCTGACCGAGATCGACGCGATCGGCTCCAGCGACGTCCGCACCTTCGTGGCCGACTCCTCGGCCGGCGTGAACGGCCTGGTCCAGCAGATCGACGTGACCCAGAGCCTGGCCACCGGGCAGGCCGTGGCCGTGGGCGTGACCTATTCCCCGGCCCGCGAGTTCGAGCTCTCGGGCGGGCTGACCGGCCTGGCCGGGGCCAGCACCATCTTCGCCACCGGGGCCGCCCACTTCGACACCTTCGTCCCCGACCGCGTGCAGGCGGGCGTGCTCTCGTTCTCCCAGACCGCCCTGGGCATCCGCGAGACCAGCCGCACCGCGCTCACCAACCCGATCACCAGCACCTTCATCGACGCCGGGGTCCCCGGCCAGGCCATGCAGAACCCCACCATGGCCCTGGGCAGCATCGGACCCAACCTCGCGCTGGTGACCGGCGTGGTGGCGGGCCGCAACGCGGTGACCCTGCTCAACCCCTCGACGATCGCCGTGACCGGGGCCGTGGCCCTGAACAACCCGAACCGGCTCGCGGGCCTGAGCGAGAGCTTCCACCCCGAGCTCTTCGACGCCGCGCTCATCAACGTCCGCGGCAACCTCCTGAGGTTCGTCACGCAGACGGCCACCGGGGTGGTGGTCAACTCCTCGGGGAACGTGAACCTGATCGCGGCCCGGCAGGCCACCGACTCGGCCTTCGTGGGGGCCCCGCTGAACCACATCTCGATCGGCAAGAGGCGCAACGTGAAGGCCCTCTCCACCGCCCGAGGCGACAGCGGGACCGCCAAGCGCGGCGGAGTGACGGTCAACTCCACCGAGGTCAACCGGCTGGGCGTGCTCACCCTGCCGTGAGAAATGCGTTTCACGCAGAGGTCGCAGAGGGGGTGGGAATCCTCCCTCTTGGCGTCCTCTGCGTGAAACGAATCGACCGATCGCGGTCTTGCCCGGCCCATGAGACCTAGATTACTCTCGAAGGCGGGATGTTCGGGCCGTTGACCGGAGGTCGAGTCCATGCGTGGCGCTCGCAAGTACCAGGCTCTGGCTGTCGTCGGCATGGTCGCCCTGCTGGGCCCGGGCAACGCGGCTCGCGGCCAGGGGGCCGTGGCCTTCGCCCCCTCGATCGGGACGATCCCCGACGGCGTGACCATGAGCGTCCGCCCCGTGGTCTCGGCCGACCGCCGTTATGTCCGCCTCATGGACCTGAACCCCACGTTCATCGACTTCGACCGGTTCGACACCTTCACCATCCCCGCCGCCGTGGGCGGAGGCGGCAACGGGGGGCTCGGCGGGTTCCCCGGCGGGGGGATCGGCGGAGGGGGCCTGGGCGGTGGGCTCGGCCTGGGCGGCGGAGGCGCGGGCGGAGGCTTCCGGAGCTTCGGCGCGAACGGGCAGGGGGCGCTCTCCGGGTTCGCGGACTCCCGGCCCCTGGGCTCGTTCGTGGTGGCCGACCCCAACCCTCCCGCCAGGGGCAAGGCGACCCGGTCCCGCAGCAAGGGCACAACGAAGCGGAAGGCCCGCTGAGCCGGTTCACTCCGACCCGGTCACGGCCGACGGAACCTCGGTGTCGAGCGGCCCGAGGTGATGGACCTTCCGCCACTGCCACTTCTTCACCGCGAAGTAGAGCACCGGCAGGAAGATGTCGATCACCTCGTCGGCGATGAGCAGCCCGCCCAGCACCGGCGCGGCCATGGGCCGGATCACCTCCGACCCCACGCCCGAGGCCCACAGCATGGGCGCGATCGAGATGATGGTCGTCCCCTCCGTCAGGAGCTTCGGCCGCAGGCGATGGATCGCACCCTGGAGGATCGCCTCCTTCAATTCGGGGATCGAGCGTATGCCTTCGAGCCCCCCGCGCTCGTCGATCGCCTCGCGCAGGTACACGAGCATGACGATCCCGGTCTCGGTCGCCATGCCGAAGCAGGCGATGTACCCCACCCACACGGCGACCGAGAAGTTGAACCCGAAGAGCCACTGGAAGATCGCCCCGCCGGCCAGCGCCCCGAGCACGCTGGTCATCATCAGCGCCGCGTCGATCCAGCTCTTGTAGGTCATGTACAGGATGAGCACGATCACCGCGATCACGGCGGGGAACACGATTTGAAGCGTCTTGCGCGTCTTCATCTCGTTCTCGAACTGCCCGGCCCACTCGATGTACATTCCCTGCGGGAGCTTGACCTTCGCCGCGACCACGCGCCGGGCCTCTTCCACGAATCCCACCTCGTCGCGCCCCGTGACCGTCAGTTGCACATAGGCGCGCAGCAGGCCGTTTTCACTCTTGATCATCGACGGCCCCTCGACCACGCGCACGTTCGCCACCTCCGAGAGGGGCACCTGAACGGGCGCGGCGTCGGGCTTCGCGGGTGAGGCTTCCGCCGACGACCCCATGCCCATGCCTCCGGCGCCCGGTGCGGCCCCGGTGGCCCCTCGCGCGGTGATGAGGATGTTCTTGAGCGTCTCCTCGTCGGTTCGGAAGTCGCGGCCGTAGCGCACGCGGACGGGGAACCGGCGGCGGCCCTCGACGGTCATCGTGAGCGGCTTGCCGCCCATGGCCACCTCGACCACGTCCTGGATGTCGCCGACCTGGATCCCGTAGCGCGCGGCGGCCTTGCGGTCGATGTCGATCTCGACGTAGCCCTTGCCCACGATCTGGTCGGGCACCACGCCGTTGGCCCCGCGCACGCCGCGCACCACCTCGGCGATGTCCTGGCTCACGCGCTGGATCTCGTCCAGATTGTCGCCGAAGACCTTGATCCCCACGGGCGTGCGCACGCCGGTGGCCAGCATCTCGATGCGGTTGATGATCGGCTGCGTGAAGATGTTGCCCCAGCCGGGCACCTGGAGCGCCGTGCCCATCTCGTCCACGAGGTCCTGCTTCGACTTCCTCCAGAGGAACAGACGATCGCCGAACGGCATTTGCAGGCCCGTCTGGATCGCCATGACCTCCTTCGCGTCCGTCGGCCTGGCGATCAGCTTCCTCAGCTCGGCACGCTTCAGCAACTCGTCGATCGCGACCTCGGTGGCCAGCGGCACGGCGCGATCGAACAGCTCCCAGTTGAGCTTCTTGACGTACCCCTTCAGGGCCTCCTCGTGGGCCGTGCCGACCTCGGTGGTGATCCTCGTGAAGAGGGTCTCCGGGGCTCGGCCCAGCAGCTCGCCCGCGGCGTCCATCGCCGTCTCCCACCGGCCGGGGCGGGGCGAGAGCAGGTCGTCGCGGTCCGTGAGCACGCCGAGCTTGACGAGCCGTTTCGCGGCGTCGTTGACCATCGCGGTCACGTCGTCGCCGCGGATCTCGACGGCGATCCGCGAGCCGTAGGTGGCGCTCATGGCCCCGGTCAGGTCGTCACGCTCCCCGCTCGTGGGCTTGCGGAGCAGCAGGTCCGGCTCCACGCGGGAGAGCAGCGAATCGACGACCACGCCCGCGAGCGTCTTGCCCAGGGCCGGGCGGTTCTCCTTGAGCCTCTCCAGCGCCAGGCCGCGCAGGGTCGTGTCCACGCGCGAGACGGTCTCCATCGCGACCTCGTTCAGCAGGGCGTCGCGGTCGTCCTTCACCGTCAGCGGCTTCACCAGCCCCTTCGCTTCCAGGGCCGCGAGGGTCGCGCGGGCCTGCACCAGCGCGTCGTCGTACCGCAGGGTGCGCTTGGGCCAGAGCTCGCGGTCGGAGAGGTTCACGATCGTCTCGACCATGTCGAGCGGCGAGGGGTCGGTGGCGGTCTCGGCGCGTCCGGCCTTCCCTACGACGAGGATTACCTCGGGGAACGTGCGCAACACGGCGTCGCGGGCCTTCAAATCCTGGGTGGCCTGCGTGACCGAGATCCTGGGCACCGACGTGGGCATGTCGAGGATCGAGCCTTCGTCCAGAGGCGGCATGAACTCGCTGCCCAGGCGGGTTGAGGCGAGATAGCCCGTCCCCAAAATGCACACGAACAGCCAGCACACGAGCGTGGCGCGGTCCATGAGCCACGACAGCATGGGCTTGAAGATCGTGATCATCGTCCTGACCAGCCAGCTCTCGTCCTCCGACTTGATGCGTCCGCGAAGGAAGATCGGGATGAGCGCCGGGACCAGCGTGATCGCCAGCACGGCCACACCGATCAGCGCGAACGTCTTCGTCCACGCCAGCGGGTGGAACATCTTGCCCGACCGCCCCGTGAGCGCGAACACCGGCAAAAACGACACGATGGTGATCAGCACCGAGAAGAAGATCGGCCTTCCCACCGTGCGACATGCCGGGATGATCACATCGAGAACATTGCCCCGGATCCGCTCGGTGCCGAATCGGCGGGTGAGGTGGTGCGCGGCGTTCTCGGTCATGACCACCGCCTGGTCCTCGAGGATCCCCACCGAGATCGCGATGCCCGCCAGGCTCATGATGTTCGATGGGATGCCGAAGATCTTCATCATGAGGAAGCTGAACAAAATCGCCAGCGGAAGCGTGATCGACACCACGAACGCCCCGCCCAGGTGCCCCATGATCAGCACGATCATGACCGTGGAGATGATAATCTCCTCCTTCACCGTGGCGCTCACGGTCTCGAGCGCCTTGTTGATCAAGGGAGTGCGGTCGTAGAAGGGCACGATCCGCACGCCCTCGGGCAGCCCGGCGCTGAGCGAGGTGATCTTCTCCTTCACGCGGCGGGTGACCTCCAGCGGGTTCTCGCCATAGCGCATCATGACCACGCCGCCCACGACCTCGTTGCCGTCCTTCTCCAGCACGCTCCTCTTGAAGCCCGGCCCCATCTGCACGGTCGCGATCGTGCCCAGGGTGATCGGCACCCCGCCGCGCTGGGCGATCACCGTGTCCTTCAGGTCCTCCAGATTCTTGATCCAGCCGACCGAGCGGATCAGATATTCGGCGTTCCCTTTATGGATCACGCGGCCGCCGACGGAGGAGTTGGATCGCTCGACGGCGGAGTAAATCTCGCCCAGGCTGATGCCGAACGAGCGGAGCTTGTTGGGGTCGAGGTCGATCTGATACTCGCGAGGGGCTCCGCCCACGCTCGCGACCTCGGCCACGCCGGGCACCGAGTTGAGCTGGTAGCGGACGAACCAGTCCTGGATGGCCCGCAGCTCGCCCAGGTCGGTGTTCGTGCCTTCGAGCGTGTACCAGAAGATCTGCCCAACGGCGGTGGCGTCGGGGGCCATGTACGGGGTCACGCCCTGGGGAAGCTCGGGGGCCACGGTGGCCAGGCGTTCGAGCACGCGCTGGCGGGCGAAGTAGAAGTCGGTCGAGTCGTCGAAGATCACGTTGACCATCGAGAAGTTGAACTCGCTGGACGACCGCACGACCTTCACGCCCGCCAGGCCCTGGAGCTTCGTGGTGAGCGGATAGGTGACCTGGTCCTCGATCTCCTGGGGGCTGCGGCCCATCCAGTCGGTGAAGACCACGACCTGGTTCTCGGACTGGTCGGGGATCGCATCCACGGGCATGGTCATGAGCGCGCGGAACCCCGCCACGCCCACGACCAGCGCGGCGAGGATCACGAGGAACCGGTTGCGTATGGACCACTCGACGATGTTCTCGATCATCCCTGGGGCTTCCTCAAAGGGCGGCTTTTCGCTTGTTCGTCCATCGTTCCCACGCGGAATACGGGAACGAGTCGGGTCTTCTCTGGTCCCCTCTCCCCGCCACGCGGCCAGGACTCAATCTGGTCCCCTCTCCCGCTCGCGGGGAGAGGGTTAGGGTGAGGGGAAGATAGGCCCCGCCCGACCTGCAGACCGGAATCACG